>NZ_CANQYJ010000111.1 GCF_947628055.1 uncultured Rikenella sp.
GGGTGCGCGGATATTGGGGGAATCTGGTAGGAGACCATTATATAGAGGCCGGGGCGGCTTTGGGATCGTTCTTTACATCCGATTACACCCCGCAGCAGGCGGTCGTCACGGGGCAGATCAAGTACTTCACTCCGTTGTTGCGTGTGCGGACCAGTTATATCCGGCAATTCGGGGTCATATCGGCGACTATGGGTTTCAACCGGCTGGAGGGGGAACGCGAAGCGTTAAAGTATCAGAAACTGCAGGGAATGGGTATTCGCGGTTTGTCGAACAATTATTGGATAGAAGGATACAACCGACTGATCATGAGTTCCGAAACCGTATTGTTCACTCCGCTGTTTCTGTACCATTTCCGATTCGCGTTTTTTCTGTTCGGCGATGTCGGATGGTTAGGATATAATAACAACATTTTCCGCAACCGTTTTACGGGAGCGGTCGGAGCCGGGGTGCGCATCAAGAACGAGCGGCTGATATTCAACAGCATACAAATCAGGCTCGGCTATGCTTTCAATCGTCCGCCGGAAGTAGGATACAACTACTTCTCCATTTCGAATGAACCGGATTTCCAGGAGGTCAATTTTGCTCCCGGCCAGCCTCAGACGATACCTTACCGTTAAAATCATGGCACAATTTATGCTCGTCGGAAGGGTATTACCAATCTAAATTTACGAGCTATGTCAGTACTGGTGGGGCGGAAAGCTCCGATTTTCAACGCCGCGGCGGTCGTGAACGGCGGCGAGATCGTTCAAGAATTTTCACTGGAACAGTATCTCGGTGAAAAATATGTCCTTTTCTTTTTTTATCCGGCTGACTTTTCAGCGGTATGCCCTATCGAATTGCTCGCTTTTCAGGAATTAGCGGAGGAGTTCGACAAGAGAAACGTAGCTGTCGTCGGTTGTTCGGGCGACTCGCATTTCGTCCATCAGAAATTTCTCTCGACACCTGTGAATCAGGGTGGCATAGAGGGGGTGAAATATCCTTTAGTGGCCGATCCGTCGAAGACCATCATGCAGAATTACGATGTACTGGCGGGCGATTATCTGTATAACGAGGAGGGAGAGGTGACTTTCCAGGGAGCGGCTATGGCTTACCGGGCCAGTTTTCTGATTGACAAGGAGGGGATCGTGCGGCATGAGCTGGTCAATGACTTGCCTCTAAGCCGAAGTACGGAGGAGACGTTGCGGATGATCGACGCTTTGCAGCATTTCGAAGAATACGGCGAGGCGTGTCCGATCAATTGGCGTAAGGGCGACAAGGGTATCAAATAGTCGGGCTGTTATTGCATAGCTTGTTTGGCGGCAGGACATTTCTTTTCTTTCAAGAGAGGGAACAGCCAGCCTGCACTACGTTTCGAGCGCCGCAAGTTCGGTTCGGGGTCGGGTACCTTTTTCGACGTACAAGCGGCTCTCGGCGCAACATTTTGCAAGCCTAAATAGATCACTCTTTGTTTATTTATTCAGTTCGGGGTCTGCGAGGGTCTTGGGTAATTACAGTCTGATTGGAGTGCCGAGCATGATTATCCCATAGCTACTCCATTAGCGGCGAAACTGTGCTCTGCAAAACCGTTTCCCCGATCTCCCGATTCAGGTCGGAGCTGCCCCATGCGACAGCCTAGTGCCGCTCGGCACTCGAGCCGGGCTGGAACTACCGAAATATCCACCACAAGCTCCGGCTCGAAGAGGCGGTCGGCCCGCAGCCCCAGGCATGCGGAGGGCCGAAATATCGCTTCGCTCAATCGCCCCTCCGCGGGCTGCGACCCGAAACTGGGCTTTATTCCACACACCTCTCGAAAGTACTTTTCGGCTGCGATCTCCCTATGTCAGGCCGGAGCCACCCCGGGCGGAGGCCTGGTGCCGCTCGGCACTCGAACCGCAGCCGTTGGCTGTTTCATTGGCCGCCTCTACCCCAAAGCCCCGCTGGCTCCGGCCTTTCTTGGGCCAAAATCCACAATCTTTTTTCTCCGCTGGCTACGACCCTTTGCATATCAAATATGGTCTTTGCCCGCGCGCTGGAGGAAATCTTGTTCAAAAGCGCAAGCTGCTTTTGAACGATTTCCTACTCCTGCCGTCGCGCGCGGGGCCGATCAACACGCGAACCGAACCGCCTTTCCCGCGCGCCAGCGAAATCTTATTTCAACAAACTGTCGTTTGTCGAAATGATTTCGCTTTGTAAGGTGCGGTGCCGGTGCCGCTCGGCACGCGATCCGCACCCTTCGGGTGTTTTATTGGTCTGCCGGCAGCAAGATAAACTACCCTAAAGTACGGAACCGTCCTCGGGCCAGGCAGGCCCCGCTTAAGTTAAGTCATCTCAAACACCAATAAAAGCCCCAATGGGCCCCCGCGGTGAGTGGGTGAAACTGCGTTTCGCTGGGCAAGGACGGTCTTCTAAATCCTAAGAAATAAAATCTCCCCTCTCGAAAATTTCAATTGACACAAGCCATGGAACAAGATATAGGAAATAAATTCGGGGCAAGGAAATTCGATAATTTCCTTACCCCGAAATGCGAAGAGAAAGCTGATCCTACAACCAAGCTACGCCTCCACCTTTTCATCCAGCACCATTTTGAAATAGCCCAAGCTGTCCGGATCGAACGCTTTGATATAATTCAAATGTGCACTGCACTTCGCCTGCCCCTCCTTGATGAACGCGATCGCCGAAATGCGGTACTCCTCTCCAGCCGTCGGATGGCTGGCCTGTTGCAGCAAGAGATGCCCCATAATGATATAGCCCCCCATTTCGACCAGCCGCCGTGCATGGAAATCGAGCCAATCCGCATCGCTTCCCTCCTTCGCCGAAACCTCATGCACCGTTTTGAGCGCCTCCTCATACTGTTCGCGCATCGTCACTAACGTCCGATATTGCCCGTCGAGTTCCGACACCGGTTTGATCGCCTCATACCCCTGCATCTGCCCGAGCAATACCCCCGTCGTAACCCCCCGGATCGCCGCCACCACCTGCAATTGCGACGTCCCTTCATAGATCGTCGTAATTCTGGCATCGCGGTAGATCCGCTCGATAGCATAGTCTTTCATGAATCCCGACCCGCCGTGAATCTGCAACGCATCGTATGCCACGCTATTGCAGTATTCCGACGAGAAGAGCTTCAGCAACGGCGTATAGGCATCCGCCAGTTTCTGGTATTTTTTCATCTCGTCGCGCTCCTCTTTTTCGAGCTTGCGTTCCTTTTCGAGGTGGAAATAGTTTTTGTAGACATCCACAAACCTTGCCGTTTCGTACAGCAACGCCCTGCTCGCCTGCAAACGGGCTTTCATGTTGGTCAGCAGCTCGTAAACCGCCGGGAAGTGAATAATCGGTTTACCGAACTGCTCCCGCTCGTTGGCGTACTTCAGCGCCTCGCGATACGCCGCCTCCATGATCCCCACCGACTGCGCTCCGATCCCCAGCCGGGCCGAGTTCATCAGCGCCATCACATATTTGATCAGCCCCATCTTCCGATCACCCACCAATTTGGCCGGCGCGTTGGTAAACACCAATTCGCATGTCGGCGACCCGATGATCCCCAATTTGTGCTCGATGCGCCGCACCTTGACCGCCATGTGATTCTTGTCGTACACAAACAACGACAGCCCCCGCGCATCGGTCGTCCCCTCTTCCGACCTCGCCAGCACCAGCGAAATATCCCCGTCACCATTGGTAATGAACCGCTTCACTCCGTTCAAGAGCCATTCGCCCGGTTTGTCCGGGTTGGGCGTCGCCTTGAGCATCACGGCCTGCAAATCGGAACCGGCATCCGGTTCGGTGAGGTCCATCGCCGCCGTCGCCCCTTTATTGATTCTGGGCAAGTATTCGGCGTTGATCTCCTCGCTGGCAAACTCGTGCAAGGTCTCGGCGCAGTCCTGCAACCCCCAGATATTCCCGAACCCTGCATCGGCCCGGCATACCAGTTCGCAACTCATCACATACGGCACCAGCGGAAAATTCAGCCCCCCGAATCGCCGCGGAAGCGAAATCCCGTAGACCCCCGCCTGCGTCAGCATATCCTGGTTTTCCTGCGTTCCCCGCGCATAGATCACCCGATCGTTTTCGACCCGCGGGCCTTCCTTGTCCACCGAGTCGGCATTCACGGCAATCGTATTGGCCGCCACATCCCCCACCACTTCCAGCACCTTCCGGTAGCTGTCGATCGCGTCTTCAAAGTCCACCGGCGCGTAATCATAGGTCGCCTTATCCCGGAACCCTTGTTCCTTGAGTTCCACGATTTTTTTCATCAGGGGATGATCCAGATGAAACTGTATGTCTTTATTGTCTAAGAAAAAATTAGCCATTTCCGTCTTTTTATTAAATTTTTTAGGTTAGTCCGTTTCGGTCAGCCGAATACCGATGATGTAATAATGCGGAATATATTTCAGAATCTCCGTCGACAAATTGGTATCGATTTCGTTGTCTCCGCAAAAACGGTGTCCGTTTATTTTTTGGTCAAACCAGAACGAGCCGTAAAGCATTAAAGGAATGTCAATTCCGGACTTGAATTCATCCAGTTTAAACGGTCGTGAAGTATACATACACATGTGCGAATCCCGTTCGAGTGGCCGGAGTTTTAGCGGTATTGACCCTCCATGACTTTTTCCAAAGCTGAAGCTCGCCAAAACGGTGGAGTCGTTTTTGGGAATGATATACAAACCCATTTTCGAGACTTGTTTATACAGGCCGCTCTCCGAATCGATCGGTGTAAAATTCGATCGGTATTCTTCCGGCATATCTTTCAGGAATTTACGCGTCGGCCCCATGCCGAAACGTGTTTTTTCTTTGATTCCCGCACTATCCGCTTCCTTCACGAAAACCTCGATTTCATAGGTTTTATCATTTAAACTGCTCAGATCGAAATTGAAAAGTTCATATCCCGCAACTTGAAGTGCTTCGATCGCATTTGCCGCATCCGGCTCTACAGGCTTAATACCTTGCGCCGAAATGCTTCCCAATGTGAGGTATGTCGCACAGATAGTAAGTAATATCCGCTTCATAATAAGCTACTTGCTATTCTGTTTGTAGTATTTGATCATCTTCGGAATCACCGCATTGACATCCCCGACGATCGCATAGTCGGCGATCTTGTTGATCGGCGCCTCCGGATCGGTGTTGATCGAGATGACCATCGAACTGCCGTCCATCCCCGCCGTATGCTGGATTTGTCCGGAAATTCCGCAAGCGATATAGAGTTTCGGCCGCACCGTCACCCCCGTCTGCCCGATCTGCCGTTCATGTTCGGCGAATCCGGCATCCACCGCCGCACGCGACGCCCCTACCTCAGCCCCCAGCACCTCCGCCAGCTGGTAGAGCAAACCGAATCCCTCCTTCGATCCCATCCCGTAGCCCCCCGCAACGATAATGGGCGAGCCTTTGATGTCGATCTTCCGTTCTTCCATTTCGCGCGCCACGATTCTGACCGCAAAGTCCCCGTCGCTCAAATATTTCTTGTAATCGACAGGTTTGACTTCAGCAGGTTTGACCTCGTTCGCCGGAACCGGCTCCATCTTCATCACCCCCTCGCGCACCGTAGCCATCTGCGGCCGATGATCCGGATTGATAATCGTGGCAATGATGTTCCCCCCGAACGCCGGACGAATCTGGTAGAGCAAATCTTTGTATTCCGTCCCCGTCTTCGCATCTTTATGGTCGCCGATTTCCAACGACGTACAGTCCGCCGTCAAACCGCTGTGCAAAGCCGACGACACCCGCGGCGCCAGATCCCGCCCCGTACAGGTCGCCCCGAACAAAGCGATCTGCGGCTGTTCTTCCCGGAACACTCCGCAAACGATCGCCGCATGGGGCAGTGTCCGGAACGGTGCCAGCTCTGCGCCGTCCGCCACATGCACCACTTCCGCCCCGTATAACGCCAGCTGTTTTTCGATTCCACCGAGATTGTGTCCGATCGCCAGCGCTTCGACCCGGCATCCCAATGTCCCGGCCAGCGCCCGCGCCTTGGTCAAAAGTTCCAGCGAAACGTCCGCCACTTTGCCGTCTTCAATCTCGCAATATACGAATATGTTGTTCATGGTAATTTCGTTTAATGTGCAAGTTTAAGTAAAAAAGACTAACCGATTGTGTGCGAAGCGATAAGCTCTTTAATCAATCCTTCGACATCCCCGTCGCTCCCCGTCAGATGCTTCGCCTCTTTGGCCTGAAAGACGATATTTTCGATCTTCTTGACCTTGGTCGGCGAACCGCTCAGCCCCAGCGATGCTTCGTCGGCATCCACATCCCCCGAGCCCCACTCCGGAATGCAAAGGTAGCACCGCTCTTTGTGCAACGCCATATAGTAGTCTTCCTGCTGTTCCTGCACTTCGCTCACCGTCCGGGCATGTTTGTATTTCATCACCATTTTCGCATTCCGCGGCCGGCAGGCCGGTGCGCTCGCATTGACCGTAATCACCCCCGGCAAGCGCATCGCCACGGTTTCCACTCCATGTTCCAACCGCCGCCGAATCGTTATCTCGCCCGCCTGCACGTCGATCCCGTCGATAGATTCCGCATAGGTCACCTGCGGCAAGCCCAATTTTTCCGCCACCTGCGGCCCCACCTGCGCCGTGTCCCCGTCGATCGCCTGCCGTCCGGCAATGATCAAGTCCGGATTCAGCTTCTTAACGGCGCAAGCCAACGTATAGCTGGTTGCCAGCGTATCCGCCCCGGCAAATTTCCGGTCGGTGAGCAACACGCCGCCGTCCGCCCCGCGGAACATCGCTTCGCGAATCACCTCTGCTGCCCGGAACGGCCCCATGGTCAGAATAGTCACCGTCGTTTCCGGCAGCCGGTCTTTGATGCGCAGCGCCTGTTCCAAGGCGTTCAGGTCTTCCGGATTGAAGATGGCCGGCAGCGCCGCCCGATTGACCGTACCGTCGGCTTTCATAGCGTCCTTGCCCACATTCCGCGTATCGGGAACCTGTTTGGCGAGTACGACTATTTTCAATGCTTTGTTCATAATACGATAATGTTTGGGTAATTCTGGTTTATGGTTGTGGTAAAGTATCTGTTAATGTATTCCGCGGAACATCCTGTCCCACCGAATGCCGGTGAATATATTCTTACCCGGTGTAATCGAGAGCCAAACGAATGATGCTTTCCCCTCGATATGATCTTCCGGCACAAAGCCCCAGAACCGGGAGTCCGCCGAGTTGTGCCGATTGTCCCCCATCATGAAGTAATAGTTCATCTTGAACGTATAATCCTTTGACGGAGAACCGTTTATATAAATCGTACTGTCCGCATAATCCACCGACAGCGAGTTCCCTTCGTAGTTGCGGATGATCCGTTCGTAGAGCGGCAGATTTTCCACCGTCAGCGGCACCGTCACCCCCGCCTGCGGCACCCACAGCGGCCCGAACAAATCTTCCGTCCACGGATACCGTTCCGGATCGTGCGGAAATATCGACTCGTCAGGCACCCTGCTAACATACCGCACCACCTCCGTCACCTCCGGCAGTCCTTTTATCTGTTCTGCGCCTTCCGCCGTCAGCGGCATCGTATAGAATCCCGCTTCCGAATTATACCCCACCTCTTCGGCATTGATTCCCAGCCGTTCAAAAACTTTAGGGCCGATCGGCGCAGTGACACTTATCATATATACATACTGCACCCCCGGAATAGTCCGCTGTGCATTCCCGTTAACGAACACGTTCCCGTCGATCACCTGGAGGGTATCTCCCGCCACCGCCACGCAACGCTTGATGTAGTTCTCCCGCTTGTCCACCGGCCGGTACAAGACTTTCAGCTCGTCGTACACCCGCTCCCGCCCCAGCGAACGCACTAATTCGTAGTAGCTTGTAGTCGACACGTCGGTCGTGATCGTCCTGCCGTATTCGTCCGGCACGGTAATCGTCCCCAGCGCCACCGTATCCCCTTCCGGAAAGTTGAACACCACGACATCGTCATTACGCACCGTCCCTTTCCCCGCCAACCGCTTGTAAGGCCATTGAATCCAGTCTACATAAGAAGGCGTGGATTTGCAGAAAGGCAGCGTGTTCTGTACGAACGGGAAGGAGATCGGGGTATTGGGCATCTTCGGCCCGTAATGCACCTTGTCGACAAAAATGTAGTCCCCCACCAATAAAGTCTGTTCCATCGACGACG
>NZ_CANQYJ010000112.1 GCF_947628055.1 uncultured Rikenella sp.
CGAACAGACGCGTTACATGATCGACGAGGGGGCGATTGCGCGGATGAAGCCGGGGGTGATGCTGATCAATACGGGCCGGGGGCGGCTGATCCGAACCGATGCGCTGATCGAGGGGCTGAAAGAGAAAAAGATCGGGGCGGCGGGACTGGATGTGTACGAGGAGGAGGGGGAGTATTTCTACGAGGACAAGTCGGACAAGATCATCGACGACGATATGCTGGCGCGCCTGCTGTCGTTCAACAATGTGATCGTCACTTCGCATCAGGGGTTCTTCACCGGCGAGGCGCTGGCCAATATCGCGGAGACGACGTTGTCCAATATCCGGGATTTCGCCGAAGGGAAGCCGCTCGCGAACGAGGTGAAGGGGGGAAAATGATTCCCCCTGTTCCTTTCACTTTTCTTTTTCCCGGGGCTGCGACAGAAAATCGCGGATCCCGTGGGAGCGGAATGTGAAGCCGTGTGCGAGCAGTTTTTCCGGATAGGCGCACTGTCCCGACAGGATCAGCTGCGAGGCGCCGCCCCGGATCATCCGCAGCAGCACGCCCGGCAAGGGCAGGATCAGCCACGAGCGGAAACGGTGGGCCAAGGCCCGTGTGAACTGCCCCTGGTTGATGCGCCGCGGCGAAACCATATTGACCGGCCCGCGGATGGCCGGGTGGGTCATGACGAATTCTACGGCCCGCAGCAGGTCGTGCAGGTCGATCCAGGAGAAGTTCTGCATCCCTGAGCCGAACCGGATTGCGATGCGGTGCCGGGCGGGACTGGCTATCTTCGGGAATGCTCCCCCGTCCCACGACAGAACCGTGGCGAACCGTGCGATCACGCACCGAACGTCGGGCGAAACCCGGGCTGCTTCCGCTTCCCAGTCGCGGCACAAGTCCGAAAGGAAACCTTCTCCTTTTTTCGCGTCCGATTCCGCGTAACAGCCTGACGAGGGGTAATAGCCTACCGCCGATGCGGAGATGAAAAGACGGGGCTTCGTCCGGAGCGAATTGATGGCTTCGACGATAGCGTGTGTCGTGCCGATCCGGCTTTCGTATATCTCGCGTCTGTATGCTGCGGTCCACCGTTTGTCCAATGGCGCGCCTGCCAGGTTGATCACGGCGTCGCACTGCGATACCACGCCGACCAGCGTCTGCCGCTCTTCCGCGGCGAAAAGCTCTCTCGGTATCGGGATGATTTCCGTGCCCCGATCCCTCAAATATGCACTTAAATGGGTGCCTACAAATCCTGTGGCTCCGCTGATCGCTATTATCATAACCCGTATTCTCCTTCCGTCGTGTCCGGCCGCCGCCCCGTTTCCCTCTGCATATCAATATTCGTGCAGAATCCGATTTTTCATCTGCTTTTTTTCATTCCGGCTCTCGCGTATTGCACCGGCCATGGCTGGTCTTCATACAATTCCGATGCGGCGCGGAGGGGAAAGTACGGGTCGCGCAGCATTTCGCGCCCCAGCAGGATCAGATCGGCGTCCCCTGCTTCGAGGATGGATTCGGCCTGTGCGGGTTCCGTGATGAGCCCTACCGCGCCGGTCTTGATCCCGGTCTCTTTGCGGATAGCGGCGGCAAAGGGCACCTGGTACCCGGGTCCGGCCGGAATCGCGGCTTCGGGTACTAATCCGCCGCTCGATACGTCGATCAGGTCGACGCCTCTCTGTTTGAGGTGGTGCGCCAGTTTTACGGATTGACTGATGTCCCAGCCGCCGTCGGCCCAGTCTGTGGCCGAAATGCGCACCAAGAGCGGCAGCCGGTCGGGGATCGTCTCCCGCACGGCGTCGACGGTCTCCGACACCAACCGGATCCGGTTCTCGAAACTGCCGCCGTATGCGTCGGTACGGTGGTTCGACAGCGGGGAGAGAAATTCGTGAAGCAGGTAGCCGTGGGCGGCGTGGATCTCGATGACCCGGAATCCGGCTTCGACGGCCCGCCGGGCGGCGCCTGCAAAATCGCGGGCTACCAACCGGACTTCCGGCGCGGACAGTGTCTGGGGTGCGGGCATCCGGTCGCCGAACGGGATGGCTGACGGCCCTACGGTTCGCCAGCCGCCGTCCTGTGCCGACAAATAACCTCCGCCTTTCCACTCGGAGGCGGTGCTGCCTTTGCGACCGGCATGAGCTAACTGGATACCGGGCGCGCAGCCCTGGGCTTCGATGAAGGAGGCGATCCGGCGCAGGCCCGGGATGTGGCTGTCGTCCCACAGGCCGAGGTCGTCGGGGGTGATGCGCCCTTCGGGCCGGACGGCTGTCGCTTCGACGATGACGAGGCCGGCTCCGCCCACGGCGCGGCTGCCGTAGTGTACTAAATGCCAGTCGCTTGTGTGTCCGCTGCGGGCGGAATACTGGCACATGGGCGACAAGGCGATGCGGTTGCGGAGTGTGACTGCCCGCAAGGTGAGCGGGGAGAATAGCTGGGTTGACATGATCCGGGTGTGTGGTTGATACGGTCTTTTTGCGGATTGCATATTTCGTGCCGCAAAAGCCGGTTCAATGGGTGTTTTCGATCAATAAACGGTAATAAACGTCGGGATTGTAGCGGTCGATCACCCGCTGCCGCCCGCGGCTGCCAATATCGGAAGCCAGCTGGGGATCGGCGGCCAGCCGGGCGAGCTGTTCCGCCAGCCGGTCTGCCGAACCGGGCGCATAGATCGCTCCGCATTTCCCGTGATCCACGATCTCGGGCAGGCCGGCCAACTCCGGCACGAGGACGGGTGTGCCGTAGTACATCGCTTCGATCACGGACAGCGGAAAGCCTTCGTACCACCGGCTGGTCACAACTGCGGCCTGCGCTCCGGTATAAAAGTCGGCGAGCTGTGCTTTGTCGAGCTGTCCCACGAGCTGCACGTTCTCCGGCACGGGAGGCAGTGCGTATCCCTGGGCGGCCATCCCTGCCACGCGAAATTCGAGGCCGGGCAGCCGCCGGGCGGCTTCAAACAGTAAGTCGATCCCTTTTTCCCGGCTCAGCCGTCCGGCGTAGGCGACATAGTGTCTCCCTCCTGCGACGGCGGCGGGAGAGGGGGCGGGCATGGAGGCGGGTTCGATGCTGTTCGGCACCACGGCGAACCGCTCTGCCGGAATGCCGGTATACCGGCTCAGTTTGTCCCGCTGGAAGTCGGACAGGGCGAGGAAGCGATCGACGTTCCGCGAAAAATAGCTTTGTGTCCTGCTCCACCAACCCCGCAAGGCGTACCCGAAGCTCCCCGCCCACGAACCTTCGCACTGATGGGCCAGGCAGTTCCACTCCCGCCCGGACTTGAACCCGCACCGCTCGCAAATCTCGCCGCGGGTGTAGAACAGGCCGGTCGGACAGGCCAGCCGGTAGTTGTGCAGGATCATCAGCACGCGCACGCCGCCTTTTTTCAGCACGGGCAGTATGGCGGGGGATATGACGGGAAAGAGGTTGTGGATGAGTGCGATATTGGGCCGCTCGCTCGCCACGAGTTCCCGTATTTCGCGCACGGAACGGGGGTTGTAGAGTGCGGAAAAGAGTGAGGCCAATCGCCCGAACTGCCACTCCCGGATCTCGTCGTACGACCGTTTGTACACAACGACGCTGTGCCCGTGCCTTTCGAGCAGCTGCCGCTGGAAGGCGACGACGTTTTCTTCGCCGCCAGCTCGGCTGTAGCGGTTATGTACGATCAGTATTTTCATACGTACAAAGATAGTAACCCTCTTTTACATTGTGCCGTATGAAACTGCCGCTTTCTTGAAAGAAAGACGGCATCAAAGAACTTTCAGATAGCTGCGCTACTCCTTAAGCTCCGCAATCCTCGGCTTTGGCGGGCGGAATGGGGGCTAAGCCCTTTCGGGCACCCCCATCCGCCGCGCCAAAATAATGACCCGGCAGGCCTTAGAATGCGAAGCATTCTCGAAAGTCTTTTTGGTTCTTTTTCTTCAGAAAAAGAACGGTTCCATACAGCACAAAGAAAAGAGAGGCGTATCTTTGCAGACGGTATGAAAATCTGCTGCATATTCAATATTGCGCCCCTTTACCGCGAGGGGATCTACCGCCGGATGGATGCCGACCCGGAGCTGGATTTCGACTTTCTGGCCGGCGAGGAGTCCACGGGGGGGATCGCTCTGATGGATATTCGGCCGCTCCGGGGATTTCGGGGCTATCTGCATAATGTGTACCGCAAGGGGGGCAAGTTGGTGTGGCAGAAGGGGGCGATACGGAAGGCTTTCTCGAAGAGGTACGATGCCTACATCCTGACGGGGAATCCGGGGATACGCTCCAATTGGATCATCGCGGCGGCGGCGCGGCTGCTGGGCCGCCGGGTCTATTTATGGTCGCACGGGCTGCACGGCGACGAACGGGGATTGCGACTGCGCAAGAATATGTGGTATTTCCGGCTGGCGGGACACCTGCTCCTGTACGGCGAGCGGTCTTTCCGCCTGCTGCTCGAGAGGGGGTATCCGGCGGAGCGGATGACGGTGATCTACAATTCGCTGGACTATGACAAGCAGGCGGCGATCCGCAACCGGATCGGAGACCGGAGCTTTATCCGCAATTATTTCGGGAACGACCTGCCGCTGCTTGTGTTCGTGGGGCGGCTGACGGCGGCTAAACGGCTGGATATGCTGATAGAGGCGCTGTCGATTCTGGCTGCGGAGGGGCGGGTGTGCAATCTGGTCTTGATCGGCGACGGCCCGATGAGGCGGGAACTGTCTGAAAATGCGGAAAGGCTGGGGCTGGCCGACCGGATCTGGTTCTATGGCGAATCGTATGATGATGAGATGATCGGGATGTTTCTGTATTACGGTGCGGCGTGTGTCAGTCCGGGAAATGTGGGCCTGACGGCGATCCATGCGCTGACGTTCGGTACGCCGGTGGTGACGCATGATGACGGGAATAAACAAATGCCTGAATATGAGGCGATCGAGCCGGGCGTAACCGGCTCGCTGTTCGCCGAGGGGGATGCGGCTGATCTTGCCAGGGCGATCTGTCGGTGGATCGAGTTATCTCCCGGGGAACGGGAGGCTGTCCGAAGGGCTTGTCATGCGGTGATTTCCGAAAAGTTCAACCCGGAGCGGCAGATGGAAATCCTGCGCTCGGTGTTCGGGCGGGGGGAAAAATGATTGGTACGCTATTTGACGTTCTTTGTAGGAAATAATATGCTACTGATATGGAGAACCAGGAGAATAATATTGAAAATCAGGAGTTTGAAAATAAGACGATGGAGAATGATGTCCCTGAACCGACAACCGATACTGACACGCTGACACCGGATGGGGAGGCTCAGGGGGCCGAAGTGACGCAGGAGGGTGACAAATTGGCGGAGGAGTGCAAGGCTTGGCAGGATAAGTATATGCGTCTGTCGGCGGAGTTCGATAATTTCCGCAAACGGACGCTCAAAGAGAAGATGGAGCTGATTTCGAGCGGGGGGGAGGATGTGATCCGGGCGATCGTTCCGGTGGTGGATGATTTCGAGCGGGCGGTGGCGGCGCTGGAGGGCAAGGAGCATGTGGCGGCGGAGTGTGAGGGAATACGCCTGATCTATCAGAAGTTCTTGGATGTGCTCAAATCGAAGGGGGTGGTGCCGATCGATGCGCTGGGCAAACCGTTGGATGTCGATTTCCATGATGCGGTGGCCAAGGTGCCGGTGGAGGAACCGGACAAAAAGGGGGTGGTGATCGATGTGGTGCAGACGGGCTATATGCTGAAGGATAAGGTCTTGCGTTTTGCCAAGGTGGTCGTCGGCGAGTAAATGGTTGTTTTGCTCTGGGTTGTTTGGTATCGTTCTTTGTCGATTTTCGTGTGGCTGTTCTGTGTTTCGCTAACCGGGTGGCGAGGTGGGTGCGGCTCGGCACTCGAACCGGACTGTAACTACCCGAAATATCCGCCGCAGGCTGCGACCCTGTTTTATTAACCGTAGGTTTATTTAGCACCGTGCCGGATGGAACCGTACCTTTTCTGAAGAAAAGGTACCCAAAAGACTTTCCGATAGCTGCGCTACTCCTTAGGCTCCGCAGTCCTCTTGCATTGCGCTTTCTTTGGGCCGGGGCAATAGACCGCTCTTTATATTGCGGTTCTTTAGAACCGCCGACCTTCGCGCCGAGCGGCTTCGCCGCTCGGGGGGGTGGGCGCGAGGTCGAACTGAGGAGCAGCAGAGCGGTCTATTGCTTCCGGCCCAAGAGGATCGAGACCAAGAGTACCCGGCAGGTTCAAGAGATGCGAAGCATCTCAAAAAGTTTTTCTGGTTCTCGCTAACTGCGCTGCGCTTGTTTTCCTCCTCGCCGCTCACCATAGTCCGCAAGCGGCCTCTGGATTCGCTGGCAGCGTCGGTTGTTCACAAAGAGAACAGTACCCTCCCGAACACGTACAATATAAACCTACCTTTCGTATGGGCCGGAGCACCCGGAAAATCGCAGGACAACACTGCAGATCGACAAATCGGCCCCGCACCGGGGTAATGACAAAACGAAGGAATAAAAAGAATCAAATTAGATAATGGCAGATAAGAGAGATTATTACGAAGTGTTGGGCGTAAGCCGCGACGCATCGCCGGACGAGATCAAAAAGGCATACCGTAAAGCCGCGATCCAGTTCCATCCCGACAAAAACCCCGGAGACAAAAACGCTGAGGAAAAATTCAAGGAGGCTGCCGAGGCTTACGATGTGTTGAGCAATCCGGACAAAAAAGCGCGTTACGACCAGTTCGGCCACGCCGGAATGGGCGGTGCCGGCGGAGCGGGAGGATACGGCGGATTCGGCGGCGAATACGGCGGATTCACGATGGAAGATATATTCTCCCGGTTCGGGGATATTTTCGGCGGAGGACGTTTCGGCGGTTTCGGCTCGGGATCGTCGGGAGGCTATGGCGGCAAGTCTGTGAACCGGGGCAGCGATCTGCGCGTGAAAGTCAAGCTCTCGCTGACGGAGATCGTCAAGGGGACGACAAAAAAACTGAAAATCAAGAAAGACATTTCTTGCGATCAGTGCGGCGGCTCGGGTGCGAAAAATGCCAATTCCTATACGACTTGCTCCACGTGCGGCGGCTCGGGGCATGTGACTCAGGTGGTCAACACTTTTTTCGGCCGCACGCAGACCACTACGACCTGTCCTACGTGCGGCGGCAGCGGCAAGGTGATTACCGATCCGTGTCCGAAATGCCACGGTAACGGTACGGTCAAGGGGGAGGAGGTTGTGGAAATCAATATCCCGGCGGGGGTCGGCGAAGGCATGCAGCTCTCGGTGTCGGGCAAAGGCAATGCGGCAAAGCATGGGGGGATAAACGGCGATCTGCTCGTGGTGATCGAGGAGGAGCCGCATCCGGAACTCAAACGCGAGGGGAATGACCTGATATATAATTTGCAGCTGAATGTGGCGGATGCGGTGTTGGGCAATTCGGTCGAAATACCGACGGTGGACGGCAAGGCTCGGATCAAGATCGAACCGGGAACGGTGGCGGGGCGTGTGCTGCGGCTGCGGGGCAAGGGTATTCCTGACTTGAATGGCTATGGTGCCGGCGACCTGCTGGTCGTGGTGGACATCTATATTCCGGCGCATGTGTCGCCGGCGGAAAAAGAGGCGTTGGAGAAACTCCGGACGTCTGACAATTTCAAACCGAAGGTTTCGGGTGGCAAAGCTCGGAATCTGTTCGAGCGGATGCGCAATTATTTTATCTCTTAACAAACTGACTTTACCTCCTCCGGAGATGGGGGGTTGGGAGGTCGTTTTATGGAAAGCGAAATACCTCCGCGGTGGCTATGGCAGAAGAATCTGAATTTCTGCCGGCAGTGGCTGCGGAGGTTTGCTGTTTTGTGCCTCAATTGCGGAATTGCGGCCTTCAACGCTGGAAATACTGGTGTAGGTTTTATTGTACGTGCATGGGAGGGTACTGTTCTCTTTAACTTCGCTTCGCTCGTTTTCCTCCTCGCCGCTCGGCAGAGCGTGCAAGCCCGCTCTGCTCTCGCTGGCAGCGTCGGTTGTGAACAAAGAGAACCAGAAAACCGACGCAGCAGCCG
>NZ_CANQYJ010000113.1 GCF_947628055.1 uncultured Rikenella sp.
CGGCTTCGCCGCTGGGCGCTGAGGTCGGCGATCCGAAGGATCGCAATATGAAGAGCGGTCTATTGCTCCCGGCCCAAAAGAATCGAAGACAAGGGTACCCGACAGGCTCAAGAGATGCGTTAGCATCTCAAAAAGTTTGGCTGCGCCTTCCTCCTGACGCCTCGGCCATTCGAGCAAGCTCGATGGCTCTCGGCTGTTGCGTCGGTTTTCTGGTTCTCTTTGTTCACAACCGAGCAGCGTTCCGAGGGCAGAGACCGCTTGCGGGCTATGCCGAGGTAGCGCGAGGAAAACAAGCGAAGCGAAGTTAAAGAGAACAGTTCACTCCCGAACACGTACAATAAAACCTACAGTTATTTATAGTTGTTGCGATTCACAGAATCGCCGGCTGCTGCTGTACCGCTCGACACTCCGGCCTTAGGGGTGGGCACGAGGCCGAATACGCAGAACTCTAAACTGTTTTCGCTCGGGCCGAAGCCAGCGGAAACTTTGGCCGAACAAACTCTCGGTCGGAGTGCCCGGCGGCACCCTCCGCCTGGGGTGGCTCCGGCCTGACATAGGGAGATCATAGAGACCGTACTGTTTTTTCGGTACTATTTACGTGCTGCAAGCTGTGGCTGAAGTTGTACTTTGGCCGCACACAGGCAAAATCCGGTTCGGCCATGATCTCCCGATACCAGTCCGGAACCACTCCGGCGGAAGACTTAGGCGAAACAGACTCCCCGGCTCGATTGCCGAGCGGCACCCCCGGCGGGACAGGCGATATTTCGTATCGCTATGGCTGCCTTTATCCAATTTTTCGGCCGAAGCCGGCGGGGACTTTGGCCGAACAAACTCTCGGTCGGAATGCCCGGCGGCACCCTCCGCTGGGCACGGCTTCGGCCTGCCCGCTAACGCGGAAAGGCGAATAGATTTGTGCAGTATTTCCCCGCGCCGGGAAAAAGCAATGCAGCCCCCAAAAAACGCAGGGAAAAAGCCGTGCAAATCCCCCTAAAAACACCAGGCAAAAAGCAATGCAGCCCCAAAAACCGCCGCGGCTGTGGCCCGACAAAAAAGCCCGCCAACCACACCGCCCAAAGAAAGATCGGCCCACACTCACCGCCTCGAGAAGCCCCCCAGACGGATGCGCCCCCCGCGCGGCTCCAGTTCCGTCTCCACAATCCCCGTCAGCGCATCCGGTCCATCATCGTGCGCATTCGCACGGAACACCCGCCGGAAACCGCACACATCCGCCGCAAACTCCGGCCACCTCACCCGCCAGTCCGCCGGGAACCGCACCAGCCGCTCCACCGTCGGCGCATGCGTCAGGATACGCGCCTCCTTGTTTCCCCCCTGGTGGAACAGCCTGACCACGCACAAACGATTGCCCCCCTCGCGCAGACGGCGCTCCACCGCCCGGCCGAAGCCCCGGCCCCCATTGTTGCTCTCCACATGCGCCACCGTCGCCCCATTGCGCACCAACATCGCCGCCACCGCCACCTCCGTCTCCTCCATCGGCTCCGGCGAATAGACCACATCCGTCACATAGAACAACCCATCGACCCCCGCCGCATAACAGATCGAGCAAAGCCGGTCATCGCCCGTGTCCGCCGTATCCGTGTAATTCGCCCGATGCCTCAGGGCCGCCGGCAAAGCCACATAGGTACTGAACCCCTCGTAGAGCAGCCCCTCCCGCGCCACCGGATTCCCCTGGAACAACGCCTCGAACATCGCCGGATCCGCCGCCCTCCGCTGCGCCAGCCACGCCGCCGAATGCCGCCCCGGCCAGAGCGGCTCCCCCACCGCCCGCGGATCCAGCTCCGTCGGCGGCGAAGCCTTCAGCGCCTCGAACGACACCGACACCCACACATCCGGCGGCAAACCCACCAACTGATCCCACGCCCGCAGCTCCACCACCCGCTCCGTCCGTTTCAAGCGGCCGATCAGGTCATCCTCATGCCACCGCGTACAGACCACCAACTCCCGCGAGCCATCGTGCAGCCTCGTTCGCGCCACCGCCTGATACCACTCCCAGACCCGCTCGCGCACCAGCGGCGAATGCGCCTCCAGCGCATCCTTGTACAAATCGTCCGCAATCAACACATCCACCCGGCAGCCCGTCAGCGATCCCGTTCGCCCCACCGCCTTCAGACCGCCCGCCGCCCCCACACAGTCGAACTCCTGCGCCGTCCGCCGCGCCGTGCGCTCCCCCGCCGACCGAGGCCCCGAACCCTTGAGCACCGCAGCCGGGAAAATCTTCCGGTACCGTTCGTCCGACATCAGCCGCTGCACCTCCTGCCCCAATCTTCCCGCCAGCGCGAAAGAATAGGAAGCCACCGCAATCCGCAGCTCCGGGTCACGCCCCAGCAGATAGGCCGGGAGCAGCACCGACGCCCCGCGGCTTTTGCCATGCTGCGGCGGCACGCTGACCATCATCCGCCGCACCCGTCCCGCTGCGAACGCCTCGAGAAGACGATAGTAGACCCGGTGGAACGGCGTCCACTCCATCTCCGGCATGACCGCCGCCGCGAAAGCCGTCAGCAGACGCCGCGCCCATTCGTTCCGCGGACAATTTATCCCGACGACGGGGACTTGCTCCTGCTTCCGCTCCCGGCCCCCCGAGCGGGGCCGCTCCGCGATCCCCTCGGCCGCGCGGCCGCCGTCCTTTTCTTCGTATCCTTCGGCGGTTCCACCGCCGCACAAATTTTCTTTTCGCATGATCTGTTCCGGTCATCGCCTCCATTCTCCGCCCCGTCCGTACCCTGCGCGCCCTCCGGCAAGACCTCGTCCGGCTCCTGCGTCGAGGGCTCCGGGCATTGCAGCTCCGGGGTCGAAAGCTCCGACAACAAGGGCTCCGGGGTCGAAAGCTCCGACAACAAGGGCTCCGGGGTCGAGGGCTCCGGGCATTGCAACTCCGGGGTCGAAAGCTCCGACAACAAGGGTTCCGGCGCCGAGGGTTCCGGGCATTGCAGTCCCGGGGTCGAAAGCTCCGACAACAAGGGTCCCGGCGTCGAGGGCTCCGGGCATTGCAGCTCCGGGGTCGAAAGTTCCGGCAACAAGGGCTCCTGCGTCGAAGGTCCCGGCGTCGAAGGCTTCGGGCATTGCAATCCCGGGGTCGAAAGCTCCGACAACAAGGGTTCCGGTACCGAGGGCACCATCGCCCGTTCCACTTCGCGCAGCGCCCCGTCCGACAGACGGCTCAAGTCCACAGTCGCCACCGGTTCCTCCGGTTCCGGCTCCGGCATTCCGCCCGCCTCGCGCACTAACTTCATCCTCAGCTCCACGC
The DNA here is from genome assembly GCF_947628055.1 of uncultured Rikenella sp. Taxonomy (GTDB): domain Bacteria; phylum Bacteroidota; class Bacteroidia; order Bacteroidales; family Rikenellaceae; genus Rikenella. The sequence continues at coordinate 3,263 of NZ_CANQYJ010000113.1, forward strand.
ACCGCTCTAAGTTCCGCAAGGCCGACATATAGACCCGCGCCGCCGGCAGAGGATTCTCCTCCAGTTCCGAAGGCTTCACCAATTCGGCCACCCACCGGTAACCCTCCTCCAATTCGGCGACCACGCGCATCTCCCGCGCCGGGAAATCCCCTTTCACCGCAGCATCCTCCTGAGCCAGTCGGCCTCGAAATTATTGGAGACCCGCACCCCTCCGCACCAAGTCTCCATCCGGCAGCGTCCGAAGCCGAGCCGCCCCCGCTTCCGGAAAGGGGTGAAACGGAAAAGCAGTTCGTCTTCTCCCCGCTCCAATTCGACCACCTCCTCCGACAGGCATTCCTGCCCGGCGCAGACGGCCAAGACCTCCGCGGCCAATCGTTCGTACAGGGGCGCTGAAAATAGAAACATAACCGATAAATTTTTATTAATATTGCAATAAGTATTATTTTTACCTCGATAAGTCCATTTCGGTACGCGGTTTGTACCGTTGCAATCCGATTTTTCATCTTTTCCGACATGACAAAAGAATGTCAAAACCCTCCGTTTCGCATTTTCCGTTTCCGTTCAAGAAAAGAGGAGCATTCCACTTCGGTCTTTCAGTCTGAAAATTCCGAATCGCATTGAAGTTTGCCGCAATTATTCGTATATTCGCAGCATATTCGCGTGATTACCGCTTTGTTTTACAAAGATACGCAGCGGAGACACCCGGCGGAAACGGAAGCGAATCCTATTACACTATAATTTTTATAAGAAACTTATGACTCTTTTTTATATGGACATCCGGCCAGCCGGCCGTTTCCCGCGGTAGTTTTTCTCCGCTCCGTTTCCCGAGATGATTTCCGTGCCTGCGGCCCATGGCACCGAAAAGTCCGATATATATCTATCCGTTTATCTATAACTTTCAAACTTATGGATCTCACTACTCCCTCCGTCATCTTCCTTCACCAGAGCGAGACCAACGTCGGCATCCAGACCGTCCGTTACGGCCGCAACGCCATCGGCTACGTCGAACAGGGCACCAAGCTGATCCACTTGGCCGACAAATACATCACCGTGCGGGCTGGCGAGCTGTTCCACATCACCCGGGGCACCCATTACGTCGAGAACAGTCCGGCAGACCCCTCCCACCCGTTCCGTCAGACCCTCTTTTTCTACACGCCGGCCGATTTGCGCAACGGCTTCACCCCTCCCGAAAGTTTCGCATCGATCCGCACGCTCTGTTCCGGGTGCCGCAACAGCACCGATATTTACACCTATCCGGCATGGCCCGTGGTCGAGAATTTCTTCCGTTCCCTGACCCCGTTCGTCGCCTCGCAGATACACCTTTCCCATCCGGAGCTGGGCCATCTCAAGCTGTGCGAATTGGTGCAGCTTCTGCTGACCCGTCCCGGCTGCTGCATCTGCCGGCCGGTGTGCAGGGCTCTTTCCGACAGCCGGCATTCGCTGCCGGAGGTGATGCGGGAGAACATCTTCACGGACGTCGGCCTGCCGGAGCTGGCCTCCCTGTGCGGCATGAGCCTGAGCATGTTCAAGAGCGAGTTCCGGCGCACTTTCCACACTTCGCCGCACAAGTGGCTCAACGAGCAGCGGCTGGCCCATTCGCGGCTTCAGCTGATCACGACGTCGAGATCCGTTGCCGAGATCGCGCGCGAGTGCCGGTTCAACAACACGTCGCATTTCATCAAGCTTTTCCGGGAGCGTTTCGGGATGACTCCTGCCGCTTACCGCCGCCGCTGCGACGATAAGTAAGCGTTTTTTCTTCTTTGTCGGCGGTTTCCGCCGCTGATGCGGAGAATCGGTTTTCAATCGTAGTTTTTTTGTCGTCTCGAGCCTGGTGCCGCTCGGCACGCAAGCCGGGCCGTAATTACCCTAACGCACGAAAGGGGTTTGTAAAGCCTTGCGATTATACCAGAAACGACAAAAGGGCGGAAATTTCCGCCCTTTTGTCGTTTCTGGCATGTCCTAAGATCGAAATATCGAATTCCTGCACAAAAGAAAGAAAAGATCACAACTCCGGATCCACCACCGCAGCGCTATCCTGCACCGGCGCCATCGCCTCGTTAATCATCTCCATATCGATATCGCCTTTGCCTGTATTGAGGAAGCCGTAGATCATAATGGCAATCACCACCAAAGCCGCTATAATGGCCACGATCAGCCATATATCGGTCTTCGTTTTTTGCGGCCTGCGGCGCGGCGGGCCCGGACGACGTTGATGCTGCCCCGGCTTTCCAGTCGCCGCCCCCGGCACTCCCCGCCCTGCCGCATTCTGCCCTATTGCATTCGCCCCCTGCGGCCCGCGCGGCGGCATCGCTCCCCCTCCTCCTATCGCCGTTGCAGCCTGCGGTTGTCTTTGCGACGGCGGTAACGGAGCCTGGCCGCCGTTCCGCACAGGCTGTCCCGGCATCGGAGGCCGCACAGCTTGTTGCTGCGGCATCTGCTGCACAGGCTGCGTCCGTTGTTGGAACGGCTGCTGCACCGGCATCCCCTGCCGTTGTCCATATCCCGGCGCAGGAGTTTGCTGCGGCATCCCCGGATACGTTCTCGGGAACGGTGGTTGCTGCACCGGCATCTGCTGCACAGGTGGCACCGCCGGCTGTTGCATCTGCGGCTGTCTTTGTACCTGGATCGACTGCGGGCGGGTCATCCCCGGAACCTGCTGTCCCTGAGGCTGCTGCGTCTGACGCACAAAACCCGCTGCCTGAGTCTGTTGCACCTGCTGCGGCACAGGCTGAACCCGTACTTGTTGCACCTGTGGTTCCGGTTCCGAAACGGACTCCGGCACTACCGGCTCCGGTTCCGGCACTTCGCCTTCCCGGAGCGTAACGACTCCGTTGGCATCCGCAGCCAGCATTCCCACTCCTTCGATATAATAACGGCCCGACGATGCGAGCGACTGTCTCAAATAGATGACGAACTCGGCAACCATGGCCCGCGCATCTTCGGTCTCGACCCCGTATTCGCGGACGATGGCATCGGTCACCGTTCCGTCGTCCTTGCGCAGAAACGGGCTGAATACCAGCTCTTCTCCCTGCGGCGTATCCTTTTTCAGAAAAGCGCCGAAATCGGGGATCACCACCCTCCGGTGCTGCGCAATGAGTTGTTTCAGCAAGTTGTTATCCATGAACAATACCTCTATTTTGACCCAAGATTACGAAAAAAAAATCAATCCGCCAATTTTTGACACTATTTTCGCCTTGCCTCTTCGATTACTGTCCACGTGCCGTCCTCTTGTCGGACATACCGATTCGTATCCGGGCGTCGCGCCGCGTTGATCCGAGCCGACAAAGCGACCAGATCGACCTCCGCCGCTTCGTCTCCCGACAGCACGGCGACCCCCTCCGTGGCGAGCGTTCGCAAGACCGAGCATTCCGTCGATGACAAAGCCAAAGGTTCCAACAGCCCGAACTCCTTATTGTCCGGGTCGATCGGCAGGAGCCATGAAGGGTATCCTGCCGCTTCATAATCTCGGTAATTCTTCTCGAACAGCGCTATACAGGAAAACGACCGGCTCGGATTTCCTCCCGTGACCGTGAAACTCACCGTCCCATACGTATAAGGATAATTATTTATGAACTCGGAGCCGGTATACGGATTGAAACCGATGGAATAGTTGGTCGTCGAGATGTAATCCGCCAAATCATACGCCGCCACATTCGAGATCGTCCCGTCATGATAAGTAACCGTCGAGCCTCGGGTACTTCGGATTGCCGAGCGGTAACTTCTCTCAATGCTCCCGGAAGGCGGCCCGTTGCGAATGAACCGCGGGTACTGCGACGGTTGGTCGGCATACTGGTACCGAAGCTCCGAGGACTGCGGTATCCCGGATTGCGTACAGATGCCGACGTAAGTCTGCGTATTGGACATGACAGTCGGAGCACCCGGATAGTTGGCCGCGTTGGGCGTCAAGACATTATAGACCGTTCGCGTTACGGTAATGGATCGAGACGTCGCCGAGTTGTTCTGCGACCAGACGACCTCGCCCCAGGTGGTCCCGATCGAAGCTCCGGCCGCGCTGCCGGTCCAAGTGTTGTGAATGGTTTCCGTTCCGTAACCGGCCGGAACCGTATTGCTTGTCGTCGTGGCTCCCGAACTGAACTTGAAATGCCAGCCGTCTTGGTACGTCGTTTTAGGGGACGACGATCCGCCGGCATAGGATACCGAGGCATACGACAGTGAACCCGGCGTCAGCTGAATTGCAACTATGTGATTAGCCGCCTGTTGCAAAGAGCACGGAGTAGTTACATCCTCCCAGGTAACCACCGTGCCGCCATATGCCGCATGATTTGTAAACGTCAACGTTTGTCCGGGATAGACCGTCGGGCCACCGGTTACGCCACTGACCGCCGTGCCTTTCGAGGCTACCGACACATCTCCGGTTGCAGAGTTCAGGTAAGTAAAGTTACCCGAAGCACCCGTCCAGGAGTAGTGGGCATAACCGGCTAATGTACCACCAGCCAACGCCTGCGTGTACGATCCCCTTGCACCTGACGCCCATTTAAATCCCCAAAGCGCATTGATTGATTCCTGTGTAGGATAACTATCCCAAACTACCTGGATCGTCCCTCCTCCGGCAGGAGCCACCGGGAATGTCGTTGGTCGGGTTATCAAATTGTACCCCTCAGTTACATAATTAGCCGCC
>NZ_CANQYJ010000114.1 GCF_947628055.1 uncultured Rikenella sp.
AAGGAGTAGCGCAGCTATCTGAAAGTTTCTTTGGTTCTTTCTTTTCAAAGAAAGAACAGTCACTCACAGTAGGGTAGGAAATAAACGAACGATTAAAAATAATAAATAAAAATGAAAAAGATACGAATAGGGAACGGATTCGACGTGCACGCAATGGCAGAAGGGTTACCCATGTGGCTCGGCGGCATACGCATTGAACATAATAAAGGCTTTGTAGCCCACTCCGACGGCGACGTTTTGATCCACGCCCTATGCGACGCCCTGCTCGGCGCCCTTGGATTGGGAGACATAGGAGTTTATTTTCCAGATAATGCACAGGTATTCAAAGGGATAGACAGCAAAGTATTACTCAAGAGATGTATGAAATTAGTGCATGAGAAAGGTTATATTTTAGGAAACGCCGACTGCACGATACTGGCACAGGCGCCGAAACTGCGACCATATATCGACCGGATGCGGGAGACGCTGGCCCCGATCCTGGATGTTGCCGCCGAAGACATTTCCATCAAAGCGACCACCACCGAACGGCTCGGATTCACCGGTCGGGAGGAAGGGATCGCCGTGTACGCCACTGCCCTGCTCTACCTCCAATAGCACACCACTCTCCGAATAAGCAAGAAGGGCGCCCTGAAAAATCAGGGCGCCCTTCCCATTAAGTAAAGAGAAAGACCTACTTAACCGTATTCATGTGCTGAATGAGTTCCACCACCTTATTGGAGTACCCCCATTCGTTGTCATACCACGAAACGACTTTCACAAAGCGCGGAGTCAGCTGAATACCAGCCTTCGCGTCGAAGATCGAAGTACGCGCATCGCCCAAGAAGTCGCTCGAAACGACAGCATCTTCGGTATACCCCAGAATGCCTTTCAGTTCGCCTTCCGAAGCCTCCTTCATCGCCTTGCAGATTTCGTCATAGGTCACATCCTTGGCCAGGTTGCAAGTCAAGTCCACCACCGAGACATCCAGCGTCGGCACGCGCAGCGACATACCGGTCAGTTTCCCGTTGAGCGCCGGAATGACCTTCCCCACCGCCTTGGCAGCACCGGTCGATGACGGAATGATGTTCCCCGAAGCAGCCCGTCCGCCACGCCAGTCCTTCATCGACGGTCCGTCGACAGTCTTCTGCGTAGCCGTGGTCGAATGAACGGTAGTCATCAACCCGTCCACCATTCCGAACTTGTCATTCAGCACCTTGGCGATCGGCGCCAGACAGTTCGTGGTGCACGAAGCATTGGAAACAATAGTCTGTCCTTTGTATTCCTTGTTGTTTACCCCCATCACGAACATCGGGGTATCGTCTTTCGACGGAGCCGACATCACGACGCGTTTCGCCCCAGCCTGAATATGTTTTTCAGCCAGTTCCTTGGTCAGGAACAGACCGGTGGATTCCACCACATACTCAGCCCCTACTTCGTTCCACTTCAGGTTTGCCGGATCTTTTTCAGCGGTCACGCGAATGGCCTTGCCATTCACCACGAGTTTCCCGTCTTCGACGGCAATCGTCCCCTGGAAATGTCCGTGCATGGTGTCGTATTTCAACATGTACGCCATGTAGTCCACCGGCACCAGGTCATTGATCCCCACGATTTCGATATCGTTTTTGGTCATTGCCGCGCGGAACACCAGACGGCCGATACGGCCGAAACCGTTGATACCTACTTTGATTTTAGACATAACTTTTGAGTTTTTTATTGTGTTTTGGTAATTCCCGATCCATCAGCCTCCGCACGCCGCCCCCGCCAGAAGAGAAAAGCAGCCCGGCGCAACCTACTGTTCCGACTGCAATTTTAATAAAATTTTTAAAACCGCACAATTTTTGCGTCCCCTTTCCACCGCCAGGAGAGGGAAAATTCACCTTACAGCCGCTCGTCCACCAGATAACGGTTCCGCTCCGGCGCCGAACGGTTGACCATCTCGCCCAGAAATCCCGCCAGAAAAGTCTGCACCCCCAACCCCACCGCCAACAAAGCGATATAGAACAGCGGCTGGTCCGTCACCGGCCGCAACGGCAGCCCCTGCCCCTGCAAGCAGAGCTTTTCGGCAATGAGCCACACCGTAATAATCAGCCCCACCAGGAACATCACCGTCCCCAATCCCCCGAAAATATACATCGGCCGCCGCCCGAACCGCGTCATAAAGAGCACCGTCAGCAAGTCGATATACCCCTTGATCATCCGCTCCCAGCCGAACTTCGAGACCCCGAACTGCCGCGCCCGGTGCTGCACCACCTTCTCGCCGATCCGCCGGAACCCCGCCTGTTTGGCCAAGATCGGAATAAAGCGGTGCATCTCGCCATAGACCTCGATCGACTTAACCACCTTGTTTTTATAGGCCTTCAGCCCGCAGTTGAAGTCGTGCAGCCGGATCCCGCTGGCGCAGCGCGCTGTGAAGTTGAAGAACTTCGACGGCAGGGTCTTGCCCACCGGATCGTACCGCTTCCGTTTCCACCCCGACACCAGGTCATACCCCTCCTCCGTCACCATGCGATACAGTTCCGGAATCTCGTCCGGCGAATCCTGCAGGTCGGCATCCATAGTAATCACCACCTCTCCCTGCGCCGCCTCGAAACCGCAGTACAAGGCCGGCGATTTCCCATAATTCCTGCGGAACCGGATCCCGCGGACAGTTTCCGGATACCGTTCCTTGAGCCGCGTAATGACCGTCCACGAAGAGTCCGTCGATCCATCGTCCACGAAAATCGCCTCGTAGGCGAACCTCCGTTCCCCCATCACCCGGTCGATCCACTCCATGAGCGGCACGAGCGACTCCTCTTCATTATATACCGGAATAACTACCGAAATATCCATAAGCGTACCCTCTATTTAACCGTCCGGTGGCGAACGATCGCCGAAGTGAACAACGCCAAGAATCCGCCCTGAAGCGACATGGCGATCATATTGGCGAAAATCACCACGAACAGGTTGTGCATCAGCGCCATCCCCTCCCGCACCTGTTCGGCGGTCATCAGTCCCGACGAGACATACAATTCAGCCACGCGTTCCATCCCTTGTGCGAAATACCGGGGATCGACCACCTCCGTCATCAGGAAATACCCCGCCCCGTACACAATCCCGCTCAGCAGCGAGACCAGGATCGAGAATCCGAAAGCCCGTCCGTAGGTAAACCCGCCCGGCCGCAGCACCGGATCCGGCGGACACAGCGCCGCCGCCCGCCGCCCGTATACAATCAGCACCGCCACGATCACCGCGAAACCGGCAAACGAGAGCAGCCCCGACAGAAAGCCCCCCGGCAGATCCCGGGCCAAGTATTGGAGCACAAGAACAACGAACATCGCTAGTCCCAGCACCATACCCGCCGTGAGCAATTCTCCCCTGTATTTCTTTTTGCGCGTTTGTTCGTCCATAAGTCTTTAGAATTCGAGCTCCCTCAACCCCTGCCGCACGATTTCCACTTCGCCGTTCTTCGTACAGTCGACGACAGTCGAGGCATAGACATCCCCGATTCCCCCGTCCACCACGGCGTCCACCGCCGGATAGCGTTCCCGGATCAGCTCCGGGTCGGTGATGTATTCGATTTCATCCCCCACATCGTCCGTCCGCACCGAAGCGGTCACCAACGGCATCCCCAGCTCCCGCACGATGGCCTGCGCGATGGAGTTGTCCGGAATGCGCACCCCGACGGTCTTGCGCCCGACCATGACCTTTTCCGAAATCCTCGACGAAGCCGGCAGGATAAACGTAAACGGCCCCGGCAGATTCCGTTTGAGCAGCTTGAAGACCAGATTGTCCACCTTGGCATACTCCGCCGCCTCGCCGATCTCGGCGCAGACGATAGCCATCTCCGCCGCATCCTTTCCGCCGCGGATCGTCCGCAGCCGCTCGATCGCCTTGGGCTGGTCCAGAGCACACCCCAAAGCATACACCGTGTCGGTGGGATAGACAATCACCCCTCCCCCGCGCAAAACGTCAGCCACCTGCCGCACCGTGCGTTCGTTGGGATTCTCGGGGTATAGTTTGATAATCATAACACAAAGTTATCAATTTTTGACAGAGTACATGCAATATGAAAAAAGCCTCCGGCATATCGCATCCGAAAGCTCCCTATTTTCCTTTAATATTACCACACCAGACTTCACTCCCGGCCGGTATTACTTTCCGGAAGCGCTCCCGGCCACAGTCTCTTTATACAGTTTCCACATTCCGGGCCGTCCCACCGGCGAGCCGACTAATAGAATGCGGTCATCGCGCCCGAGCAAAAAAGTATGGAACGCCGGATCGGCCGGCAACGGATTCTTCCGTTCAAAATCTCCGTTCCGATCCACCCATACCGGCCGATCGAAATCGTACAATGTCAACTGTTGCTCCAACACGGCAGTATCTTTCGGATGAAAAATAAAAACGAGCCGCAAGCTATCCGGAGTTACTATCGAATCGAGCTGACGCATATAATGTTTCCAAACCAACAGATCTTTGAGCCGGCAACCGTCGCACTGGGTCGAATTCATATAAACCACCAGTTTATACGGTTCGGCAAAATTTCCGTCGAGCACCGTATCGCGATCCAACACCCGGGCCTGCAACTCCTCCGGAAAAACGATCGTCGACCCTGTCAGATCGGCAATCGTACGACGCATTTCCCTCGAACCGCACCCGGTCAGGAATACGAATGCCGAGAGGGCTATACCCGCAATCAGTATCCGTCCCATCAGATGACATCCTGAAACAACAGCACCGGATTCATCCCCTCCGCATTGGCCGCCATCACCGAATCCAACACCGCATTTGACTCGCCCTTGCTCTTCAGCCCCTCGCTCCATATTTCCAGAACGTTTTCCGAAACCTCATGTACGATCCGCCGGTCCTGATTCTCCAACAAGCCATACCCCCCGATCCGGCAATTCGGCGAACCGAACAACTGAGTCCAACCGAGACTTTTCACCTCACCCGTCCGCATATCGATCATCTGGCCAAACCCCGTTTTAAAAGAAATTCCTTTAGCAAAAAGATACGGTCCCACCTGCCCCACATCGGTCACATGATAGGTCTTCTGATCCCGGCGAATCTGATCCTCATCCAGCTTTTCAGTCAATTGGGTTTCGGACAATCCTTCATCGCCCCAATCCAGTCTGTACCTCGGTTCAAATTCGCCAGTCCCTCCATTCAAGGCATAGACTATATAATCGAAAGGCCGGCTCAGCCATACGGTTCTTCCATTCGTAGAGATCAACTTCCCGGCTAACATCGCCGGACAATCGGAACGATGCGGCAATATCGGGGTTTCCTCTTCCGAAGGAACAATACGTGTAACGGTGTTCCCCTGCAACGAACAATCGATTCCGTACAAGTATTCGTCGAAACATGCGATTTCCATCAAACATTTCGAGACCCGTTTCTCGCGCAGGAACTTCCCGTCCCGATCGAACCAGAGTAGTTTTCCCGGCTGATCGGCACAGAGAATCAGTTCATTACCGGCATTATCTATCGTACAATCCCCCACCTGGACATATTCTCCCGGCCCTTTCCCGAGCCGTTTGATCTGCGCAAGGCAGTTCCCGGTCGTGTCGAAGATCACCGCCTGTTGTCCCCGCCGGTCAAAAATCACGAAACGATCGCCCCAATCGATAATCCGATCGATCCGGTTCAACATTACCCCTTTCAGCACCACCAACCGATCGTTCGTGAAATGCTGCGACATCTCCTCGTCGGTCATTTGTTTGCCGGATTCAATGGGAATAACAGGGACTTCGACGGGTTTTGATTTCGGGGAAGAACAGCTACCAAATCCCAAAACAAGCCCCATTCCACAAAGAATGTAAGTAAGTTTCATAAGCATCATTCTTATTATTCGTAGATTCAACACAATAAAATTTGTCACTATATCGTACGACATAGTGACAAATTCAAATTGCTTATAACGAGTTATTCGGTGTAAAGCAATCCTGAGACAGAGATGCAGTATGCGTACACCATTCTGTTCCATTCCCCCAACAAGTCGTTTCAATTACATGCGGACGACAAAGCACACCTCCTCCTGCGTTAGAATATTCCCCATACGATTCTGTTGTTGTTTTAGTATTTACATATCCCGCCTCTACCTCACCGTCCGCCATGGCCTCGATATTGGCCAGCATCAGGTCGGATACCGTTTCCGAACGTTGTACTTGCTGGGAATTCAGATAAGCCCCGCCCGCCAGGGCAATCGCAACGGCTCCGACAAACATTTTTTCGTCTACTTTATAATGGTTTATTTAAAAATTAACAATCGCCTCCGGTTTACACCGGACACTATCCCAAATATAACACAAAACATCCGAAATAACAAAACAATAACTCCCCGAATCCCATTCCGGTTCCGAAACGAACCGATTTGCTTTCATTCTGAAAGCAAGAAATATTCAGAAACAAAAAGTGGGCAAGCTACTTGCATCGCACCGCTGCGACCGCCTACCCTTGCTGCCTTCCGGCCCTGGGGGATTCAGCAGGAGCTGGTCGTACAAGACTTACCCACGGCACAAAAATACAGCAATTTTCGGACTTCCCCAACCCCGCCCGGCGATTTTCGATTTTTGCGTACCTTTGGGTTCGCAAAACAACGCAACCGCTTATGGCAAAAAACAAGACCACCCGCCGCAAAAGCTCCGCAAAGGGCAGGCACAGGAGGCTCTCGGCCCGCGGCATCGCAGTGATCGCGGCGCTGGCCGCCATCCTGCTGGTGATCGCCGGCGCTTTCGGCTGGAAACAATACGACTACCGTTTCGGCACCGCTATCGTCAGGGACGGAACAGTCCAGGTGCCTACGGGCACGACTTTCGCCGGGCTGGGCCGGATGCTGGCCGACAGCGGCTATGTGAAAAATCTCCGCAAGTGGAAATCCTATGCACGGTCGAACGGATTGGACAGCGTGAGAGCGGGGAGTTACACGCTGCGGAGCGGCATGTCGTACCGCGCGGCGCTGACCGGCTTTTTCTATGGCCGCCAAACTCCGGTGCGGCTGACATTCAACAACATCCGCACGATGAACCGGCTGGCGGGGGTGGTGTCGAAATACATCGAGGCGGATTCGGCGGCGATCCTGCGGACGCTGACCGATCCGACGGTCATCGCCGAGGCGGGATTCTCGCGGGCGACGTTCCCCTCGCTCTTCATTCCGAACACTTACGAGGTCTACTGGACAATAACCCCGCGCGAGTTCGTGGCGCGGATGCGGAAGGAGCATGATCGGTTCTGGAACGACGAACGGCTGGCCAAAGCGAAGGAGTTGGGCTACACGCCGGAACAGATCGCCACGATCGCGTCGATCGTGATCGAGGAGACGAAATTCAAGGGGGAGATGACGCAGGTGGCGGGGGTGTATATCAACCGGCTGCGGGCGGGAATGCCGCTCCAGGCGGATCCGACGGTGAAGTTCGCGCTGGGCGACCCGTCGATCCGGCGGGTGCTGAACAAACACTTAGCCTACGATTCGCCGTACAATACTTATAAGTATGGAGGATTACCGCCGGGGCCGATCTGCGTGCCGCCGATCGTGGCTCTGGATGCGACGCTGGCCTATGCGGATGCGGACAAAAAGCACGATTATTATTATTTCTGTGCCAAGGCGGATTTCTCGGGACGCCATGCTTTTGCCCGGACTTTACCGGAACATAACCGCAATGCGGCGGCTTATACGACGGAACTGAACCGACGAGGTATCCGATAATAATCGTTCGGTTAATTGACCATATTTGCGGCCATATCATTAGTCCTATATTCTATATTCAATGAGTTGGGATATCGAGAAACATTATTTATCTTTGTTTAATGAAGTTACGAAAAGAGTGTAATTTATTGGAAATGAGCGTAGGTTAATTGCTCTTGATAGTAATAGGTTACGATTTA
>NZ_CANQYJ010000115.1 GCF_947628055.1 uncultured Rikenella sp.
GCTGGAGGCAGTTTTCTTTGCTTCGTTTGGCCTGCGGTCTTCCTCGCGCTGCCTCGGCATAGCCCGTAAGCGATCTCTGATCGCGGTACGCCGCTCGGTTCTTAGTCGCACAAGAAAGTGCCCCCGCGGCATGAGCGGTGAAACGAAAACAAAAAGCCCGCCCGGCAGGAGGGCTGCGAAGAAAAGGCTTTTTTTTAAGAAGAAAGCCCCGCCGGATCGAGGCGACAAAAAAACTACTATTTGCGACCGTAGGTCGCGCGGGCCGCAGCATCGCCCCGCGGAGGCTTGGAACAAGCATACCCCGTATCTCCGGTCAGGGAACCCGGCGATTTATTTCCATGGGGGCGGAGGGGGGAGGAACGGGGCGCTTCACACTACTATCCTTCCCTCCTACTCCCGTACGCAACGGACCGAAATGCCATTGGAACGCCACCCAGGACTATAAGAAGGCTTAATTGCACCCGGATTGATGACGAAATAAAAAACCGCCGTGTTCGTAATCGTAGAAATCGAAGAAGTCGCCGTACAATTGTAGCCTTGCAATCCACTGAACTTTCCGGAAAGTCGAAGTCGTTCTCCAGGGATGGGATACCAAGTCGTCGCACCGCTCTGACCGTACAGGAAAAACCAGTACCCGCAATCAGCTCCGGCACCCATGTCGGAAGAGGTCGCATTAGGCACAGTCGTGCCAGATCGGCCAAAATTATTCCACGGACTGAGATTCCCCTCCCCGCTCCGCGGCACCCGCCAGCCTGCCGGACAAGGGTCGAACAACGTCTTTACCCCGTCCCGCCAAAGTTCGTCGTTCTGCGGCGATGTCCAGTCCATCGGTTCTGTCGCTCTGAAATAGAACGCGACGGGGTTGCGGATCGCGGAAAACGAAAAACATTCCGCTTTCCGGAAGTCGAACCCGGAAAGCGGAATGCCGATGAAAAATGAACCGATGGAAAAGTCAGAGCAGCCCTTTGATGTCTGCGATAATCCGATTCGCCAACGCCTCCGCCGCCGCTTTGTCCTTACTTTCCGCATAAATACGGATAATCGGTTCCGTATTCGACTTGCGCAAGTGAACCCATTCCGTCGGAAAATCGATCTTCACCCCGTCGATGTCATTCACCTTCTCCGAAGCGTACTTCGCCTTCATCTTAGCCAAAATACCGTCCACATTCGTCCCCGGTATCAGGTCGATGCGGTTTTTGGAGATATAGTAAGCCGGATAAGTCGCCTTGAGCTCCGACAACCGTTTCCCCGTCTTGGCCAGATACGTCAGCAGCAGCGCCACCCCCACCAACGCATCCCGCCCGCTGTGCAAAGCCGGATAAATCACCCCTCCGTTCCCCTCGCCGCCGATCACCGCATTCGTTTCCCGCATCTTCGCCACCACATTGACCTCGCCCACCGCCGCCGCCGCATACGAGCCGCCATGTTTTGCCGTCACGTCCGCCAGCGCCCGCGAAGAGCTCAGATTCGAGACCGTATTCCCCGGAGTCTGCGACAGCACATAGTCCGCCACCGCCACCAACGTATATTCTTCGCCGAACATCGTTCCGTCCTCATTAATCAAGGCCAGCCGATCCACATCCGGATCGACCACGATCCCCAAATCCGCCCCCGCCGCCGGCACCAGTGCCGATATTTCGGTCAGATGTTCCGGGATCGGCTCCGGATTGTGCGCGAATTTGCCGTCCGGCGTGCAGTTGAGTTCGACGACCTCGACCCCCATCGCCCGCAGCAGCGCCGGCATGACGATTCCCCCCACCGAATTGACCGCATCGACCACCATCTTGAACCGCGCCGCCCGCACCGCCTCGACATCCACTAACGGCAGCGCCAACACCGCCTCGATATGCTGCCGGTCGTAAGATTCCCGCGCGATAACCGTCCCGATTCCGTCTATTTCCGGGAAAGTATACCCCTCGCACTCCGCAATCGCCAACACCCGCGCCCCTTCCGCCGCATTGAGAAATTCGCCGTTCCGGTTGAGCAGTTTCAAGGCATTCCACTGCTTCGGGTTATGACTGGCTGTCAGGATGATCCCCCCGTCCGCCCCATGGCCGGTGACGGCCATTTCGGTCGTAGGTGTGGCCGCCAGCCCAATGGCGATTACGTCCACGCCGCTGGCCATCAGCGTCCCTTCCACGATGTCCGAGACCATCTGTCCCGAAAGACGGGCGTCCCGCCCCACTACCACCCGCAGCTTGCGCGTAGGTGTGCCGTTGGGAAAAGTGGTCTCTTTGAGCCACTGGCTGTACGAGGCTGTGAATTTCACTAAGTCGATCGGTGTCAGCGCGTCGCCCGGCATTCCCCCGATGGTGCCCCGGATGCCTGAAATGGATTTGATCAGAGTCATGATAGTTCGTAGGTTTTTATTTCCGAATTAGATGGCAAGTTACTAATTTAGCCGAAGTATTATCCCATTCCCGATGAAACTCGGTATATTTTTCCGTGAAAACATCCGTCTTTCGCTCGCGTCGATCCGGAACAACCGCCTGCGGTCGATCCTGACTATGGCCATTATCGCTATCGGGATCATGTCGCTGGTGGGGATCGTGACGGCCATCGAATCGATCAAGGCCAGTATCACCGAGTCGTTCGCATCGCTGGGGACGGGCGGCTTTTCGATCAGGAATCAGCAGCTCTACGGCATGGGATGGGGCCGGAACCGAAATGACAATTTTATCACTTACGACCAGGCCCGTGAGTTCCGGGATCGGTTTCCCATTCCATCGTCTGTTTCGCTGTCCATGAATCTGGGCAGCGGGGTGACAGCCAGATACAAGTCCGAAAAGAGCAACCCGAACCTGTGGCTGTGGGGGATGGACGAGAACGGCTTGCGCAACAGCAGTTTAGAGATCGCCTCGGGACGCAATTTCTCGCGCCACGAGGCGGAGATGGGAAACCGGGTGATAGTGATCGGGAGCGGAGTGGCGGACTTGCTGTTTCCGGACGGGGAGACACCGTTGGGAAAGGTGATCAATGTGGCCGGAGGACAATATGAAGTAATTGGCGTGCTGGCGTCCAAAGGGAGCGGCATGGGGATGGGGCGTAATGACGACTTGCGGGTGATTATGCCGATCATGACGGCGCGGGCGGCGTTTCCGTATATGCGGGTGAGCACGGCGGTATCGGTGATCCCGGAGGACGCGCGGCTGCTGGAGATGGCGGCGAGCGAGGCGGAGGGGCTGTTCCGGACGATCCGGCGATTAGGGCCGGCGGACGAGTCGGATTTCGCGGTCGAACGGAGCGATTCGCTGGCTGCGATGCTGGCGGAGAATATGGCTACGGTCACGATGGTGGCGTCGCTGGTGGGACTGATTACGCTGCTGGGGGCGGCTGTGGGGCTGATGAACATTATGCTGGTGTCGGTCAGTGAACGCACGCGCGAAATCGGGACGCGGATGGCGCTGGGGGCCAAACCGCGGATGATCCGCGAGCAATTTTTGTTTGAGTCCATTATTGTCAGCCAGATGGGGGGCTTTTGCGGGATCGTATTAGGAATTTTGTGCGGCAATTTGATCTCGGTTTTGACGGGAGGGGTGTTCGTGGTGCCGTGGCTGTGGATTTTCATCGGGGTGGCGCTGTGTTTAGCGGTCGGAGTGGGATCGGGGTATCTGCCGGCCCGCAGGGCGGCTGCGCTCGATCCGGTGGAGGCGCTGCGGTACGAATAACGGGATCGAACGGCGAATTGCAATTTTTGCCGTCGCATTGCTTCCATTACTTCCGCATGATTTTTAGGCTTTCATGCCAGACGGTAGCTCGTTTTCGCTTGGCCGCTCAGCGCCCGTAAACGCAGGAACTTACGGTTAATGGACGATTGTTTCCGCGTGAGCGCACGGGCCGGACGTCGCCCCACGGGAGACCCGGTGCCGTTCGGCACTTGAGCCGAAGAATTCACTCCGCTTAATACAGTCCTACTGGCTCCGGCACGTGCGAAAGCGTTGGGACGTAAATGCTCGGTATCCGAACCGGACTGTAATTACCCCTGCGCCAGAACCTCTATCGTTTCGAGACCGGAAAACACTTCTCTCCCACCGATCGGCGACCGAAAAATAACAAGCGCCGGGGTCAGATTTCTCCCATTTTCACCAGTTCCGCCTCGCACGCTTCCATTTCGCGGTAGAAATTTTCGCCGAAACGGCGGATAATCGGCTCTCTAAGTGTCTTGTAGAGCGGTTCTCCTTTCTTGATGCCCAGTGTCTCGGCAGCGCGGCAAACCTTCCAGCGGTGATATTGCAGGCCGGTCACTCCGTTCGACAGCCTGATCAGACGGATCGGGTAGAGGTGGCACGAAATCGGCTTGCGGAAAGGCGTTTTACCCTCGCTCCACGCTTTTTCGATGGCGCACCACGTTACACCGTTCTCCCGGATGGTGTAGGCGCATTCGGCGCCATTCACCAGCGGCGTGGTCAGATCACCGTCTTCGTCGATCACCCCCACGCCCTGCTCTTCGACAGCCCGCTTGCCTTCCGGGGTCATATAAGGAGCGTAGTCGTCCCATGCGTTCTCCAACAGTGCGATTTCCTCTTTATCGAGCGGTGCTCCGGCGTCGCCTTCCACGCAGCATTGGCCGCGGCAGACCCCGAGGTCGCACGAAAAACGGGCGGTGTAAAGGTCGAGGCTGATGATTTTGTCGTCTATCTGTATCATGGCGATCGGTTGAACAGGCAAAGGTAATATTTTCTATCTTTGCCGATGCAGTTCCGGCTCGGACACTGTCCGGTCGGCATTGTCTTTGCCTTGTCGAACCTATCAAACGAAAGAGTTATGTTGCAGCGTATACAAACTGTCCATTTGCTGATCGTCGCGGCTTTGATGACTGTGATGCTTTTCTCGAACTATGCCACCGTCAAGCTGGGATCGGCTTTGCCGGAGGGAACGTCCGAATCGGTGGCGTCCGACGGTACTATTACCCGTATCACGGTGCCTCACGGGGTGGAGGAGGAGATCACGTTCGATTTGTGGGGTGTTTGCCAGAATGGGCAGAAGGTGGTGTCGACCGCTTATATGGTGGGGCTGGTGATCTTGACGCTGGCGGTGGCGCTCGTGACGATTTTCCTGTACCGCAAACGGTGGATCCAGATGCGGCTTTGTTTCGCAATGGCGGTCTTGCTGCTGGGGATCGAGGCTTATATCGTGCTGTATATCTATAAACTGAAAGATGCGCTGGATGCTATGCAACCTTATGCGATCAAATATTCGGTGGTGGATGTGTTGCCGATCGTTGCGCTGATTTTCGTCTATTTCGCGTTCCGCGGAATTACAAAGGATATTGCTCTGCTCAAATCGCTGGATCGAATACGCTAATCTATTAATTGTCCGGTTTTTCTGTGCCCTACTGTGAGTGACTGTTCTTTCTTTGAAAAGAAAGAACCAAAGAAACTTTCAGATAGCTACGCTACTCCTTAGGCTCCGCAGTCCTCTTGCATTGCGTTTTCTTTGGGGTGTGGCAATAGCGGGCATAAAGCGTTATTTACCTAAGTGCCCGCTATTGCTCACACCCCAAAAGAATCGAAGACAAGGGTATCCGGCAGGCTCAAGAGATGCGCAAGCATCTCAGAAAGTTTTTCTGGTTCTCTTTGTTCACAACCGAGCAGCGTTCCGAGGGCAGAGACTGCTTGCGGGCTATGCCGAGGTAGCGCGAGGAAAACAAGCGAAGCGAAGTTAAAGAGAACGGTACCCTCAAACATAGGGTAAAAAATAACCGGACGGTTTATTCATTATTGTATCCGAACTGTTTGAGAGCTTTGTCGTTATTGCGCCAATCCTCAGCCACTTTAACGAAGAGCTCCAGGAAAACCTTTTTGTTCAGGAATACTTCCAGGTCTTTTCTCGCCTCAGTACCCACCTTTTTGAGCTTGGCGCCCCGATGTCCGATAATAATACCTTTTTGCGACTGCCGCGCCACATAGATCACCGCGCCGATCCGATCCAGCGTCGGCGACTCCGCATATGATTCGACAGCCACCTCCGTCGAGTAAGGAATCTCCTTGTCGTAATTGAGCAGGATTTTCTCCCGGATGATCTCGCTGGCGAAAAAGCGCAAACTCTTGTCCGTCAAGGTATCCTTCGGATAATAGGCCGGACCTTCCGGCAGCAGAGCCACGATTCGCCGGATGACCGGTTCGACATTGAAACCCTCCCGCGCCGATACCGGAATGATCTCGGCGGAAGGAATTTCGCCGTGCCACCACTCCACCAACTCCTCGAGCTTATCCGGTGTGGTCAGATCGATCTTATTGACCACCACGATGACCGGCGTTCCGTTTTCGGCAGCCATCGCCCGTACTTTCGAGAGAAATTCGCCGTTTTTGTCCGGCTGCTCCACCGTGTCCGTCACATAGACCAGCACATCCGCATCCCCCAGCGCCCCCGTGGAGAAATTCAGCATCGACTCCTGGAGCTTGTACTTCGGTTTCAGCACCCCCGGCGTGTCCGAATAGACGATCTGGAAGTCCGGGCCGCTGACGATCCCCATAATCCGGTGCCGCGTGGTCTGCGCCTTCGACGTGATGATCGAAAGCCGCTCGCCCACCAGCCGGTTCATCAGCGTGGATTTGCCCACGTTCGGATTGCCGATGATATTCACGAAGCCCGCCTTGTGGGGCGTCTCGGGTGTCAGAGGAGTCTGTGTCGGTTCGTTCATGGCAGTTTTTGGCAAAGGATGAGGCAAATAGCGTGCCCGGTTACCGGTAGCTTTCGGCGAAATAGCGGTAGAACAGCGGAAACGTCTCGATCCCGCGGTAGAAATTTTCCAGCGGATAATTCTCGTTCGGCGAGTGGATCGCGTCCGTATCCAATCCGAAGCCCATCAGGATCGACTTCGTGCCCAGCACCCGCTCGAAGGTGCTGATGATCGGAATGCTTCCCCCGCTGTAAAACGGCACCGGCCGTTTGCCGAACGTATCCTCCATGGCCCGCGCCGCCGCCCGGTATGCCGCCGAGTCGGTCGGAGCCACATACGGATACCCTCCATGAAGCGCCTCGCATTTCACCGTCACGCCGTATTCCGGCGCGATTTTTTCGATATGGGCGATCAATCGTTCCGTCACTTTCCTATAGTCTTGTCCTGCTACCAGGCGCATCGAAACCTTGGCGTGCGCCGTCGAAGGAATAATGGTTTTCGCTCCCTCGCCCGTATATCCTCCCCAGATGCCGCAGACATCTAACGTGGGCCGTATCCCTTTGCGTTCGATCGTCGTGTACCCGGTTTCCCCCCGAGGCCGGTCGATACCGATAGAGGCTGCAAAAGTCTGTTCGTCGAACGGTGCCGTGTTGATCTCCGCCCGCTCCGCCGCGCTGAACTCATGGACGTCGTCATAGAAACCGGGAATGGTTACGCGTCCCGTGGTATCGTCGGTCAGCGAGGCGATCATCTTGCACAGTGCGTTCACCGGGTTGACCACCGCGCCGCCGTAGAGGCCCGAGTGCAGATCCCGGTTCGGCCCCTGCGCCTCGATCTCGACGAAGGCCAGCCCCCGCAGTCCGCAAGTGATCGACGGCGTCTCCCATCCGATGAGCGAAGTGTCCGACACGATTATGATGTCCGCCGCCAACATCTCGCGATGCGTCCCGCACCACGCCGTGAGCGATCCGGAGCCGATCTCCTCTTCGCCCTCGAACATGAATTTGACGTTGCATGCGAGGTGGCCCGTGGCGTTCATCGCCTCGAATGCCTTGACGTGCATGAAACCCTGTCCTTTGTCGTCGTCCGCCCCGCGGCCCCATATTTTTCCCTCCCTGACCACCGGTTCAAACGGGTCGGTATGCCACAGCTCGAGCGGGTCGACCGGCATCACGTCGTAATGGCCGTAGACC
>NZ_CANQYJ010000116.1 GCF_947628055.1 uncultured Rikenella sp.
GGCCAGCCCCTCCTGGATGCCCATCACCCCCGGTCGTACCTCCTCCACCATCCGGACGACCGCCTCCCGGCGGTTGTCCCAGTAATTCGGCCCGTCGTCCGGATTCGCATAGCGGATATTGAACGTCATCACGCGCAGCTCCGAAGAGTCCGCAGCACCGGCCGATCCGGAAGACGAACCGCACGAAACGGAGGCAAGCCCTCCCAGCAGCAGCGCTGCCCCAAGCATTCGAGTGTATTTCCCAATCATAACTGTACAGGTATTTATCGGTTAGTCGCTTAACGGCGCTAAAGGTAACCAAAATAGCCGAAAAACCGGACACGGCGGCTTCGGAACCGGCGCGAGCCGAAAAAATGCCGGTGCTGTATCCAACCGCCTGACGACATACCCGGCGGCGAGGGCAAAATGGGGAGATACGGGGTGCTCGAAAAAGTGTTATCTTTACGGGACATTCGCCGGCTGGCGGTACGGTCGCCGGCGCCGGGTAAAAGCGGTTTCCGCCGGGCGGCCCGAGGGACTGCCTCGCACGCGGAAAGCCTCAAATCAGGAAAAAGGATTATGGATTTTATCAGTATCAGCCTGCTGGACGTGGTCGACGTGCTGGTCGTGGCGCTGCTTTTCTACCAAGTCTACCGCATGATCCGCGGCACGGCGGCGATGACCATCTTTGCGGGAATATTTATCGTCTACCTGCTGTGGGTGGTGGTCAAGGCGCTCAATATGACTTTGTTGAGCTCCATTATGGGGCAAGTGATCGGCGTGGGGGTGCTGGCCTTGATCATCGTGTTCCAGCAGGAGGTGCGGCGTTACCTCCTGTTGTTGGGGAGCCGTTATTCGCGGGCCAAGAACCGCTTCGTGCGGCGCATTTTCCGCTCGGCGGGGCGGGGTGCGCAGGTGGCATGGGCGGAAGATGTGGCCAAGGCGTGCCGCGACATGGCCTCGACCTATACCGGAGCTTTGATCTGCATCGAACGGCAGGGCGACCTGGAGGTCTACGCTTCGACAGGGGATATCATAGACGCACGGATCGACGTGCGGCTGATCGAGAGCATCTTTTTCAAGAACAGCCCGCTGCACGACGGCGCGATCATCATCAAGCAGGGGCGGATCCATGCGGCGCGGTGTATCCTGCCTTCGTCGGACAACCCGCACATTCCGCAGCATTACGGGATGCGGCACCGGGCGGCGATCGGGCTGACGGAGCACAGCGATGCGGTGGTGGTGGTGGTTTCCGAGGAGCGGGGCAAGATTTCGATCGTCGAGGCGGGCGAGATCATGACGGTGACGGATCCGGAGACGATGGGGGAACGGTTAGAGCGGATTTTGTCGGCGTAATTTTGGCGGTTTCTTTGGCGGCGTTCCCGAAAAATCCCTAACTTTGTAGCGTACAGGATACATGTCCTGCTGTTATTTGAAATCCCGTTCTTAGTGCCGACCGTACCGTCCTGTTTTTGTAAGGAAAGAACTCGTTTCTTGGCCGTTTCAAGGTGAGACAAGGTGCTTGGGGGGCTTTTGCGTGTTCTTTTATTCTTTGCGATCGGGCCGGAGCCAGCGGGGCTTTGGGGTAGAGGCGGCCAATAAAACAGCCAACGGCTGCGGCTCGCGTGCCGGGCGGCACCGCCCGCCCGGCGTAAGGGCAGTTTTCTCCGGTTAAGGCGGTGCAAGCTCTCCAATTCGCGTGCCGAGCGGCACCGATACCGCGCGCGACAGCTGGAGTAGGAAATCGTTCAAAAGCATGAATTGCTTTTGAACAGGATTTCCGCCAGCGCGCGGCTACAGCCCGCCCGGTTCTACGAACCGGATTTTCACCGGAGCTCGAGACAAGTACAGTTCCGAAAACATGTATATGACCCGGAGCCAGCGGAGAGGCAAACGAGCTCAGCGAGTTGCGCCCCTCCGCGGGGTGAGGCTGCAACCCGATACGGGGAAGATCATAGCTGAGCCGTCTTTCTCCGCACACGAAAGCCCTTCCGGAAGCGTCGCGTTTTGCCTTGAGGAAGCCGGGCTGAATGACCGGCTTTCGACAAGGCGAAACCGATTCCCGGTGACTTCTTTGCTTCCTTTCTTGGTCACCCAAGAAAGGAAGTGCCTCCGCGGCATGAGCGGTAAAGTGAAAAGAAAGTGCCCGCCCGGCAGGAGGGCAGCGAAGAAAAAGATTTCTTAAAGAAAAAACGCCGGTTTGAAACGATAAAAACGTACAGGTTGTTGCGATCCTTTGGATCGCTGGCCTCTGCGGTGCCGCCGGGCACTCCGACCGGGAGTTTGCTCAGCCTTAGGGGCGGGCGCGAGGCCGAACACAAAAACTTTTTAGTGTAGGTTTAATAAAACGGGGTGCAGCCTGCGGGATTAGGATTAGTTACAGCCCGCTCGCATGCCGGGCAGCACCGGGCAACGTCGGTTGTGAACAAAGAACCATACCGCCGCCAAAGAAAAAGACATTCAGATACACAAGTACACAAACGAAAAAGGCTTACAACTTAAATTCAACAATTTCGATAGCAATGGCAAATCAGAAGAAATTCATCACCTGCGACGGGAACTATGCTGCGGCGCACATCGCTTATATGTTCAGCGAAGTGGCAGCGATTTACCCGATCACGCCGTCTTCGACGATGGCAGAATATGTGGACGAGTGGGCTGCCGCAGGGAAAAAGAACATTTTCGGCGAAACCGTGCGCGTGCAGGAAATGCAATCCGAAGCAGGCGCGGCAGGGGCCGTACACGGATCATTGCAGGCGGGGGCGCTCACGACGACTTATACCGCTTCGCAGGGCTTGCTGCTCATGATCCCGAATATGTATAAGATTGCAGGGGAACTCTTGCCGGCGGTGTTCCATGTGAGCGCGCGGGCATTGGCCGCACAGGCCTTGTCGATTTTCGGAGATCACGCCGACGTGATGAGCGCAAGACAGACCGGGTTTGCCATGCTCGCTTCAGGGTCGGTGCAGGAAGTGATGGACTTGTCGGCAGTGTCGCATTTGACCGCGATCAAAGGGCGGGTGCCGTTCATCAACTTCTTCGACGGCTTCCGGACCTCGCACGAAATTCAGAAGATCGAAGAGTTCGACACCGAAGCGTTGCGCGGGCTGATCGATATGGATGCCCTCAAAGCTTTCCGCGAACGGGCTCTGAATCCGGAACACCCGGTGACCCGCGGGACGGCGCAGAACCCCGACATCTATTTTCAGAGCAGGGAAGCGGCCAATCGGTTCTACGATGCCGTGCCGGACATTGTGGCGGACTATATGGCGAAAATCAGCGCGATTACAGGGCGGACGTACAAACCGTTCGACTATTACGGAGATCCGGCTGCAGAAAACGTGGTCATCGCTATGGGCTCGGTGACCGAGACCATTAAGGAAGTGATCGACATGCTGCGCGCGAAAGGCGAAAAGGTGGGGCTGGTTTCTGTACACCTGTACCGGCCGTTCAGCGTGAAATACTTGGCGCAGGCGCTGCCGGATTCGGTACGGCGGATTTGCGTCCTCGACCGCACCAAGGAACCGGGGGCGAACGGCGATCCGCTCTATCTGGACGTCGTCGAAGCGTTCGCGACCGCACCGGAATTGGCCGGGCGGAAGCCGCTTATTATCGGGGGGCGGTACGGGCTGTCGTCGAAAGATACGACGCCGGCACAGATGATTGCTGTTTACGAAAACTTGGCGCAGAACGAACCGAAAAACCGCTTTACGGTGGGGATCGTCGACGATGTGACCTTCCGCTCGCTGCCGGTGGGCGAGGAAGTGGCGGCGGGAGATGCCTCCACGTATGAAGCCAGATTCATCGGGTTAGGTTCCGATGGGACGGTGGGGGCCAATAAGAACTCCATCAAGATTATCGGAGGGGCGACGGACAAGTATTGTCAGGCGTACTTCTCGTACGACTCGAAAAAGTCGGGGGGATATACCTCGTCGCACTTGCGGTTCGGCGACCGGCCGATCCGCTCCACCTATTTGGTGACGACGCCGAACTTCGTGGCGTGCCACGTGCCGTCGTACCTCGGGAAATACGACCTGCTCAAGGGATTGAAAGATGGGGGGACGTTCCTGCTGAATGCGGTGTGGGACGAAGAGACCACGAAAAAGCATCTGCCGGACGATATGAAACGCTACCTGGCGGAACATCATATCAACTTCTATATCATCAACGCGACGAAGATCGCAGCGGAATTGGGGCTGGGGTCGAGGACGAACACCATCATGCAGTCGGCATTCTTTAAGGTCAGCGGCGTGATTCCGTACGAAAAGGCCGTCGAAGAGATGAAAAAGGCGATCTACAAATCGTATGGGAAGAAGGGTGAGGATGTCGTCAACAAGAACTACGCCGCGGTGGAAGCGGGGGGAAAGAATGTGGTGAAGGTCGAAGTGCCGGCGGAATGGGCTTCCATTACCGTGGTTCCGAAGGCTGTCGATTCGACCCGGCCGGAGTTCATCACCAAAATCGTGGATCCGATCAATGCGCTGGCGGGGGACAACCTGCCGGTCTCGACTTTCGTCGGGCGTGAAGACGGGACGTGGGAAGCAGGAACGGCGGCTTACGAAAAGCGGGGGATTGCAGCCATGATCCCGGCTTGGAAATCGGAAAACTGTATCCAGTGTAACCAGTGTGCCTATATTTGTC
Organism: uncultured Rikenella sp.; assembly: GCF_947628055.1. GTDB lineage: Bacteria > Bacteroidota > Bacteroidia > Bacteroidales > Rikenellaceae > Rikenella. Next base: position 4,621 of record NZ_CANQYJ010000116.1, read on the forward strand.
CTCACGCAGCGATCCGTCCGTTCCTCGTGACGGAGGCCGAGGCGGCTGCGGCTCCGGCCGGGACGCCGTTCGTTCAGGGGACGGGGGCGTTCAAGGAGTACAAATTCAAGATTCAGGTCTCGCCGCTCGATTGTACCGGCTGCGGCAACTGTGCGAACATCTGTCCGGCTCCGAAAGCGAAGGCGCTGGTGATGGAACCGATGGAAGCGCAGCTCGCGGCGGAAGGGCCGAGATGGGATTATCTGCACGGCAAGGTGGGCTACAAGTCTACGGTGGCGGACAAGACCAAGTCGGTCAAGAACTTGCAGTTCGCGCAACCGCTGTTTGAGTTCAGCGGGGCTTGTGCGGGGTGCGGGGAGACGCCGTACATCAAGTCGATCACCCAGCTGTTCGGCGAACGGATGATGGTGGCCAATGCGACGGGATGTTCGTCGATTTACGGCGGATCGGCACCGTCGACGCCGTACTGCAAGAACCTGGCGTCGGGACGCGGGCCGGCTTGGGCCAACTCGTTGTTCGAGGACAATGCGGAATTCGGCCTGGGGATTCACATCGCGGTCGAAAAGATGCGCGACCGGCTGGCTTCGATCATGAAAGAGGCGATCGCGAATGGCAACGACTGCTCTGCGGAACTCAAGGCGGCGATGCAGGAGTGGATCGACGGCAAGAACGATGCGGCGGTTTCGGAAGCGGCGACCGCTAAACTGCTGCCGCTGGTCGAAGCGTGCGGCTGCGACTGCTGCAAGCAGATCATGGAACTGAAACAGTACTTGATCAAGAAATCGCAGTGGATCTTCGGCGGCGACGGCTGGGCGTACGATATTGGTTACGGCGGGCTGGACCACGTCTTGGCGTCGGGCGAAGATGTCAATGTGCTGGTGCTGGATACGGAGGTTTACTCCAATACGGGCGGACAGTCGTCGAAAGCTACGCCGGTAGGGGCGGTGGCCAAGTTCGCTTCGTCGGGTAAACGGATCCGGAAGAAGGACTTGGGGGCGATGGCGATGACGTACGGGTATGTCTATGTAGCGCAGGTGGCGATGGGGGCGAACCATAACCAGTACTTGCAGGTTTTGAAGGAGGCTGAGGCTTTCCCGGGGCCGTCGCTGATCATCGCCTACGCACCGTGTATCAACCACGGGAACAAAAACGGGATGGGCGTTTCGCAGCTGACGGAAAAACGGGCTGTGGAATGCGGCTACTGGCACTTGTGGCGTTTCAACCCGCTGCTGGAACGCGAGGGGAAGAATCCGTTCACGCTCGACTCCAAAGAACCGGACTGGTCGAAATTCCAGGAGTTCATTCACCAGGAGGTGCGGTACACGTCGCTCTTGAAGGCGTTCCCGCAGGAGGCGCAGGAGCTGTTCAACGCGAGCGAGGAGAATGCGAAGTGGCGGTATAACAGCTACAAACGCTATGCGGCGATGCATTATCAGCCGGAGACGGAGGTGGCTGCGGCTGAGGCGGCGGAGGTGAAGTAATAAAAGTTGGTGCGATTGCATGTTTGCGAACGAGTGGGTCTTCCGATCGGAAGACCCACTCGTTTTTCTGCATAGGTTTTGGGGCGGTAGTTACAGTCCTTTTACCCTCGGGCCGAGCTGTAACTACCCTTTCTTGGCAGGCGCCAGCGGGGCTTTGGGGTAGAGGCGGCCAATAAAACAGCCAACGGCTGCGGTTCGGGTGCAAGTGTCTGCGGCCCGCCCGCTGGCGAGGGAACCCAATATTTAACCCTACGATTAAGAATAAGGAATGGAATGTAAGGTCGGATTAAGCGGAAAAGACTATCTTTGTATATCTTAAAACAGACACAGTGAGATTCAGAGAGATCGTCGGATACCTCCGCGAGCGCAACAAACTATCCTTGCGCAACGTACGCACCGGGCAGGAGATATGGCACGTTTTCGTCAGCCGGATCAACATGGTATTGGCCGTGGTGGCCCTGCTTCTGATCCTATTCGTAGCCGTACTGACCACCGTGGCCTACACCCCCGTTCTCGACCTCATACCCGGTTATCCCGGCAGCCGATCGCGCGAAGCCCTGATCGCCAACATCATGAAACTCGACTCACTCTCCGCCGAAGTGAGCCGATGGGAAGAATACCACACCAATTTCGCCAAGATACTCGACGGCCAGGTACCCCTTTCCGAGACCGACACCCTGCGCAGGCAAGGTGTTAAAGGCACCGTCTCGTCGCGGATCGGACTCGACTCGGTGCTGCGCGGACAGATGACCGACGACAACTCGCCTTACCGTTTGAGCGAAGAAAACAACGCCCGCACACGGGCGGAAGTCACCTTCGAGATGCTGCCCCCGGTCAAAGGGATTATCGCCAAACCATTCTCGCCGAAGACAGGCATGTACGGCGTGGAGATCGCCCCGGCACCAAACCAGGTGGTACTCGCCGTGCTGGACGGAACCGTGATCCTCGACACGTGGAACCCGGAGACAGGCAACATCGTGGCGATCCAACACGGAGGAAACATGGTCACGATCTACAAACAAGTGGCCAAAGTGCTGAAAACCACAGGCGAACGCATCCGCGCGGGCGAAGCTGTAGCCGTGACAGGCCAGCTGACCGACAGCAAGATTCCGCATATGACCTTTGAACTGTGGTACAACGGGACAGCGGTGGACCCGGAAAACTACATCGTTTTTTAACCCTATGGCGCAGGAGCAAAAAAGACAGCGATTGGCCGTCTTAGGATCGACAGGATCCATCGGGACGCAGACACTGGACATCGTGCGGGCCTACCCGGAGCTGTTCGAGGTCGAGATGCTGGCAGCCAATACGAGCTGGGAGACCCTTGCGCAGCAGGCGATCGAGTTTGAACCCGACTGCGTCGTGATTGCAGACGACACTTTTTATGCCCCTTTGTCCGCTGCCCTTGCGCACCTGCCCATCAAAGTATATGCGGGGCGGGATGCGGCGGCCGCTTCTGTCACATCGTCGGGGGTGGATCCCGTGGTG
>NZ_CANQYJ010000117.1 GCF_947628055.1 uncultured Rikenella sp.
CGCGCGCGACGGCTGGAATAGGAAATCGTTCAAAAGCATGAATTGCTTTTGAACAGGATTTCCGCCAGCGCGCGGGAAAAAGCAAGTTCATCTCCGCGCGCCACGCCGAAAGAGGAAAATCGACGGTTTCAACGTGAGTTGAAAACGAACGATTTTCCCGGCGCGCGAAACAAAGAATAATTGGGGTAGAGGCTGCCCAAGCGATACGAAGTATCGCAAGCCCACCGCGGGCACGTGGGGCCCGCCCGGCCCGAGGGCAGTACCTCTTTGGGGTAGTTTATTTTGCTGCCGGCAGGTCAATAAAACACTCGAAGGGTGCGGATCACGTGTCCAGCGGCACCGGCCCTCCGCATGCCTGGGGCTGCGGGCCGACCGCCTCTCCGAGGCGGAGCCTGTGAAACCCAGCGCGCGGACAATGAATGTTCATCCCGGCGCGTAGGTAAAGAATGATTCTGAATAGCACCGGGTCGCCGCCAGCGGAAAGAGCAACGAGCACCGCCGAAGTTGCTCGCGCCGCTCGGGGTGGCGGCGACTCGCGCGACCGCAGGTCGCAAATAGTACCGAAAATAACAGTACGGTTATTTGTTGTTGCGATTCGCAGAATCGCCGACCTCCGCGGTGCCGCCGGGCACTCCACCCGGGAGTTTGCTCAGCCTTAGGGGTGGGCGCGAGGCCGAATACGCAGAACTTTTTATTGTACGGTTAATAACGAACCCGCAGCCTGCGAAGTTAGAGTTTGCTCAGGACGAAACGGCAGCTCGTTTTCGGTGCAGAGCAATATTCCCGCGAAACGTGCGGGTTGGAGCCGGCGGGGACTGTATTGAGCAGACAAGCTCTTTGGCTCGCGAGCCGAGCGGTACCGCAGAGGCCAGCGATCCGGGAGATCGCAACGACAAAAAACATTACGGTTAGGATACACGGCATACCGGATATTTGCAGGCGCCGAACCGGGAATCCCACCCCGCGGGAGACCGCTCGAGCAGAGCCGCATAAAGCAAAACCACATAATACGAAAAAATTTAAAAGCAAAGCGAACCATAAATGAAAACAACGGGCGAAGTGATCGGCATCATTGCCAACTTAGTGACAGTCAAGGCCGACGGACCGGTGTCGCAGAACGAAATCTGTTACATCCAGATGGACGGCGGCGTGCGGCTCATGGCCGAAGTGATCAAAGTGATCGGCGACAAAGCGTACGTGCAAGTATTCGAAAGCACACGAGGATTGAAAGGAGGGACACGCGTGGAATTCGAGGGCCATATGCTCGAAGCGACACTGGGGCCGGGGATCCTGACCCGAATCTACGACGGACTGCAAAACGACCTCAAGGCGATGGAAGGCGTTTTCCTCAAGCGCGGGGAATACAACGATCCGCTCGATATGGAATCGCGTTGGGACTTTACCCCCTTGGTAGCCGCCGAAAATCAGGAAGTCAGAGCAGGCGACTGGCTCGGATGGGTGCCCGAAGGATGGTTGCAGCACAAGGTTATGGTGCCGTTCAAGATGGAAGGGACCTATCGGCTGAAATGGATTGCCCCGGCAGGGAATTATAAGATTACAGAGACGATAGCGACCGTGGTGGATGAAAATGGAGTGGAGCACGGCTTGTCGATGATGCAGCGGTGGCCGGTGAAAGTGCCGATTACGGCATTCAAAGACAAACCGAGACCCTTCCGCACGATGGAAACCGGATTCCGTGCGATCGACACCTTCAACCCGATTGCAGAGGGAGGGACAGGGTTTATTCCCGGGCCGTTCGGAGCGGGGAAAACCGTGTTGCAGCACGGAATCTCGAAACAGGCCAATGCCGATGTGATTATTATCGCCGCGTGCGGGGAGCGGGCCAATGAAGTGGTGGAAACCTTCGTCGAATTTCCGGAACTGGACGACCCGCGGACAGGGCGGAAACTGATGGAGCGGACAACGATTATCGCCAACACCTCGAATATGCCGGTGTCGGCCAGAGAGGCGTCGGTGTATACGGCGATGACACTGGGGGAATACTATCGGGCCATGGGGCTCAAAGTTTTGCTGCTGGCGGACTCTACGTCGCGGTGGGCGCAGGCGTTGAGGGAAATGTCCAATCGGCTCGAAGAATTGCCGGGGCAGGACGCCTTCCCGGTAGACCTTTCGGCAATTATATCGAACTTCTATGCGCGGGCAGGGTTCGTTTACCTCAATAATGGGGAGACCGGGTCGGTTACGTTCATTGGAACGGTGTCGCCGGCCGGGGGGAACCTCAAGGAACCGGTGACCGAATCTACGAAAAAGGCGGCGAGATGCTTCTATGCCTTGTCGCAGGCCCGGGCGGACTCCAAACGCTACCCCGCGATCGACCCGTTGGAAAGCTACTCCAAGTACCTGGAATACCCGGAAATCGTCAGCTATCTGGATGAAAACTACGGTGATGATTGGGTGGCCAAGGTTTTGGCCTCCAAAGCGATGGTGCAGCGGGGCAAGGAAGCTTTCGAGCAGATCAATATCTTAGGGGACGACGGGGTGCCGGTGGACTACCACGACCGGTACTGGAAATCGGAACTGCTGGACTTCATTATTTTGCAGCAGGACTCGTTCGACGCGACAGATGCCAACTGTCCGATGGAACGTCAGGTCTACATGTTCGACTTGGTGATGGACATCTGCGGACGGACCTTCCGGTTCGACGATTTTGAAGCATGCGTCGCTTACTACAAGCGGTTGATCAACGAACTGAGGCAGATGAACTTCTCGGTGTTCAAGAGCGAGGATTTCCAGCGGCATTATGACGCTGTGCAGACTATTCTCAAGGAACAACAGAACTGATACGGACAGATGGATAAGGACGACATTTACGGTTTTTAGACGCGAAAAACGATGGAAACACAAGGATTTCAGAAGATATACACGCAACTGACCGCGATCACGAAAGCCACGGTGACTCTCAGGGCAGAGGGGGCGGCCAACGACGAACTGGCACTTGTGGGGGGGCGGCTGGCCCAGGTGGTGAAAGTGGCGGGAGATGCCGTGACACTCCAGGTTTTTGCCGGGACAGAAGGGATTCCGACCGATGCGGAAGTGGTGTTCCTGCACCATCCGCCGGTGCTGAAGGTAGGCGACCAATTGGCGGGGCGATTCTTCAACGCCTATGGGGAGCCGCTCGACGGGAGCCCGATCGAAGGCGAGGAACGCGAGATCGGGGGGCCGACGGTCAATCCTTACCGGCGGATGCAGCCCAGTGAACTCATTGCGACGGGGATCGCGGGGATCGACCTCAACAATACGCTGGTGTCGGGGCAGAAGATTCCGTTCTTCGCCGACCCGAACCAGCCGTATAACCAGGTGATGGCGATGGTGGCGCTCAGGGCGCAGGTGGACAAGATCATTCTGGGGGGGATGGGTTTGACGAATGACGACTACCTGTATTATAAGACGGTGTTCGACAATGCGGGGGTCTTGGACCGGATCGTCTCGTTCGTGAACACGACCGACAATCCGCCGGTCGAACGGCTGCTGGTGCCGGACATGGCGCTGACGGCCGCGGAATACTTCGCGGTGGATAAGGGGGAAAAGGTACTGGTCTTGTTGACGGATATGACGCTCTATGCGGATGCGCTGGCGATCGTGTCCAATCGTATGGACCAGATTCCGTCGAAAGATTCCATGCCGGGGTCGCTCTATTCGGACTTGGCCAAGATTTATGAGAAAGCCGTGCAGCTGCCGAACGGAGGGTCGATCACGATTCTTGCGGTGACGACGTTGAACGACGGGGATATTACCCATGCCATTCCGGACAACACGGGGTATATTACCGAAGGGCAGCTCTTCTTGCGGAGCGATGCCGAGATCGGCAAAGTGATCGTAGACCCGTTCCGGTCGCTGAGCCGTTTGAAGCAGCTTGTGATCGGCAAGAAAACGCGGGAAGACCATCCGCAGGTGATGAATGCGGCGGTGCGCTTGTACTCGGACGCGGCCAACGCGCGGACGAAGCTCGAAAACGGGTTCGACCTCTCGGACTACGACCGGCGGACGCTGGATTTCGCGCGGGAGTACTCGGAAGAACTCTTGGCGATCGACATCAATATCGATATTACCCAGATGTTAGATACGGCGTGGCGCCTGTTCGCGAAGTATTTCTCGCCGAACGAAGTGGCGATCAAGGAGTCGATCCTCAAGAAATATTGGCCAGAAAACTAATCGTTCTTTTTCGCTGTTTCGTGAGGTTGGTGGTTTGAGGGAATTAATAGCGAAACGGAGTTTCGCCAGCCTGCTGCGGGATGCCGCTCGACACACAATCCGGGTTTGCCGGTAACGGAGTCTTAGGGTAGAGGCTGCCCAAGCGATGCGCAGCATCGCCCGTCCCGCCGGGGTCACCCGGACGCCGCCCGCGCAGGGCAGTTTCCTCCGGTTAAGGCAGAGCAAACTCCCTGCTCGCGTGCCGAACAGCTCCTGCGCGCCGTGCTTAAAGAGCGAAATCATTTCGACAAACGACAGTTTGTTGAAATAAGATTTCGCTGGCGCGCAGGAAAAACAGCAGAGGTAAAGGCGGCTTGGTTCGCGTGTTGATCGGCCCCGTGCGCGACAGCTGGAGAAGGAAATCGTTCAAAAGCATGAATTGCTTTTGAACACCAGCGCGCGGACAAAGTCTGTTCATCCCCGCGCGCCGACGCCGAAAGAGGAAAATCGACGGTTTCAACGGAGCTGAAAACGATTGATTTTCCCGGCGCGCGGAAATTGTTCGGGGTAGTTCCGGTCCAAGCGATACAAAGTATCGCCCGCCCGGCGGGGTGCCCCATTGGGGCTTTTGTTGGAGTTAGAGAGGACTTATTTAGCGGCTCCGCCCGGCCTGAGGGCAGTACCCTCGAACCCCGACTCGTCGCCCGCCCGCTTAAAAAGGAATTTCACTCGGTTTGCGGAAGCAAAACGAGAAGAAATTCCCGCGGGCGACGGTGCCGCTCGGTATTCGAACCGGGCCGCTCTACTCGGAATAGCCGAAGCATCCGGCGGAGAACGGTCAAGAGATGCGCAAGCATCTCAGAAAGTACAGTACCCTCATACCAGCCAAAGAACAGGCAAAGAAAAAGAACGGATAAAGATTAGGATTGATGATCAAATTTCAGTTCAATAAGACCGCCTTGGGCGAGCTGGGTAAACAGCTCACGATGCGGCAGAAAGCCTTGCCCACGATCAAGAGCAAGGAATCCGCCTTGCGCTCCGAAGTGAAGAAAGCCAAAGATCGCGTGGGCGAACTGCGGGCGCAGCTCGACAAGACCATGGCCGAATACGACTACATGGTGCAGCTTTGGGGCGAATTCGACCCCTCGCTGATCACCGTCAAAGACGTGCGGTTCGGGACCCAGAAAATCGCCGGCGTCGAGATACCCGTGCTGGAAGACATCCGGTACGAAGAAAAACCGTATAACCTGTTCAGCGCGCCGCTGTGGATCGCCGACGGGATGCGGATACTCAAGGAGCTGGCCAGGTTGGGGGTCGAAAGCGAGTTCTATCGGAAAAAGATGGAACTCTTGGAAAAGGCCCGGAAAAAGACCACGCAGAAAGTGAACCTGTACGAAAAAGTGCAGATTCCGGGGTATCAGGAAGCGATACGGAAGATCAAACGCTTCCTCGAAGACGAGGAGAACCTCTCCAAATCGTCGCAAAAGATTGTTAAATCCAGATTGGAAGCGGAGGCAGCGATATGATAGAACCGATGATCCGGTACAACCTGCTGTTGTACCACGGCGACGTGAAGCCGTTTATGGAAAAGCTCCGGGAGTTGGGCGTTGTCGATATTACGTTCCGCGAGTGGGACGCACCGCAGGAAGTGCGGGAGTTAGTCTCGACATCGGAACGGTATCGGACAGTGTACCAGCGGTTGGGGTCGGTGAAAACCGATACTGCGGATGCGGAGTCTGATGCGGTCTCGGAGACGCAACGAGTGCCGTTTGCCACGGTGGCGGAGGCGGTCGAGGCGTATGAAGGGGCGGCGGAACGCCTTTCGCAGCTCGAAACGCTGCGGACGAAAGCGGCGGCGGAACTCGATGAACTGGCCATGTGGGGCGAGTTCGACCCGGACGAAATCCGGCGGCTTAGGGAAGAGGAGGGGATTGCCATCCGATTCTTCGAGGTGCCGACGAAACAGTATAAGGCGGAGTGGGAACGGGAGTACGCCATTCAGGTGGTGGCGCAGAACCTGGGGGGAGAGACCTATTTCGTGGTGGCGCAGCCGTTGTCTGACGGCGTTGCGGAGCCGATCGATTTGGGGAATGCGGCAGTGGAACTCAAGGCGCCGGAGATGACATTCACCCAAAAAGAGGCGCAGATCGAACTCTATTTGGCGGAAGAGGTCAAACAGCAGAACATTATTGCGCGGGCTGCACTGTCGAGGGAGGCGATTCGGGCGGAATACTTGTCGATGAAAGATCGCATCACCTTCGACGATGCGGTTCATGCGGGGGAATCGGCGGCGGACGGGACGATCCGGATCGTAGAAGCGTGGTCGGTGGCGGAAAATCGGGAAAAAGTGGAGGCATTCCTCGATGCCGAGGAGGTCATTTACGAGTCGGCGCGGGCGACGGCAGAGGAGAATCCGCCGATCAAACTCAAAAACCATTTCTTCGCCCGGTTGTTCGAGCCGGTGGGATCGCTCTACATGCTGCCGAGATACAATGAGTTGGACATGACGCCGTTCTTCGCGCCGTTCTTCATGATCTTCTTCGGGATGTGTTTCGGGGATGCGGGGTACGGGGTGCTCTTCATTTTGGCGATTTTGATATTTTGGCGCAAGATACCGGTGCGGTTCCGCGATTTTGCGTGGTTGGCCCTGTTTCTGAATATCGCGACGGTCTTTTTCGGTTTGCTGACGGGGAACTGCTTCGGGATCGAACTGGCGAAAGTGCCGGCGTTGGTGAAGTTCAAGGAATATTTCGTCTCGAACGAAAACATGTTCAACGTGGCGGTGGGCTTGGGGGCGGCGCAGGTCTTGTTCGGACAGATCCTGCGGATTTTCAACCGGTCGAAACAGAACGGGAGTTTTCTTTACGGGCTTTCGACGCTGGGCTGGGTCATTCTGATGATCTCGGGGGGGCTGGCGTTGGGAGGTGTGTTGCCGGGAGATAGTATTCTGTTTTATGTGCTGCTGGGGATTGCCGGGGTGCTGATCTTCTTCTTCAACTCGCCGCACAAGAATCCGTTGATTAATGTAGGGGCGGGTCTGTACAGCTGCTATGAGATGGCGACGGGGGTGGTGGGAGACTTGGTGTCGTATGTGCGGTTGTTTGCCATCGGGCTGGCGGGGGCGATTATCGCGCAGGTGTTCAACGCGTTGTCGGTGGGGCTGAGCGGGAATATTCCGGTGCTGAGCTGGATATTTATGGCGGTGATTTTGGTGATCGGACACGGGTTGAATATCTTTATCAGTGCATTGGGGGCATTCGTGCATCCGGTGCGGTTGACATTCGTGGAGTTCTACAAGAATGCGGGGTTCGAGGGGGGAGGACGGAAGTTCACACCGTTCCGCCGGGCGGAAAAGTAATTGTTCTGTTGCATGTAGCGGGGG
>NZ_CANQYJ010000118.1 GCF_947628055.1 uncultured Rikenella sp.
TGGTCGCCCGGAAGCTCTCCACCCCCCGCAGCCCCTCGTCGGTGAAATCGACGGGAATCCCTAACCGGGTCTCCTCCACAAAGAAACGCTGCACCTCGTCAATCGCCCACGCATGGTTCGACGCCGGCCAGACATACGGATTCTCGCGGTTCCTCCGCCCCGGCGGATAGCCGTTCAGGTGTTCGTCGATCGCCCCGATGCCGTCCCGCCATATCCGGTCGGCCTTCCACTCCGGCGTCGGCAGGTCGTCGGTCAGCACACGCCCGTAGCCGTACAGCGTAGCCATCTGCGCCGTCTTCTCGTCCAAAGTCATCCGGCCGAGCAGGTCTTCGATCCGCCGCTCCACCGGTTGCGCCGGGTCTTCGTAAATGTCTTTCCGTCCGTTTTTGTTGAGATCGATCCATCCGTCGTGATAAATACCGCCTCGGAGCCGGTATTCGGAACGGATCACGGGTTTACCGGCCTTGTCGAAACCTTGCGCGGCGGCGCTTCCCGCCAGGCACAACGCGACCAGCGCCGGAAGCAGAAGGGTCTGTCTTGCCATTGAAAAATAAGAATTGGTGTTAGTAGCAGCACAAATATACGCATTTCGGAACGGAAATCCACCAGGCGCAGGGATACAAAAAAGGCACGGGGAGAACCACCACCCCGTGCCTCGCGCCCAATCCCCGAAGAGCCGGCACATCACGAATAAAAACCTTACACTTTGAAAGTTTTTATTTAGCTATTTTGTTTACGAAAGCCACCGTATTGACCCCGTTCCCGGCATTCGTCACCGCAGGCTGGGCCGTTCCCTTTTCGTCGAAAACCAGCACCTCGTTGGCTGAACCGTCCGACACATAAACATAGCCGCTCAGCGGATTGACATTCACGCCGTAGAACGACGCTCCAGCCTTGGACGGGATCATCGTTTCCGACGAACCGTCCGCGAGGTCCACCTTGACGAGCGACGAACTGGGAGCATAAGTCGTTGCATCGTATGTGGTATTCACCCCATATAATTTCTGCCCGTGGATGGCGATCCGCTGCACTTCCACACCCGGAACCGTAGTGTAAGTTTTGTTCATCAGGTTCAGTTTGTGCAAGGCTGCCGGCGCCCCCGTAGCGTAATCCATCCACGTAGCCAGATATACGGTGCCGTCGCCGGCCACCGCCAGTTCGTTCGGGTTGGTCGGCACCGTCATATCGCCCGTAACCGTGAAACTCGGAATGTCGATCATCGTGACAGTATTTCCCGAGCCGTAGCCGGCATTGGCCACGCAGAGGGTGCGTTCGCTCACCTCGGCAATCCCTTCGCTGTACTTGAACGATCCGCCGTAAGGCGTGTAGTCCACCGCATAGCTCGTCGTATCGATCCGGGCCACTTGTCCGCTGTAAGTCGATACGAATACTTTGCCCGCAGCGCAGGCGATTCCGCGCGGTTCGCGATTCTTGCCGTCGGCTTGTCCCATGTCGATGTCTTCCAGAATCCGTCCCGAAGCGGCATCCAGCACCAGCACCTTATTGCTTACGTCGACAGCCACGTAGAGCTTCGAGCCGTATATTTTCATGTCGTTGGCCGTATTGCCCAGCACCACGCCCGGATTGGCCGTCGTGAACCGATCGGTCGCGGTCTTCGTACTGAAATCGTAATAATAGAGCGTCGAGTTTTCCGAACCGAAAGTTCCCTCGCCGAGGATGTAATAGCCTTGCGTTTTCAAGCCGGGGATGTCGATTTTTCCCCCGTCGTCGTTACAACTGAACAGCAGCAGTGCAGCCGATGCGGCCAGCAAAAGGTTGATTTTTTTCATTTTCCGTATGTGTGTTTTGATTCGATTTCCGTATTTGTCCGCCTGCCGACAGATGGCAACGAAAACGGAGTAGAGCAGGCATAACCCGCCTGCTACAAATCCCTCTCGGTTATGCAAACCGGAGGAAAAATCTCTTGTTTTGTTTCCCGGAATCTCCGACAGGCGTCGTCGCGTTTCAAATCCCCGGAAACGGACGACAGGTAACGGCAAGGCAGGTCTTCTGACTTACCCCGGGTGCGCCGGACGCGGCCTTCCCATTCTTCCGCGCCGCACCTTTCGGACAAGGCGGCGCACGAATAGTGGCATAAAGCTGAGAATGTCCTGCACCCTTCGGCCGGGAACGGATTCCCGACGGGGCTTACAGCAGCGGGACTGTCCGGGATTTTCACCCGGTTCCCTTTTGATCGCCCGCACCCCCTCGTACAGAGTGCCATCGGCGAACCATTGCCGGTGACAAAGGTATATTCTTTTCCGAAACCCGCAAACAGAAAAAACGTATCTTTGAAAACCCAACACAAAAAACCTATGGAATCGATCAAAGGCATCTATCGCATCGGGCACGGCCCTTCCAGCAGCCACACCATGGCTCCGCGCCGGGCCGCGCAGGAATTTCTCGCCCGAAACCCGGAGGCCGCACGCTATGAAGTCACCCTGTTCGGCAGCTTAGCGGCCACAGGAAAGGGACATTTCACGGACAAAGCCATACTGGACGTCCTGGAACCGACAGCTCCGACCTCGATCCACTGGAAACCCGATGTGTTCCTGCCTTTCCACCCGAACGGCATGCAGTTCGAGAGCTATTACGGCCACGCGGCCCAGCCGCGGGAGAGCTGGCGCATCTACAGCATCGGCGGCGGGTCGCTGGCCAACGAGGAAACGGCGGCCGAGCAGCCGGAAATGATCTACGGGATGAGTACGATCGCCGATATTCAGGCGTGGTGCGACAAAACGGGATGCTCTTACTGGGAGTACGTCGAGCAGTGCGAGGGCCCGGAGATATGGGACTACCTCGACCAAGTGTGGACGGTCATGCAGGAAGGTATCCGGCGCGGCATAGAGGCCGAAGGGGTTTTGCCGGGCGGGTTGGGCGTGCGAAGAAAAGCCGGGGACTATTATATCCGTTCCAAAGGATACTCGGAAGCGATGCGCAGCCGGGGGCTGGTTTATGCCTATGCTTTGGCGACTTCGGAGGAGAATGCGGCGGGCGGCGAGATCGTGACGGCACCCACGTGCGGTTCGTCGGGTGTGATGCCGGCGGTGCTGTACTATTTGCAGCAGACGCGGGATTTCGGCAAGCCCCGGATGCTGCGGGCGCTGGCAACGGCCGGGCTGTTCGGAAACGTGGTCAAGCACAATGCCTCGGTTTCGGGTGCGGAGGTGGGGTGCCAGGGCGAAGTGGGAGTGGCGTGTGCGATGGCGGCGGCTGCGGCGTGCCAGCTGTTCGGAGGGACGCCGGCACAAATCGAGTATGCGGCGGAGATGGGGCTGGAACATCACCTGGGGCTGACCTGCGACCCGATTTGCGGACTGGTGCAGATCCCTTGCATCGAACGGAATGCCTATGCGGCGGCGCGGGCGTTGGACTCGAACATTTATGCGACCTACTCGGACGGCAGGCACCGGGTGAGTTTCGATCGGGTGGTGGAGGTGATGCGCCAGACGGGGCATGACCTGCCCAGCCTCTACAAAGAGACGGCGGAGGGAGGGCTGGCCAAGGACTATCGTTCCAATTCCTGAACCTTGCACAGCCACTGGCCAACAGCCGTGGTTGACCGACAAATTTATGATAATTCGGCCATTCGACAGTGATTACTTTCGGGGACGGTACACACAGTTACCACAAACCGATTTGTTTCACTAAAATTCACCGAATTATGAAAATGTCCGTTTTGTACAAAGCAGGTAAAGCATGGAGCACCTACGTTTGGATCGGAAAAGATTGTGCCATGCGCGACCAAATTATCAACGACCTGAACACCGCCTTGCAAGGCACCTCTATCATTGTCGGCCATGGTTGGCAGCCACACGACCCGGTGGTGCGCATGGGGCGCCCGCGCAATTATGACAGCATTGCCGCCGACTTAGATTCGGACAGCATCCACAACGCCGCCTCTTTCATCGCATTCGCCAATGAACAATGCGATTTGGAAGATTTACCCCGCCCTTTGCAGGAACTTTGCGTGATCGTCTTTTTCGCTGAGGTCGGCAGAGGTTACAGCTCGTCGTTGAAAGCTCAACTTTATCCGTTAGTCGAGGATATTCAGGCGGGCGAGGACAATTGGAGTTCGATCCGAACCCGATATGCCCCGTCGCTGACTTTCAAAGAGGATACCGCAACGGATTACCGTCCGGAATAACCGCTCTCTTTCCCCTATTCCCCGGAAACGGCTTTTCGGAGCCGTTTTTCTCTTTTTCCACCCCAAAAGCGTATATTTGTCCATACGTTATGATGCAGGAAAAACCTTCTCTACAGCTCACCGACGCTGTAATTTTCCAGAAAGACAGCCGGCACGAAGTGCTCCGGAACGTCAATTTGTACGCTTATCCCGGCGAATTGATCTATATCGTGGGGCGCGTGGGCAGCGGCAAGAGCAGTCTGCTGAAAACTCTCTACGGCGAGCTCCCGCTGCAAGTGGGACGCGGACAGATCGCCGGATTTTCGCTGCACATGCTGACCCGCAGGCAGATTCCCTATCTTCGGCGGCGGTTGGGCATCGTATTCCAGGAAGCGACCTTGCTGAACGATTGCACGGTATATCAAAATCTCGAATTCGTCCTGCGAGCGACAGACTGGCGCAATGCCGAAGCGATCGACCACCGGATCGGGGACGTCCTGAGCCTGACTTACATGAGCCATAAGGCGCATTCCTACCCGTATCAGTTGTCGGGCGGCGAATGTCAGCGGGCGGGAATCGCGCGGGCTTTGCTGAACAATCCGCAGGTCGTGCTGGCGGACGAGCCGACGGCCAATCTCGATCCGAATGCCACGGCCGAAGTCATGGACTTGTTCCGCAACATTGCAGACGAAGGGCGGACAGTGATTATATCCACCCATAATATCGCCAATATCAGACAATATCCGGGACGGACGTGGCTGTTAGAGGGAGGATATGTGACAGAGCTCGATCCGGAGCAGTTATAACCCATTGATTTTTGGGTGGATCGTTCAACCAGCCGGCCTCCTTTCGGAGGCCGGCTGGTTTTGTATCGCGCCCCGCGACATGCCGGCCCTGACGGGGTAAGAAAGACGAACATACACCGAACAATCTTGGAACGCAATAGCGGAATTTCGGAAAGTTTCGCCGAAATTTGCCGGTGCAATACCCCAGAGGAGTGTTTCGCAGCAAAACATTTTCTATCTTTGCCCCTGTCGGGAGCCTTTTCGGAGACCCCGGCAGACATATTTCGATGAAAGTGTTTAGCTTTTGTCCTTGAGTAGAAATCTGGAAAATTTCAAAGGATCAAGGATAAGCAATAACACTCATTGCTTGTATAGGTACGTCTCGTTCTGAGCATATACTCTATACAGGTGTGGGGTATTGTTTATTTGATCCTTGGGCATTCCAGAGCCTCTACTCGGATAAACTAACGACTCCACACTTTCTTTTTTTCTACACACCCAGTCTTTCGCGGAGTCGGAAGGGCGAAAAAATCTTTTTTAAGCTTATGAAAAAGCTTTTACTCTTGTGCATCGTGATGCTCTTTTCAGGCCTCGCTTTCGCTCAGACTAAAAAAGTTGCTGTCTATGTAGAGGGAGAGATTGGCAATGACGACAAATCCATTATCAGCTCCGCAACGCTGGCTCGTATGTCGGGCAACAAGGAGTATGCTCCGTTTGAACGCAACGAAGCGTTTGTCGACGCACTGACCGCAGAGCAAGATTACCAGCTTTCGGGTGAAGTACCTGAAAAGGAAATTCGCAAAGTGGGTGAACGGCTCGGGGTCGATTATGTCATTGTGGTAAATGTCGTTATCAAGCGCGACGAAACCTGTTTTATGTCTGCAAGACTTATCAATCTTGAAACAGGCGCTATCGTAAAAACGGTTAATCAGAATCGCAAATATACGGATTCAAGCGTGCTTACAGCATTGGCGAATAATGTAGCGTACAGATTACTGAACAAACGATCAAAATAATCAACTTGCAATGAAACGTTATTTTATCTTTATGGCAATTATTCTCGGAATGATTGCTCCGTCGGTTTCGGCTCAAACTGCGAAACAAAAGATTGCTGTGTATGTAACTGGTGAAGCGGAATCAGGACAGAAAAAGGTCATTGGGGCAAAAATGGTTTCGAGCATTACCCGAAGTGACAATTATGCAGCAGTTGAGCGAACTGCTGATTTCTTGTCTGCGCTCACCCAAGAGCAGGATTACCAAATGTCAGGTGCAGTCAGCGATAATCAGATTGTAAAATTAGGTCAGCAGTTTGGCGTTCAATATGTATTGGTTGCTGACATCTCTGAGGTCTATGAATCCATGTTTATTTCTGCGCGTATGATTAATGTGCAAACAGGACAAATTACGGGAGCTTCAGAGGCAAGCGGCGAGGTAAATAGTATGGACGGGTTGATTGAGTTATCAGATACGGTTATATCTGAGTTGCTTGGCGGTATAACTTACGGGGAATATAAAGCAAATAATAAGATTGAAGATATAAAGGTTATTGGGCCGTTTGATACAGAGTTCGGTTTATATAATCATTATCAAAAAATCCCTGAGGGGTACCATGTCGCATCTAAAGAGGAAATAGAATTACTGATTAAGACTTACAAGCAAGCCAAGAAACATGTGACCTTTCCAATATACACAGATATTGTTTGTAGGGCCAATGATTATAGTTCTTTTACAGCTTACTATATTGATGCTATCTTATTTAATAATGCTGATGATTATAGTGAAAAAAGCTTTAGTTTTGACTACGATAAAGACGACCGTGAGTATGAGTATAATGGTTCAATTACATATGGATATTTATATTTGATTAAAAACAAATAACAAAACGTTCCCCGCTCCGCCTCGGAGGCGGAGCGGGGTTTTCATTTCTACCCCAGTTGCACCGGCGGCACTTTTTTCATACCTTTGCCGACGTGCGGCGCGCAATTTGCCATTCTTGCCCGTCGTTATATATCTGCACTTGGGGCTGACCGGTTTTGACAGCGGGTTCAGAGTCTTGAGGTAAGCATGCCGAGGGTTGTAAGGGGCCTCGTTAATCGGAACTTTCAAACTACAAATGGCAATAATAGCTACGCACTCGCTGCGTAATTTCACCAAGTGAGATTACCTTAATCCGCCCGGCCGAGGAGCCGGGCCGACGAGTACCCCTCGGGCGGGGACCGCTTTTAGCCTCGTCTGACAACGGGTATCATTCAATTAAAAGATAGCTTTTCGACTGTCCGGTTCGGCAAGCGAAACTCAACGGACTAAGGATCCGGCTCGGGTGTCTCCCTCCTGGCCGCCTCCCGACAATCAAGCGGAGACTAAGCATGTAGAAAACTTCGGGGTTCCTCGTTTGGACGAGGGTTCGATTCCCTCCAGCTCCAC
>NZ_CANQYJ010000119.1 GCF_947628055.1 uncultured Rikenella sp.
TGATCCACGCCCAGCTGGCGGTGTACTTTGCGGACCGGATGCCGGACTGAGCCGGCGGGACCTTGACATGCGGCGCCGTTGCCGCTAATATGACGCCAAAGGGAACGGCTTCCCTCCGCTCCCTTTGAAAACTCGCTCTATTTGCACCTTTGGGGCGTTTACACAAAATATGGGACTGACTCAGAGGTACTTTTCTTTGAGGAGTTTGGCAACTCGTACATGTGCTATATTAGAACTCTTATATAGCTCTTCCACAACATCTGGAACAGTTTGTCCCTCATAGATGCCTTTGTTCTCTTTCTCCGTATCTATACCATAATAGTTCAAAAATGCTTTACTAAGCCAGCCATGATATTCCTCAGTTTTAAAAAGCTTAACTTCAATAGCAGTGAGGCTTAAGCCCTGGAATAGATAGTAATAGACTATTTCAGGTATTAAGTCATTTATATTTCGATGGTCAAACAAATCGTAAGTTTTGAACATTGTTTATTTCTCCCTAATCCAGGTTGTAATATCTTCTAGGCAAATTCCAGGAAGGTTTTCCAAATCACAGTCATACTCGGCATTAAATACTCCATCAGGTGTCTTTTCGTAGAAATGAGGAATCATATTAGCATCAAAGAATCGAATGTTTTGATCTAAATATGTTTTGTCGTATTTCAATGAAGCAAGAAGGGAATGATCAATACTTGAAACAACTGATTCAATATGGAGGAGAAGACCATAGTTATCTGAATACAACTCTCGGATCAATTCAACTAACAGTTCCAATGATAGTCCCTGATCACTCTTTTGCAGCATAACAGAAACAATCCGAATATCATATAACTCGTTTAATAATTGTTCATGCCTGAAATGATGAATTCTGTTCGGACGAATAGTTGACTTTATCTCAAGACGCTTTTTTGCAGTTAGAGAAAAATCGAATTTCATGCGGCTTTGCGACTGCCAATAATTTGCAAGGTCACAATTATGTTGTCTAAAGTAAAGAATGGTATAAAGTTCTGCAAATAATCCTTGCAGTTCAAGTTCAGAGGCAACTTTATCCTTGGCAAAGAGTGAGGATATTGCGGAGAAAAGTTTAGCAGAGTAATATCTGTCATCATCGTGTGCGGTTACAGAAAAGGCGTGTGTTAACCGTATAAAAGCAAGAAGTGAATCTTCCGAAGATTCTTTACAGGCTAAAAGATGTACAATCCGGGTGCATTCGTTTTGCTCAAGAGAAAAAGTGCATTTTTTATTAAAAGCAAAGAGTAGCGATTTTGTTTCTTGTGTCACTGGAAGTAGTTTTGGCGATTTCGATTCGGCCATAAATATGATGCGTCCGTTATTATCCTTTCCATAGTAACAGTCTTCATCGTTGTCGTGGAATACGATATAGTTATTTTCAGGTAAAGGAATGGACTTTACGCGTTCATAGATATCTTGATTAGTCATTAGTATTCACCACCAGTTCGGATAGTCCTTTTGAACACCATTCAGGAATATATAAAGCAAGAACCGGTGCGTAGAATGATACGCTCTCGATATTTGAAGGTTTAACAAAATGTATTTGCAATTGTAAATGATCTGGGTCTCTATTTACGAGACTTCGGTCTCCTTCATAATATAGTGCAGTATTTGTATTTGGGTTACGACCTTGGAATAACTGAGATATCGTATTATTTTGATTAATCTTACGCGTTTCGTGTTCTTTATCACGCACCCAAACTATATCTACCACTGGATCTAATTCGAGTTTTTGTAAAGCAGCATTCAACTTTGCAAAATATGTTTTATTTAAAACTTCGCTAGGAACATAATCTATTTTTGATAATAGTTCATCATACAAGGCATTAAAGTGTTGGTCATGGAGGCATGCGTGAATTTGTACAGGGTTATGCTCTTCTTCAATTATCATAGATTTATGTCTTTCGCGATAGCCTCTGATGATGTCTGAATCCTTTGCGACCATATCCTCGTCGAAGATAAAGAACTTCTGGGCCTTCCATTCTGACAGGGCGAATTGTTCAGTTTTTGCTACGTTTGCTCTCGTCAGCCTTAAGAATGCGTTTCTGGCCAATTTAAAGATGCGGGGCATGTCTTTGAAGGCTATTCCTCTGTCGCGTGCACGTTCTATTGAAGCCCACATATCTTCATCGTGTTCTAAGATGCTAGTAAAATCATCCTTTATGTCTTTTGTTGTAAAGACACGGCAAACATCAAGATAAGAAGCCTTGTAACCGAACCATCGTGCGCGTTGTTCTGTGTTATCTACATTGCTTTTGCCTTTGGCGCGACGGGTGATATACGTCACAGCTAGACCCTTAATAGTGATTCCACGCTCTACGAGATCGCCGCCAACAAAAATATTAGTCTTGTAAATATTTGAGTTTTCACTAGCATTTTCATCACTATTGCAGATAAGAACGGGTGAACATTTCTTAATCAGAGTTAGTATTGTTGGTTCTAGTTCATCAAATGGGACGCATATAACATCATCAGAAATAAAGGCATTATATGCATCCAGTAGTTGGTGTTTAAGCGAGGAATATGAGATATCTGCATGGCCTGAAAGCTTTGTCTTTGCTTTAACTTTCCAGTCATCTAATATGCCTTGAAGTTTCTTAACAACCGTTCGATGGTCCGGCTTTTTCCTACTTGGGTGAATGAGCATTGCATGATTTCCCATATCACCGCGGCTATATCTAATAGCGTTGCCTACAAAGAACATTGCCATTGCCTTGTAGACAGATTCGGGGACACCGATGTCATCCAAGAGATCACACTCTGACAGCGGAATTTCATATATATGTTTATCGCTGTTCTCTCCGTGGAATTCCTGCAAACCGCAATATCCTTCTCCAGGGTAAACAAGTTCACCAAAATCAGGAGACAGTTTATCGAATGCTTGAATCAATATATTTGCTTGTGGGGTAGCAGTAATAGAAAGAAAGCAGTGACGCCGAAGTTTACTTTTCAGTTCCAATACCGATTCATAGGTGCTACTCATTGAATCGAGATATGCTTTGGTGTTTAGTGTGGCCTGATCACCCTCATCATCGATAATTAAGATGGGCTTGTCTGCAAGGTAACCATCATCAAAAATGTCAGCAATTTGATTGATATGATTAAAGCGTTTTAACCCGACTATAATTACTTTTCTTCCATCTTCAATAAACTCTCGTATTCTCGCTGGGTTGATTAAGGATTTGTTATCATTTGTTTTTAAAACCGTTAATTTCTCAGCATCAACATCAAAGGCGCTTTTGATTCGAGAGGCATTTTGTTTCAGAAGGGGCAATTTGTTTCCACCCAGAACAACGCTAATATCATATCCATTATCAAAAGCTAGAGCTAGTACCGATATGAAGTTAGATGTTTTTCCGCTCTGGACTTTTCCGATTACAATACCTGTTTTAGCGATGTCTTTATCTTCGTTAGGGTTTGGGCATTGATTTAAAATCCTAACGGCATTTGAGAATATATCATTGATGGACTCGGGAGATATATCATCCTTAAGCATTTGTCGTTCAGCACTTTGCTTAAAGAAACCATCTACAGAGATGTTCCAGGGATTTACATCTTCTAAATCCCTAACGGTGATGAGTTCAGTGTCCATGGGTATTATCTCCATTCCGCACGTTCTCTAAGATCTCATTCATTTTTATTCGTATATCACTTGCGTTAATTCGTCCATCACTTGAGAGCAACAAGGACTCTGCTTCTGCTAAAACTAAAGCGATAGCCATCCGCATCAAAATGGGTAGAAAATCACGTTTTTCAATTAATGGCTTGAAGAAGGTATGGCGCATATTGATGGTTATGGTATACTCTGAGTTGCTTACCATTTCGACCAATAGCCATTGTAGGGAGGGGTTGTTTAGTTCAAGATTAATATGGAAGAGGTATTCTGTCCCTTTGTATTTGAACTTATAATCTGCCTGATTACCGCCCTCGACTATTACTCCGTCATCGTCTCTTGTAATTACTTCCGGCTCGTCGACAGTGTGATCAGTGGACGAGTCTGTAGGCATTGGGGCGTGGTCTCGGTTTTGGTCCGTAAGATGATTGCTCTCGTTACTAGGCTGAGTTGTAATCTCTATTGATGTAGTCTCAACGACTCCAGAGTTTGAAAGTTCGTTGATTGCGCTTTGGAACAAATCAGAAGTTTTTATTCTTTCACGTACTCTGAGGCTTTCCGCTTTTTTGCCATATTCACTAACTAGAGGCTCCAAAGCTTCAATAAATGCTTCTTCGAGGCCACTGTTGTGCCAGTCGAAACTATCTTTTGCTTGCGTAACCGGCCAGTTATCCATGTGTAATTCGCCGTATAGACGTTGCCACCTGTAGGAGTTCGAGTCACCAAATAATTCGCTTGGACGATAATTCTTCTCCGATCCTCCGACAATTACACGCCCACGACGAAGAAGAGTGAATCCGCCATCTTTCACGCTGCCGGGGATTCTAATTGCAATAAAACCTTTTACAGTCAGTTCTTTGCCTTCGTGTAGAACATTAAAGCAAATTTCTTTTTTCCATGCTTTCTCTTGACCGTTGACAATTTCTTTAAAAACAGGGGCCTCTTTAAACTGGAGTAACGTTCCATTATAGTAAATTTTGACAAGACCACTTCGTATGTCTTCTCTATAGATACTACTCAACAATTCTTTTACTTTACCGACCGTTCTAGAACCGCTGATTTTTTTGTTTAGATTTTTTATGACAATGCGCGTATAATGATCTTTAGGATGGACGATTTCTTCAGTGACATCTATTTCTTCTGTTTTATATTTTCCTAGTTCATCTGTATTGACTTCGGTATAGTATTTGTTTCTCGAACCATACATAGTAGATTCTACTGACCATAATGATCCAAACCAACAAGCAGCGGTTTTTAGTCCCATACCGAATTCATTACGTCCATCTGTGTTTTTTGGTGGCTTGTCTAAAACAACAGCTCTTTGAAAATCTGACCACTCCATACCATAGGCATCGTCAGTGATGGAGATGCTGTCACCATTTACGGGATCTTCGCGATAGTCAATCTGAATATTGAGGCCTTTAAAATACTTCTGTTGGGACAACTCATCTTGGTGATCATAAAAACTCTGCGTAGAGTTATCAACAAATTCAGCAATAGCCGTCCAGGGTTGGTAACTAAGCCGCTTATATGTAGCATAGACGCCACTTGTCGGTCGAATATTAATCGTTTTTCCCATGTTATCGTACCTCCCAACGGCCTAAATGGAATAAACTCTCGCTCAATACTCTAACTACCTCAACATTCACGGCGTTACCAAGTTGTCGATATATTTGGTTATCAGTACCACAGAATATGAAGTCTTTCCTAAAACTCTGTAGATTGGCAGCTTCGCGAGGGGTAATGTGTCTAAAATGCCCTTTGTGCTCATCCCAAATAATGGGCGTATTTACTATGGCAACGAGTGAAGGATAAAATGTTGGCCGCTTCACACGGATGCCAGATTGTCTGATTTGGATAACTGCGTTTTTTATGTCTGTTACATCAGTACCGCAATTCCATTCAAATTTTTTGTATAGTTTTATTTGATCAAGCATTTTATGCTTTTCAATCCAGCAATCAATAAACTCTCTGTTCTTTAGATAGAAGTCTCTATTTTGGTCAACAAACGCTTTTTTCCAGTCTGGCATATCATTGTACCCTAACTGTTCTTTTAAGCGTTGAGTGTTTTTCTCATTTACACCAAAACAATGAATCCATAAAGGGTAACCAAGAATTGTTATTCCGGTTTCTTTCCTTAACTCGTCCCATGCAAAGATCATCTTTTCTTGCTCAGATGGGATGATGTAGTTATCAGGTACCTCTTCCTCTAGAATTGTCCATGCATCACCGATTTCGCATTTTTTCCGATGACTATCTAGTTCTAAATCATTAATATGTATATAACCATTTGTGAGAATATGGAAATTTCGGTAAAGCTTTTTCACGCCTAATATATATACGCGTTCACGAATTTGTGGAATGCCAAAGTCGGAAGGGGAAAGAATTATAGGCTTTTCTGTGATATAAAAATCCCGCTTCATTAACTCCGTTTTAATTATTTCCCAATTCTCTGTGTGATCAGCCAGATTCCTAACATTTTCAAGAATGAGAAATTTTGCTTCTGGATGAGCGTCAATAATATCTAAAATCTTATAAAACAAACCACCGCGCTTTTTATCATTAAAACCCTCTTGGTGGCCAGCTTTGCTAAATGGTTGACAGGGAAAACCGGCACATAAAACATCAAATGACGCAATAGTAGAGGGATCAATCTTGTTGACATCTCTGCGGATGTCATTATTCTCTACCTTGAAGTTCAATTTGTATGTTTCTACACATGCATCATTGATCTCTGCAGCCATAACACATGTTCCGCCCAAGGACGCCATGGCCTGGTGAAACCCTCCAATTCCCGCGAAAAGATCAATAAACTTGAAAGAATCCGGCAATGAAGTGATAGAGCGCTTGTCTTTTGGCTTAGGGGTATTGTCAGGAATTCTCCAAACACGCCCATCTTTCTTGGCTCCAGAAAGACGTCCTTGTTTGCATAGTGTCGTGATCCAAGCAGGAGTGACATTCCATTTTTCAGCGAGTTCCGTAGCGAATATGTATTTCATAATTACACCAACTGCATTAGTATCTGTACAATTATACCTTAATTGTACATACCGTCATTTTACCAGTGGAGAGCACGTATTTCAACAAAAACTCTTTAAATCGGACAAACCACCCTGGCTAATCTCGATCAGCCAGGGTGGTTCTTATTTGTCTTTCAGGCGGTTCACGAATGCAGCGGTCAGAGCGTCGCTCAGTTGCTTGGAGGGGACGTGCACCCAGTGCTGGGAGGTGTCGAACTTGGGGAAGTAGTGCCGCCAGCGGTCGTACTCTTCCCGGGTGATCTCGCCGGCCTCCAGGCTGGCCGCCTGGCGCCGCCACTCCCTCACGGCGGTCAGAAGGTCCGCGGGCGTTTTGTTGTCCGGGTCCCTGCCAAAGCGTAGACACACCTCTCCGTCCGCCTCCTCCACGGTAAGACCATAGACGTCCTCCAAGGTGAACAGGGTATGCATCAGACCGATAAGGCTGTCTATGTCCGGCACATTCAAAGCCTCCGGCGCCACATCCAGGCCGTAGGCCAGGGCGGCCATCAGATCCGCCTTCGGTGTGCGGGTGCCGGACTCATATTGCGCCACGCGCACGTCGGCAGACCGCTCCGGAAAACCGAGCCC
>NZ_CANQYJ010000120.1 GCF_947628055.1 uncultured Rikenella sp.
ATCACATCGACAAACTCGAACTGATCGTCGACAACGAAATGTGGACGCTCCCTAAATACCGCGAACTGCTCTTCCTGGTTTAGCCGCCGGACGACACTCCGACCGGAAATACATGCCGATACGGCACACGAATCTGTTATATCCTAACCGAAACCATGAGCGACAGCATAAAACACGAATGCGGCATAGCGATGGTCCGCCTGCTCAAACCGATGGAACACTACCGGCAGACTTACGGCACCGAGTTCTGGGGGTTGAACAAGCTGTACCTGATGATGGAGAAACAGCATAACCGCGGACAGGAGGGGGCCGGGATCGCCGCCGTGAAACTCCGCGCCGAGCCGGGCGAAGAGTATATCTTCCGCGAGCGGGCAATGGGTACCGGAGCCATTCAGGAGATATTCGATGCCGTGCGCCGCGACTTAGCGGCCGACCCGAAGCATAAGCCGTTCCTCGGGGAGCTTTACATGGGCCATTTGCGGTACAGTACCACGGGGCGGTCGGGCATTTCGTACACTCATCCGTTCCTCCGGCGCAACAACTGGCGCAGCCGGAACCTCGCGCTGGCGGGGAATTTCAACCTCACCAACGTGGATGAAGTCTTCGCGCATATCGTGGCGCGGGGACAGCATCCGAGGCACAATGCCGACACGTTCATCATGCTCGAACAGTTGGGTTACCTGCTCGACTGCGAGGTAGACCGCCAATATCAGCTGTTCAAAGGCCGGGGGCTGGAAGGAGCGGCGCTGAACGAGGCGATCGAAACGAACATCGACATCGGGCGCATCCTGCGCGAGGCGTCGGAGATGTGGGACGGCGGATATGTGATCTGCGGACTGACGGGCAGCGGCGATCTGTTCGCCCTGCGCGATCCGAACGGCATTCGACCCGCATTCTACTATGTGTCGGACGACGTGGTGGCTGTCGCTTCGGAACGGCCCGTGCTGCAAACGACGTTCGACATCGAGACCGAACAGGTCGTCGAATTGCAGCCGGGGCAGGCCCTGATCGTCACCAAAAGCGGCGAACGGCGGCTGACGCAGATTCGGCCGACCTCAACAGAGACGATACGGCCTTGCTCGTTCGAGCGCATCTACTTTTCGCGCGGCAGCGACCGCGACATCTACCGCGAACGCAAGGAACTGGGGCGGCTGCTGGTGCCGGAAGTGCTCGACCGGGTCGATCACGACTTCGCCCACACCGTTTTTTCGTTTATCCCGAACACGGCGGAGGTGGCTTACATGGGGATGATGGAGGGGCTGCATGACAGTTTCGACCGGCAGAAATGCCACGCGCTGCTGGCTTCGCGCGACACGCTGACCGAAGCCGAGATCCGCGACATCATGGCGATGCGGGTGCGCACCGAAAAACTGGCGCTGAAAGACATCAAGCTGCGGACTTTCATTGCGGAGGACAGCAGCCGCGACGATCTGGCGGCACACGTGTACGACACCACTTACGGGACGGTCCGGCCGGGCGTGGATGCGGTGGTGGCGATCGACGACAGCATCGTGCGGGGAACGACGCTGCGGCGGAGCATCGTCCATATTCTGAGCCGGCAGCGCCCCCGGAAAATCGTGATTGTGTCGAGTTCGCCGCAGATCCGGTATCCGGACTGCTACGGGATCGACATGTCGAGCATGGGCGAGTTTATCGCGTTCCATGCGGCGGTCGAATTGCTGCGCGAACGGGGAATGGCGGCACGGATCGACGAGGTGTATGCGGCGTGCAAGGCGCAGGAGCACTTGCCGAAAGAGGCGATCGTGAATCATGTCCGGCGGATTTACGAACCGTTTTCGGATCGGGAAATTGCAGACCGGATCGCGCGCCTGATTACGCCGCCGGATTGTCCGTCGCCGGTGGAAGTGGTCTACCAGACGATCGAAAATTTGCACAAAGCCTGCCCGAACCATACGGGAGACTGGTATTTTTCGGGAGATTATCCGACGCCGGGGGGGAATAAGCTGGTGAACCGCGCTTTTATCGACTGGTATGAAGGGCGCGGCCGGGCCGACCGCAAAGATGAATAGAGGCTCACGTTCGCAGTAGGCCGGAGCTCCGCCGGCCTGCCGCAAACCTGTCCCCATCTCCGCCTCCGGTTATTCGACCGGAGCGGCTGCGTCTTCCTGTGCCGTCGAATCTGCGGCCAACAGCGACTTCACCACGACGATCCCCACGGCCAGAAATCCGCCTAAGAAAGCGAAAGCTACCACAAACATCATCTTCTTCGGCGCAGCGGCCTGGTCGGGAACGATGGCCGGTTCGACCACCGTTGCGATCGGGGTCTCTTCCTGCAGCTTGATGCGGGTCACCTCGACCTGCGAGGCGGTCTGGCTATAGACACTGTAGGCTAAGTTCCGCTCGTTGCGCAGCCGTTCGATCCGCACGCGCAGCGACTCGGACGAGATGTTCCGGTTGCGGTCGATCGTCTCCGCCAGCCGGTCTTCGGCCTCATAGTAGCGTGCCTGCGCCTCGGCGTTCTGACGGATGTTCTGCTCCAGGTCGTTCCGGGTCTTCTGGGTGCGGTAGGCGGTCATGTATTTCTGGAGCTTGGAGATCAGCGAATCGGCGATCACGGCCGATACCAGCGGATCCTGCATCGTCACTTTCGCCTCCAGCATGGACGATTTTTTATCTTCCGACACCGACAGCATGCCGCTCAATGCCCCTACGAATCCTTTATACTCCGGCGGCAGATTGAACAGGTCGACCGAATCGACCGGCGGCAGCTCCTGCTGCCGGGCCTCATTCCTCCCGATCGACAGAATCCATCCGAGGGCCTGCCCGGGGAATGCCGTCACGTATTTCCACCACGCTTTTTTCTGATGTCCGGTCACGTATTCGTACAGCGTCATCCTCGGCCCCGGCGTTCCGGATTTCCCGGCCGTCAGAGTGACCGGTATCTCGGCGAATTCCAGCAAAAACGGCGTGCTTTTGACGATTTCCGGGAAAACGGCGTAGGTGATGCCGTCCATTCCGGAACCGGAGTTGAGATTGATCCCCGCCATGGCGGCCAGTCCGGACATCCCGCCCGAAACGGATCCGCCGGCTTTGCTCTCCGGCGCCAGCTTGATGGCCGTGACATAGGTTTTGGGAATGCTCAATCCGATCACTAATCCCACAGCGGCTCCTATCAAGGCGTACCGGATCACGCGTTTGCGCGCCGCCCACACTTTGGACAGAAGTTCCATCAAGTCGATCTCTTTTTCTTTGTCCGCTCCGGACAAGGGTCGTTCCTGGGCCATCGTATCGTCAGCTAATTAGAATTCTACAGGCAAAGATAGTGATTTTGTCATGCACTGCGGGGCGGCGCTCTTCTTTTGTCCCCGGAACCGGCAAATCGCCCGAACACAGGCAAACCGTTTCTCTCCTCCCGCAAATTATTTGTGCCGATCCGTCCAATTCAATTGGAGGCGGGGCCGGTTCTTTTAAATTTGAGAACGAATAAGAATATTTTTCTAACTATTCATGCTATGGACAAACGTTATCATTTGAGATACAGGCGTTTTGGATGCGTCTGTCAGGCGCCCAACCGACATACGGCCTCGGCGTCTTTCGGCGGGGAGGAGGCTCTCCGGCCGGCCAATGCCGTCTTGCCGCACTGCATCTTCATTAAGGAAAAAGAGCGGTTCCGGAAGATCGATTTCGGGACTATCCTGTTCGTGGAGGCGCTCGGGAGTTATTGCCGCGTGCATCTGGAAGGAGGGCACGACATGACGCTCTCCTTCACGCTGGCCGAGATCACTCCCAAGTTGCAGGCCAACTTCTTCCGGCGCGTACACCGCTCCTACATCGTCAATATGGACCGGATCGACGCTTTTATCGGCAATCTGCTCTGCATCGGCCCCCACCGCATACCGGTCAGCAAACAGCACCGCTCCGAAGTGATGCGGCAGTTCAACATCCTCGGCAGCTCGAAATAAACCTTTTGCCGCCTGTTTCCTCCCTTTCGCAAACAACGGTTGCACTCCGCCCCCCGCCCGTTCTAATTTAGCCCCGTAAGCTTACGCATCCGTTTTTTATCACCCGGCTGTCCGAAAGGGCGCCCAAAAACACCTCTCTTTATTATGGCAATCGACACAACTCCTTCGACAGTGGCCTCCAACGCCTTGTCGTCCATTCCTTTCGGGAATATTATCGGCGGCCCGCTCACGGCCTGCATCGATGCGCAGGCGCTGGCCGCCCAGACCACCTGGAAGTTCATCCAGAATGTCGGCCTGAACACCGATCCCAAAACCGGCGAGAAAAAGGCCGTCACCGTCGCCTTCCAGTTCATGCGCGACGGCAAGATGGCTCAGCTCAATGTGCCGCTGCTGACTATCGTTCCGATCCCGTACATCGCGATCCAGACGATCGACATCAATTTCAAGGCCAACATCAGCGCCAGCTCGTCGAGCTCGTCCATGACCAGCAGCAGCGAGGATGTCGGTGCCGGGGTGAACGGCAAGGCGAGCCTCAACCTGGGGCTGTTCAAGGTGGAAGCGGGCTTCAATGCCAGCTATTCCAGCAAGAAGGACTCCAAGGCCACGCAAGACTCGCAGTACAGTGTGGAGTATACCATGGATGTGGCTGTGCACGCCGGGCAGGACGGCATGCCGGCCGGTCTGGCCAAAGTGCTGGAAATCCTGGGCAACAGCCTCAATGTCAGCGATCCGAAAGGCTCGCTGGAGGTCAGCAGCCAGTTGCTCAAGGGCGAGAAGGGCCATCCGGAGCAATTGGTGGCCACGTTCAAGAACAACGAGGGCAAGTTTGAACCGGAAAAGATCGTCGTGATCGGCGATGCGAATCCGATCCAGGGTTCGGTGCAGGGAAACAGCGCGGTTTTCGAGCTGCCGGTGAACGAGAAGGAGACTGTTTATATCGTATCGGTCAAGGGGCTGGACAACACCGTGAAGGTACGCACCGTGGACGCTATCTCGGCCGGCAAGGAACTCGAGGCCGCCCGGCTGAAGCGTGAACAGGAGCGCCGCGAACGGCTCGACCAGATGGAAAAAGAGCTGGCCGGACAGCGCAAAGCTGCCGAGGAGGCCGAACAGAAACGGGCCGAGGAACGGGCCAAACTGTTGCAGGAGGCTGAGGAACAGGCCGGCGAAGAGAAGAAAACCGAAGAAGCCGAGTAAATCGTTTATCTAACCGCTTCATCTTATGGCACAGCTGAACAGCCTGATCGGTTCGGTGCTGCGCGACGTGATCCGCGCGCAGCACGAGGCCAATCTATACTCTCTGTCGCTTCGCAAAATCTATGGGGCGAAGGGCGGAATCCGAGACTTCCGGGTGCCGGGGGCGCTGCTGGGCGAATTAGAGCTCAGTTTGCAGTATGCGGTGCGCAAAACTGATGTCCAGCGGGAAGAGGCCGAGACCGATTATCCGGCTCTGCGCCGCTTTTTCGGCGAGCTTTCGCAGCAGTTGGCACGCACGGCCCTGACCTGTGTGGCGTCGGCTGTTTCGGCGACGGATACGGAAGATCCGGAAGGGCTGAACTCGCTGCTGAGCCGGGTGCAGGGTCTCGAAAAGGAGTTCGGACGGTTCCTGAGCCGGAAGATCGGAGAGGGGCTCGACGGGCAGGCTGCCGCACTGGTCGACGGCGACGGGAACCTCGATACGGACTTGCTGACCCGCAACGTGATGAAGACTGTCGACGCGCACCTGCTGCAAAATCCCGATCTCGGACGATTGTTTGAACCGGGGAACGGGGACTTGCGGCAGAAAACGCGCTCGAAATTCGCCGCGATGATGGCGGTGCTTACCGCCAAGCGGGTCAAGGATTACCATTTCATCCGCCGGAAGGTGTTTTCCTCGCAGGAGATCATCATTGCGGCGGACGAGTTGAAAAAGGTTCCGGCGGGGGCGATTCAGACGCTTCGCATACGGGTTTCTCCGAACGGCTACCTGCCTGATGAGGCTATTGTCCATCCTGAAATTTCCGAATGACCATGAGTTCCGACAAACCTCGAAATGCAGTTTCGAGCCGGGTGATGGATTTGCATCGGCTGATCGCGGCTCCGCTGCTGGCGACTGTCGATGCCGACTCGCTGGCGGCACGGCGTTATCTGGATTCTCTCTGCTCGGTGGCTTTCGAGTCTTACGACCGGCAGACGGGACGTACCGGCCCGCTGCGAATGCTCCGGTTCTGCTATCTGAGCAATGATGTCTCGGGCTGCCGCAAAAGGCAGGTGGCGGTGCCGCTGCTGAGCTTAGTGCCGCTGCCGCTACTGCATGTGCAGGAGGCGGTGTTCGATTTCGATATCCACATCCTGGATGCTGTCTCTAACCGCAGGGAGGAGCGGTTCTCGTTCAAGGAGGGGAAAGAGGTGGCTCCGGCGGATGATGATCCGGACGACGGGCTGTGCATGCGTGCTTCGCTGGCTCCGCAGCACGGAGGCGGACGGGAGGCGTCGGCCCAACACGGTCTGACGGCCAACATGAAGGTGCATGTCAAAATGGGGCAGGCGGGGATGCCGGGTGGATTGGCGAAGCTGCTGAATCTGGCGGCGGCCGATGCTGTGGGGGAGGAACCGAACGGGTAAACAGAAGGTTCTTATGGTCTCGAGCGGGGCTTAGAACTACCCCTTCTTGGCTGGCGCCAGCGGGGCCGTTTAGGGTAATTACAGCCTGGTCGGTGTGCCCGGCGGCACCAGGCCTCCGCAGCCGGTGGCTCCGGCCCGATCGCAAAGAATAAGGAACATGCGAAAGCACCTTTCGGAAGCGGGGTAGACACAGCAGACCCGGGAATGTCGCGTTTTGCCTTGAGAAAGCCGGGCTGAACGACCGGCTTTCGACAAGGCGAAACCGATTCCCGGCGACTTCTTTGCTTTCTTTGACCTGCGGTCTTCCTCGCGCTGCCTCGGCATAGCCCGCAAGCGGTCTCTGCCCTCGGTACGCTGCTCGGTTCTTGGTCACCC
>NZ_CANQYJ010000121.1 GCF_947628055.1 uncultured Rikenella sp.
GGTTAGAATACCTGCCTGTCACGCAGGGGGTCGCGAGTTCGAGTCTCGTCCGCACCGCAAATAGGAAGAGGGCCTTTCCGCTATAGCGGAAAGGCCCTCTTCGGCTTGACAGATCGTTGTAATCGAAAGAATTTCGGCTATTCCGCTTCCCGGTTCGTTTCCCGCTGTTCCCGGTTTTGTATATTCTGATCGGACGACAGCGGGGCGGTCAGCCTGTATTCGATGTAATAGATCCGGATCAATAGCAGAAATCCGGAGATCAGGAGCGGGCCGAAGATAATCCCCCAGAATCCGAACAGCGGTATCCCTAAGATCACTCCCAAAATGACGATCATCGGATGGGTGTCCGCAGCCCGTTTCATCAGGAAGATCCGGCAGGCATTATCCACATTGGCGATGATGATTACAGCCGCTGCCAGGAGGACGATCCCCTGCCATACGGCTCCCGTGGCGAGCAGATAGATGCTGAGCGGCACCGTGACGATCGCCGTTCCCAGCATCGGCACGAGGCCGAAGACGCCGGTCACGAAAGCCCAGAACAAGACATTCGGTATGCCCGCTATCCAATAGAACAGAGCGGAGGCGGCGGCCTGCGCCACCATGACCACAGGGATTCCCACGGCATTGCTGAAAATCATATCCTTTGCTTCCCTTTTGATCCGTTTCAGGCTTCTGCCGCTGAAAGGGGCGTAGCGGAGCAGAGTGTCTTCCATTCGACGCCCGGCGGCCAGCATGAAATAGAGTAAGACCACCATCAGGAAAATGTTTGCCGCGAAACTGTAAGTCGTATTGATCAGCATCGAGGCGAATCGGGTGATCAAGTGCTGGGATTCGGTCAGCAGCTTGCCCGAGATGACTTGATAGCCAATCCAGTCGTTGACCCTGGCGATCAATTTGTTGAAGCTGCCCACTACTCGGGCGGTGTCCACTTGGGGAATTTCCGAAGCGACCACTTCGAATATCACGTAGCCGATGCAAAGCAGCACGATGCAGGTCATCGCCACCAGGACTGACGATGCGATCCACGGTTTCCAGTGGCGCTCTTCGGTCAGGCGGAACAGGGAGTTGCGCAGGACGACATAGAGTGTGGTGGCTCCCAGGAAAGCTCCCACGAAAAAATTAAGCTGCCGGAAAATCACTACTCCCATGGCGACCAGGACGCCCAGGAAAAGCAATTGGCGGAAAAAAGGGTTGTATCGATCGGTTCTGTTTTGCATGGCGTAGGACTGGATGATCGTGTGTCGCCGATCAGGCGAGCAACAGCGAAGGATTGCTCAAATCTCCGTTTCGGGGATCGTTCTGTTGGAGCGGATAAACTAAGATAAAACTGTTCGACCGTGCGTATTTGTTCAGGTAGCCCGGTATGCAATTCATGTTTTTGTGGTACGACGGGCCGCCCTTGCGGCTCAGCACGGCCAGCAGGAGGTCGTTCGCTTTGACTTCCCGGAACAAAATCAGGAAATCGTCCCATTCGTCGAATTTGCGGAACTCCGCTTCGATGGGGTTTTTGGCGTGGATGGTCTTGATCTGGGCCAGCGTGTGAGCCGGGGCGTAAAAGACCACTTTGGTGTTTGTATTCCGCCCCATGTTCCAGACTTTCCATATCCAGAGGGCGAAACCGAGCTCTTTTTCAGCCCGGTCGGGCACGATGACCAGCAGCCGTCTCACGGTCGAAAGCGGTTGCACGGGTTTGTAGACCAGTGTCGTTATGTTGTTCTGTGTCAGGATGTTTTCCATAGTGGCACTGGGGAACGGCGTCGGGCCTTCATCCGAATTGTCCGGCCTCAGGCTGAGAATCAGGTCGGTGATTTTCTGTTCGTGAATCGTGCTGATGATGGCGTTGGCGATGTCCGAATCGTAACGGAGCAGTTCCTGCAATTCGGTATCCGTTGCCGCCGCGGCGATCACTGCTTTTTCCAGCAGCCGCCGTCCCTGCCGGTCGGCATTGCTGGCCGCATTGTCGTTGGACAATACGTGGAGTGCGCACAGTCCGTTTCGGTTGCCTTTGGATTTGAGGGTGACGCTCAGGTGGATCAGCTCTTCGGCCGTCTCCGGGTGGCTCATCGGGATCAGGATCCGTTCCGGCAGATCGCTTTTCTCGTGTCCGGGCGCCGATTCAGGCGCATCGGCCAGGGCGATGTTCCGGGCCCCGCGCTGTGTGGCGAACGAAGCGATGGTGCAGGTGATCAGAATCATCAGGATCGTGCCGTTCAGGACGCTTTCGTTCAGCAGGCGGATCGGTTCGCCGGATTCCGTGTGGCCCGTCACGATGCCGTAGCCCACCAGTACCGCCGCCAGTGTCGCAGCGGCTTGCGCGTTGCTCAGACCGAAGATCAGGCGCCGCTGGTCGACGGAGTATTTGAATGTTTTTTGCGTGGCATACGCTGCCAGAAATTTGGCCGCCGTAGCGATCACCGTCATGACGATGGCCACTTTGATCGTCTCGAAGTCCTTGAAGAATGCCCGGTAATCGATCAGCATTCCCACGCCGATCAGGAAGAACGGGATAAAGATGGCGTTTCCGACGAATTCGATGCGGTTCATCAAAGGGGAGGTGCGCGGGATCAGCCGGTTCATGGCGAGCCCTGCCAGGAACGCCCCGATGATGGGCTCGATGCCTGCCGCTTCGGCCAGGAACGCCCCTAAGAAAACGATGGCCAAGACGAATATGTATTGCGATACGTTGTCGTGGAATCGTTTGAAGAACCACCGTCCGATCAGCGGAAAGAGCAGCAGGACGATGCCTCCGAAGAGGGTCAGCGACACGCCCAGACGAATCCAGAAGCCGTTGTCCACCGAACCGGCCGACAGCCCGACGATAATGGTCAGTACCAGCAGGGCCAGGGTATCCGTAATCATTGTGCCGCCCACGGTAATGGTCACCGCCGGATTCTTCTGGACGCCTAATTTGCTGACAATGGGATAGGTGATGAGCGTGTGCGACGCGAACATGCTGGCCAGCAGGATGGATGTCAGGATGTTGAAGTTCAGGATGTAGTAACTGGCCAAGATGCCCAATATCATCGGGATGCTGAAGGTGAACAGTCCGAAGGTCAGGCTCCGTGTGCTGTTTTTCTTGAAATCGGCGATGTCGATCTCCAAACCTGCTAAGAACATGATGTAGAGCAGACCGGCGGTTCCCGACAGAATGATGCTGCTGTCCCGTTCCATCAGATTGAATCCGAACGGCCCGACGACGGCCCCTGCGATGATGAGCCCCAGCAGGTGCGGGATGCGTATCTTGTTGAGCAACAGCGGCGCCGACAGGATAATGATCAGAATCAGCAGGAATTTCAGTACGGGGTTGGTCAGCGGCAGCGTCATGTCGGCCAGGGTCAGGGGCAGCATAGGGGCATAGGTTTGGATAGGAATCGTTACATTTGCAATATAATAAAAGTATAACAAAAATGAGGCCATTGTTCGTGTATTATCCTCCGTGCGGCACGTGCCGCAAAGCCGCCAGATGGCTGGCCGAACGGGGTATCGAAGTCGAAGCGCGCAATATAGTGACGGATAGACCTTCGGCGGAAGAATTGGGCCGGTGGATTCCGATGAGCGGTCTGCCGGTACGGAAATTCTTCAATACGAGCGGATTGCTGTATAAAGAGTTGGAGCTGAAAGATAAAATAAAGGGGATGTCGCACAAGGAGTTGGTCG
Source organism: uncultured Rikenella sp. (assembly GCF_947628055.1). Lineage (GTDB taxonomy): Bacteria > Bacteroidota > Bacteroidia > Bacteroidales > Rikenellaceae > Rikenella. The sequence goes on from NZ_CANQYJ010000121.1 coordinate 3,658, forward strand.
CTCTGCTGTCTGCGGACGGGAAGCTGGTCAAACGGCCGGTTCTGGTATTGCCGGATCGCGTGCTGGTCGGTTTCAAGGAGGAGGTGTGGCAGGAGGCGCTGGGGCGCTGAGTTTTTCGGAATAATAGACTACTAACACCAAAAATAATAAGGATGAAAAGAAACGATTTGTATGACATCGCCGGACGTATAGCGGTCGTAACGGGCGGCTATGGCGTGTTGGGGAGCAGTATGGCTCTGTTCCTGTCGCAACAGGGGGCACGGGTGGCGATTCTGGGCCGCAATGCGGAACGGGGCGAAGCCAAAGCCCGGGAAATCGCTGTGGCGACCGGCGGCGAGACACTGTTTTTGCAGGCCGACGTGCTGGACAAGGCGGCATTGCAGTCGGCTTGCGAACGACTGGTGGCTGAATGGGGCGGGGTGGACATCTTGCTCAATGCGGCGGGCGGAAACCAGGCCGGGGCGACGATTGCGCCGGATCAGACGATTTTCGACCTCGATACTGAGGCGATGCGCGGGGTGGTGGATCTCAATTTTATGGGGACGGTGCTGCCGACGCTGGTTTTCGGCCGGGCGATGGCCGGTCGCGAGGGGAAACATAAACGGGGGAGCATCGTCAATATCTCCTCTATGGCGGCGCAGGGGGTGATTACCCGTGTGGTGGGCTATTCGGCATCGAAGGCGGCGATCGACAATTTCACCCGCTGGATGGCGGTCGAGATGGTCAAGAAATTCGGGGAAGGGGTGCGGGTGAATGCCATTGCGCCGGGTTTTTTCCTGACGGAGCAGAATCGGACGCTGCTGACCAACCCGGACGGTTCGCTGACGGAACGTTCGCGTGATATTATGGCGGCGACGCCTTACGGACGCTTCGGGAAACCGGAAGAGTTGAACGGGACGCTGGGCTGGCTGGTCTCGGACGCCTCGGCGTTCGTGACGGGGGTCGTGGTGCCGGTGGACGGCGGGTTCTCGATCTTTTCAGGTGTATAATCAATCATATTTTTTCTATTTACAGATTCGTTTCTTGGGAACTGTATGGGACAGTTCTTGTTAACTGTGTTACGCCTGTTTTGCCTCGGCTTCCTCGCGCTACTCCCAAATACCAAGATCGAAGCTCGTTGGCTAAGAACGGTCATGCGATACGAAGTGTCGCCTAAAGACTTTTGTGCCCCTTTTCTTCAGAAAAGGGACGGTTCGGTAACAGTAGCCAAAGAACGGATGTGTAAATAAAAATAGCGCGGTTATATAATTGCACTTTTCTCTTTTTTCGAGTTCGGTTCTGCGCCGGGGGCCGCTTCTCGCGGCCGGAGGGCGGCGCGAGCCGAAAAATCGGGACAAGGGGTGGCTGGTGCGATAGTATATAATCGCGAAAAATAGTAATATCATGGGACAAAACAACAGAATACGGTTCGAGCAGACGATGCGCTGGTACGGGCCGAACGATCCGGTGTCGCTGGCCGACATCCGGCAGGCGGGGGCGACAGGAGTGGTGAGTGCTTTGCATCATATTGCCCCGGGCGAGGTCTGGCCGTTGGAGGAGATCGAACGCTACAAAGCGAACATCGAGGCTGCGGAACTGACATGGCATGTGGTGGAGAGCTTGCCGGTGAGCGAAGCGATCAAAACGCGGCGGGGGGATTATGCGCGGCATATCGAAAACTACAAGGAGAGCCTGCGGAATCTGGCAGCGGCGGGGGTGCCGGTGGTGACCTATAATTTTATGCCGGTGCTGGACTGGACGCGGACGGATGTGGTTTATGAACTGGCCGACGGTTCGCGGGCGCTGCGGTTCGAGCGGGCGGCGTTCGTGGCGTTCGATCTGTATGTCCTGCAACGGCGGGGAGCGGACGAGGATTATACGCCGGACGAAATCCTGAAAGCGAAAGCACGCTACGAACAGATGTCGCCGCAGGAGATCGAAACGCTGACGGCCAGCGTCTTGATGGGGCTGCCGGGGGCGGACGAGAGTTTTACTCTCGAAAATATCCGTCAAGGGCTGGAATTATACAGCGATATTACCGATGCCAAACTCCGGGAACATCTGATTTTGTTTTTAAAGGCGGTGGCCCCGGTGGCGGACGAAGCGGGGGTGAGGCTGGCGATCCATCCGGACGATCCGCCTTACAGGCTTTTGGGGCTGCCGCGCATTATGAGTTGTGCGGCGGACTTTATGCAACTTGCCGAGGCGGTGCCGAATGCTTCCAACGGTCTTTGTTTTTGCACGGGGTCGCTGAGCATCCGGCCGGACAACGACCTGCCGGCGATGGCGGAGCGGTTCGGGAACGAAGGGCGAATCCATTTCGTCCACCTGCGCAGTACCGAACGGGATGCGGAGGGTAATTTTTACGAAGCGAACCACCTGGAAGGGAGTATCGACATGTATACGATCATGCGGGCGCTGGTCGAAGCGATGCAGCGGACGGGGCAGTCGATTCCGCTCAGGCCGGATCACGGACACCAGATGCTGGACGACCTGAAGAAAAAGACCTACCCGGGTTATTCGGCGATCGGGCGCCTCAAGGGGCTGGCGGAGCTGCGGGGACTGGAAGAGGGGATCGGACGGACGTTGTATCCGGCGGCATGTGATAAAAAGTAAAGTTATGGAGAAAGTGTTTATTCACGAGGATTTCCTGCTCGGCACGGATGCCGCGCGGGAATTGTATCATGGCCATGCCGCTCCGATGCCGGTTGTCGACTACCACAATCACCTGTCGCCGAAACAGGTGGCGGAGGATTACCGGGCGGAGAATATAGCGCAGTTGTGGCTGGGCGGCGACCATTACAAGTGGCGGGCGATGCGGGCGGCAGGGGTCGACGAACGGTATATCACAGGCGAGGCCTCGGATTGGGAAAAGTTCGCCAAATGGGCGGAGACGGTGCCGCAGACGATGCGGAACCCGCTTTATCATTGGACGGCCTTGGAACTGAAGCGTTATTTCGGGATCGATACGTTGCTGAAACCGGAAACGGCGAGGGAAATATACGATCGCTGCAATAGCATGTTGCAGGGCGATCCGGATGGCTTTTCTGCCCGGGGGCTGCTGCGGCGGATGAATGTCGAGGCGATCTGCACGACGGATGATCCGGCCGATTCGCTGGAATACCATATCGCGTATGCGAGAGAGCGTCGCGACGGCGATCCGGAAATGTGGCCTGCGTGGAGACCGGATAGGGTGATGGCGGTGGAGGATGTTGCCGCTTGGAATACCTATGAGCGTATAGGAACCGCCCGCAGCGTCCTT
>NZ_CANQYJ010000122.1 GCF_947628055.1 uncultured Rikenella sp.
GGTATCCGGCAGGCTCAAGAGATGCGCAAGCATCTCAAAAAGTTTTTCTGGTTCTCTTTGTTCACAAAGAGAACAGTACCCTCAAACATAGGGTAATGAAATAAACGAACGGTTTAAAGTTAGCGTTTCATAGCGCGATCCATATCACGTTTGGCATCCTTTTCCTTCAGATTTTCCCGTTTGTCATACTTTTTGCGTCCCCGCGCCAGACCGATCACCAACTTCGCCAGCCCCCGATCATTGACAAACAACCGCAGCCCCACCACCGTCAGCCCCTTGTCCTGCAACGCCCGCTCGATTTTGTTGATCTCCCTGCGATTCAGCAACAGTTTGCGATCCCGTTTCGGCTCGTGATTATTGTACGTTCCCCAGTGATACTCCGCGATATTCATCCCATGCACGAACAGCTCCCCGCGATGCAGGAAACAATAACAATCCACCAAACTCGCCTTGTTCATCCGCACCGATTTGATCTCCGTACCCGTCAGCACGATTCCCGCCACCCACTCTTCGAGGATCTCGTAGTCGAACGCAGCCCGTTTGTTTTTGATCGATATTTTATTCTGCTGTGCCATATTCACGTGTGCAAAGATACGCATAATCGAGAATCGGGCGGTACGCTCAAATACCTAAATCGCACCCCCGATAAAACGATATGCCCGACACGTCGGAACGTGTCGGGCATATCGGAAGATTACCTGAAGCGGTCTGTCGCCAAACCGTTAGTGTTTCATTTTGTATTTCACTTTCACGATTTCCACGAACTGAGCATGTTCAAAGAATTCGTAGAAGTTCACTTCGGTAGCCGCCAGTTTCGCAGCTTCCGGATTTTGAGCGATCGCAGCTTTCAGATTGGAAACCAGAGCATTCGCGTCGCCTTCCTGAGCTGCAATCACAGCTTTCACATAATTGGCACGCCAGGTGTTCATCCCTGCCAGCTGCTGTTTAGCCTTAGCCACGTTGCCGTTCAGCAGTTCAGCCAGAGCCTGGTTGTACCCGTCCAGCGTCCGAGCCGCAGCAGCGTAGTTCCCGTTTGCCAATTCAACCAGTCCTTTGTTGTATTTGGCTTCCGGAGCTGACGAAGCGGCGAAGAATTTGGCAGCGTCTGCCTTTTTGCCTTCTGCCAAGAATGTGACACCCAGGTTGTTGATGACGTTCGGGTCGGTGTTGTTCAGCGAAGCGGCTTTCAGGAAAGCAGCCTTAGCGCCTGCATAGTTCCCTTCGTTGGCCAGCACAACTCCCAGGTTGTTATACCCGCGGTAGCAGTTGTATTTTTCGGCAGCAGTCTTGTAGATCCGCGCTTTGGTAGCGTTGTCGTTGAACAAGGTGGCTGCGAACAGCATTTCTTCGACGTTCAGTTTGTTGATGTCCGTAGCTACCGCTTCGCGGAGTTCGGCGTCGGTCAGCCCTTCGACCTGAACATTGACGGTCATTTTCGAGCGGCGCAGTTCCGGCAGAATCTTATCTGCCAACACCTTGAACGCTGCGCTCATGTTTTTGATTTCGCGGTCGCGCACCTGCGGATCGCTGTACATCGACAGCACTTGCAGAATCAGCGCCTTGTCCGGAATATCCGAAGCTTCGACCAGTTCTTTGAAGCCTTCCCAGTCTTCGCCCATTGCATTGACGTCGAACTTGGTTCCGGCCGGTACTTTGTCTTTCTTGAATTTAGCGCTTACGGCTTTCTGGGTCGAAGTACCGCGGTCTTTGGAAAGTTTGTCGTTGAACGCCAGCGGGCCGTCCGGCGAAGCATAAGCCTGCGTATAGACATCCCCTACGGTCTTTTTCGCGTCGCCCGAGTTGGCGATGATGAAGTCTTCCAACGCTTTGATGTCGTCTTTGGAGAGTTCGGTCGAGCGTACATTGGCCCGGTTGATTGCGAACATGATCTTGGCCGATTCCGAGATGTTGGTCACGCGCTGGAAAGCATCCGGGGCGATAGCCACCTTGGCATAATTATCTGCCATGAGTTGCAGCGAGCTGACCCCGTTTGCCACCACGATCGGGGTTTTGTATTCGGTGAAGTTCTTGATCTTCTTGCCGCCTTTCAGACATTTGGCTTCTGCCCTGAGCACCAACTGAGACAGGCGCATCGACGGGTTGTACGGAATAGCGACGTCCATGGTGAACGAGCCGCCTGAGTAAGGGATTACGGTGTAGTTGTCTTGTACCTTTTCCCCCTGGAGGAATTTCGGCTGGCCGGCGTATTCGCTGCCGTCGATGGCCGATACGATCACCGGGGTCACTTTAAGCACACCCTGTTTGTGGAATACCTTGGCCGGGATGTTCACCGTAACGGTCGTTACAGCGTTGTCCCCTTTCAGTGTAACCACTTCCGGAGCGCAAGTTACCGTGATACCCTGTGCAGTCTTCTTCATCATCTTGCTGAAGCAATTACAGCTGGTGAGAAGAGCCGACGCAGCGATAACCGCGAGGCTGACGTTTAAAAACTTTCTCATAATCAGTTAATTGTTATTTAATTGGTTTTTATTTGTTTTCTATCCGCTCTATCCGGTGAAACGCAAAGTTACGAATTTGTTCGGAAAATTCTTTAGTACCGGCGAAAAATTTCTTTTACGCTTTTCCTCGGTTTTTCCTGTTTTTTCTCTCTTTCATTCCATTTCTTCCGAAACGACAGCGGTGGGTTTTTACTGTTATTTCTCGATCAAAACCTTACGCGAGAGTTTCAGTTTGCCGTTCTTGGGATCGACGCCGATCAGTTTGACGTCGATCATATCCCCTTCTTTGATTCCGGTCTCTTCCATGGTCTCGAACCGGCGATGGGCGATTTCCGAAATGTGCAGCAAACCGTCCTTCCCCGGCAGGATTTCGACGAATGCTCCGAAGGCGACGATGGTCTTGACTTTGCCGTGATAAACGGTCCCGACCTCCGGCACGGCTGTCATCCCCTTGATCTTGGCGATGGCTGCCTCTACCCCGTCTTTATCGGCTCCGAAGACGTCGACTTTCCCGATTTCACCTTCTTCGGTAATGGTAATCGTGGTTCCGGTCTCTTTCTGCATTTCCTGGATCACCTTGCCGCCCGGCCCGATCACGGCGCCGATGAATTCTTTCGGAATCGTGATCTGTACCATGCGCGGAACGTGCGGTTTGTAATCCGCCCGCGGCGCTGCAATGGTTTCGGTCAGTTTCCCGAGGATATACATCCGCCCTTGTCTCGCCTGTTCGAGGGCGGCGGCCAGCACGTCATAAGAGAGTCCGTCCACCTTGATGTCCATCTGAGTGGCGGTGATCCCGTCGGCCGTCCCGGTCACTTTGAAGTCCATATCGCCCAGATGATCCTCATCGCCGAGAATATCCGACAGTACGGCCACCCGGTCGCCCTCTGCAATCAGCCCCATGGCGATCCCCGAAACCGGTTTCTTGATCTTCACCCCGGCGTCCATCAAGGCCAGCGTCCCTGCGCAAACGGTCGCCATCGACGATGAGCCGTTGGATTCCAGGATGTCGGAAACGACCCGAATGGCATACGGGCATTCCGTTTCGTCCGGAATCATGGGCTTCAATGCCCGGAGCGCCAGGTTCCCGTGTCCGATTTCGCGCCGCGACAGCCCTCTGGCCGGTCTTGCCTCGCCGGTCGAGAACGGCGGAAAATTATAGTGCAGAACGAATCGTTCGCTCCCTTCCCTCAGCACGTCGTCGATCATTTTTTCATCAAGTTTTGTGCCAAGCGTGACGGTGGTCAAAGATTGTGTTTCGCCGCGCGTGAAGATCGCCGATCCGTGCGGTGCCGGCAGGTAGCCCACTTCGCACCAGATGGGCCGGATTTCCGTGGTTTTCCGCCCGTCCAGGCGAACTCCTTCGTTCAAGATCATGTTCCGCATGGCAGGCTTCAAGGCGTAGTCGTGGAAATACCGCCGGATCATACTTTCCTTCGCTGCCCGCTCTTCTTCGCCGTTCTGTTCGGCAAACTCGGCCAAGTACTGATCCAGAATTTCGTCGAACTTGTCGCTGCGCTCGTGTTTCGGCAGCTGGCTCTTGGCCACTTCGTACACCTTGTCGTAAGTCGCCGCCGCCACGGCATCCCGCAGCTCCCAGTCGTTCTGTTCATGGCAGTAGGTGCGTTTTTCCGTCGTCCCGACTTCCTGCATCAGTTCGATCTGGGCCCGGCACTGTTTCTTGATCTCTTCGTGTGCGAATTTGATGGCGTCGAGCATCACCGCTTCGGAAACCTCCTTCATCTCGCCTTCGACCATCATGATGTTATCGACGGTCGCCGCCACCATAATATCCAAGTCGCAGACATTGTTTTCCATCTGCGAGAAGGTGGGATTGATGACGAATTGTCCGCCGATCCTGGCCACGCGCACTTCGGAGATCGGCCCGCCGAACGGAACGGTCGACACGGCCAGCGCCGCCGATGCGGCTAATCCTGCCAACGCGTCCGGCTGGATGTCCGGATCGGCGGACAGCAGCGTGACGGTCACGAAAACTTCTGCATGATAGTCGCTCGGGAACAGCGGCCGCAGCGCTCTGTCGATCAGCCGCGCTACCAGGATCTCGTAATCGCTGGGTCGCGCTTCGCGTTTGAGGAATCCGCCGGGGAACCGCCCGTTGGCGGCATATTTTTCTTTATACTCTACCGACAAGGGCATGAAATCGACGTCTTCTTTGGCGTCTTTGGCGGCCACGACGGTGGCCAGCAGCATGGTGTTCCCCTGCCGCACCACCACCGCGCCGTCGGCCTGCTTGGCCAGCTTGCCGGTCTCGATCTCGATGGTGCGTCCTCCGCTGAGCTCGATGTTCTTTTGGGTTGCGTTGTAATACATGGGTTATGTTGTTTTTGCCTTGAAAATTTGGGGCTAAGATACAAAAAAAACGGGCCGTGCAAACGCATAAAGCCCGTGTTTCGTAAAAAAGACGGCGGTTTCTTTGCCGATGGCAAAGAAACCGCCGTTCCCATAACGTGAAAAATAGGACGCACCTATTTTTATTTATTGCACTTACTTGCGCAGCCCCAGTGCCTTGACGATCGCACGGTACCGTTCGATGTCGGTCTTCACCAGATAATCCAGCATGCTGCGCCGTTTCCCTACCAGTCTGAGCAGTGCCCGCTGGGTGTTGTAGTCGTGTTTGTGCTGCTTGAGGTGTTCGGTCAAGTGCGCGATCCGGTACGAGAAAAGCGCGATCTGGCTTTCGGCCGATCCGGTGTCGGTTGCGGATTTGCCGTAGTTCTGAAACAGTTCCTGTTTCTTTTCGGTGTCGATGTAGTTGCTCATGTAATTATACGGTCTATTAATTAGAAGCGGGGCAAAGGTAGCCATTTTTTCCCGACTTCCAACCTGAGGCCGTAAAAAAAAGTCCCGGCGCTGCGAACCTGATTTCGATGTATTTATCCGGAAGAGGTGTTAGGGTATATATACTTCCAGCACTTTTCCCCTGCCGTGCAGAGTGATTTCGTTCAATTCTGCGGGAATGAGCACGGTTTCTCCTTTCCTGACGGTCTCGGTTCCGTTTTCATAGGTCAATTCCAGGGAACCGTCGAGGCAGATGTAGATCACGAACGAGTCGAGCGGTGCGTAATCCCGCACTACTGTCCCTTCGACGGCCAGCGAGTTGGTCTGGAAATAAGGGCATTTCTCGAGGGTCACCGGGGCGTTCGCTTTCGGTGCGGCAACGGTCTTGTAATCAGTCCTGGCTTTGTATTCGATGGCGTCCAGGGCCAGCTCGGTATGCAGTTCCCGTCCTTTCCCGGTCTTGGGATCGACGCGGTTCCAGTCGAATACGCGGTAGGTGATGTCCGAGGTCTGCTGTATCTCGGCGATCAGAAGCCCTTGACCGATTGCGTGAATGGTGCCGGCGGGAATAAAATAGGAGTCGCCGTCCTGCACTTGATATGCGGTTAGGAGGTCTGCCAATTTCCCGGCGTTCAGGTATTCGAGGTATTTCTCCCGATCGACGGGCTGGTTGAAGCCTAAATAGAGCCGGGCGCCGGGCTCGTGCCCCACCACGTACCACATCTCGGTCTTGCCGAATGAATGGTGCCGTTCGGCGGCGAGCTTGTCGTCGGGGTGTACTTGTATCGAGAGGTTGTCGGCGGCGTCGATGAGTTTGATCAGCAGGGGAAATTCTTCGCCGTATTTCTCGAACACTTTATCTCCTACCAAATCTCCCATATAAATCTCGATCAGCTCTTGCAGGTTGTTCCCTTTGAGTTTGCCGTTGACGACGACGGAAATGTCGCCGTCCACACCGGACAGCTCCCAACTTTCGCCGATTTTCTCTCCGGCGGGCAGTTGCTTGCCGAATGCGGTCTCTATCTTACGACCGCCCCATATCCGTTCTTTATAAATGGGGCCGAATTTTAACGGGTAAAGCATTTTTCCTGTTTTTTATTGTTTAATCATTCGTTTTTCTACCCTACTGTGAGTGACTGTTCTTTCTTTGAAAAGAAAGGCCCCACAGGGGCTTTCCGGGCTGTAATTACCCTAATCCTTAGGCTCCGCAGTCCTCTTGCATTGCGTTTTCTTTGGGCCGGGGCAATAGACAGCTCTTTATGCGGTTCTTTAGAACCGCCGACCTCCGCGCCCAGCGGCGAAGCCGCTCGGGGGGTGGGCGCGAGGTCGAACTGAGGAGTAATAGAGCGGTCTATCGCCCGGCCCAAAAAGATCAAAGACAAGGGTATCCGGCAGGCTCAAGAGATGCAAGCATCTCAGAAAGTTTGGCTTCGCCTTCCTCCTGGCGCCTCGGCCATTCGAGCAAGCTCGACGGCACTCGGCTGCTGCGTCGGTTTTCTGGTTCTCTTTGTTCACAACCGACGCTGCCAGCGAGAGCAGAGCGGGCTTGCACGCTTTGCCGAGCGGCGAGGAGGAACCGAGCAGCGTTCCGAGGGCAGAGGCCGCTGGCGGACTATGCCGAGGTAGCGCGAGGAAGC
>NZ_CANQYJ010000123.1 GCF_947628055.1 uncultured Rikenella sp.
CGATCCGGTCTGTAACTACCCTAAACGGCATCGCCGGCGTCGGACGGTGCTGCTGAGATGCGAAAGGACTTTTCAACTGTGATCTCCCGATGACGCCCCGGAGCCACCCCGGGCGAAGGGCCGCTCGGCACTCGAACCGCAGCCGTTGGCTGTTTTATTGGCCGCCTCTACCTCAAAGTCCCGCTGGCTCCGGCTGACAACAGGTATTTCGGTGAAAGCACAAAAATTCCCCGGAAGCGTCGTGTTTTGCCTTGAGGGGGACGCGCAGGACGGACGCCCGACAAGGCGAAACCGGCTGGAGGCGGTTGTTCTTTGCTTCGTTTGACCTGCGGTCTTCCTCGCGCTACCTCGGCATAGCCCGCAAGCGGTCTTTGCCCTCGGTACGCTGCTCGGTTCTTTTGCTGCCAAAAGAAATGAAGAGCCCAGCCAGTTCGAGGCGATAACAAGCGTACGTTAATTATGGTTCCCGCGGCAGCTGCGGCCCAGTCGCCAAGGCCGCACAGCGGCCTTCGGGGGGCTGGCGACGGGCCGGATACTATTGTACAGTTAATTTTCGGGTCGGACACCCGAAATGCTGTAATCAAGGACACTTTTGCCTTATTGCAGGTCTCTCGAAGGGGAGGCGCCCGGCCTGCCCGCAGACGCGGAGAGCACATTGAAAACCATAACAGAAAAAGGTCTGTCTTTTATAAAAGACAGACCTTTGGGCATAATCATCCTAAAGTTCTATAAATCGAGTTTCAGTTTTTCGTCGCCCTGCGTACCGTAGACCCTCAGCGTCATCGTCCTGCCCTGGCGTTCGAGCACCATCACCGTCGCATCCTCCGGTTTGAAACCGCCCCCGATCACCACCGGATACCCCACGTTTCCCGCCTCCGAACCCGCCGGATGGTAAGCGAACCGATGCGTATGGCCGTTCAGAGCCACCGCGAACGGCGCCTTCCGCAACAACGGATTCCACAGTTCCAGACACGGATTGTATTTGTCCGTATTTCCGTAAACGGGAATATGATGTACCAACACCTTTTTCCCCGCTTTTTTAAATGTTTTGGACGACAGCTCCGTTTGAAGGAAAGCCACCTGATCCTTGCGCAGTCCCCCGAAATCGTTGAGACCGTAATAGACCCAATGGTCGTCCGGCTTGTCCTCGCCGCAGTCGAGCAGCACGAACCGCGTATCGCCCCAGCTGAACGCCCCGTAAGTCTTGCCGCCCACATAGTCGAACAGCTCGCGCAACCCGATCGAATAGGCATTGCGAATCTCATGGTTTCCGCGCAGGAAGAACACCGGAATCTCCTCCGCCCCGATGCCCTCCGTGTAGTGCGAAAGCGAAGCCACCGCCTGTGTGCGTGAAGCCGGATCGTCGATGCAGTCGCCGTTGAAGACCGCGAAATCGTATTTCACACCTTTGTTCCGGATAACTTGCAGCAATTTGTCGAACGTGCCGAGGTACTGATGCAAGTCATTGAAAATAACCGCCGTAAAGTTTTCCGTATCTGCCGCAGGCAAGGTGAAAGAATAGAACGGACTTGCCGCCGTGCCCCCGAACTGTTTCTCGTATCCGCCGTAATAGAGCATCTCGCGCGAGTGGATGCGGTAGTAATACCGCTGTCCCGGAACGAGGTGTTCGAGCCGGATTTTGTTCAACTCGTTTCCCGCCATGGTCTGACCGTCCACCAGCGTGCGAGCCGTCCGCAGGTCGGCCGTATCCGTGCCGTACTCCACCCAGCTGTACGCCGGCGTATTGGTCAGCCACGTGACCGTAACGCCGTTCCCCGTCGGATTTTGCAAGTAGGGATCGGTGCGCAGGATAGGCCCGTAAACGACATCGGCATAAGCCGGCCGATGATCCGACTGGTACGGCGCATCGATCACCCCGCGTTCACGGGCGCGGTAATATCGCTCCCCTCCGATATATCCCCAGATGTAGTCGATCGCATCCCGCGGGGTATCTGCCGGCCAGCTTTTCTGTTTGGTGTCGGTCAGCGGCAGGAAACTCTTGCGCAGCGCCTTGAACGGTTCCGAATCGGGCGTGAAGTTGAGGTCGCCCGCCAGGAAAACGGCTTTATCCGGATACAGAGCCGCGATGCTGTCGATCATCCGGATCGAGGTCAGCTGGTCGGCTTCGGTTAGCGAAAAATGCGTAGCCATAAATACATATTCCGGAAATTCGGCTGCGATCAGCACACGGGCCTCCTCGCGGCCCGGCAATGCGATACGCTTTACGGCCTGCGGTTCTTCCCGGCATAACAGGCCGATGCCGTATGCGCCTCCATCGTAGTCGATCGCTTTGGCGAAAATGCCGTGCATCCCCGTCCGTTCGGCGAATTCTCCTAAAGCGTAGGTTCTGCCGTTGCGTCCGGTGACACTGTCCAATTCCTGAAGGGCGCAGAGGTCGGGCCGGTGGTTCCGGATCACGTCCGCCGCGCGGTCGTAGTCGCGCCGCTCGTCCATACCCAGGCCGCCGCGCACGTTATAGGTCATGATGCGCAGTTCGTTCGGCACGTTTTCGGCCTGCGATTTCATCGGCGTACCAACCAGCAGGAGGGCCGCCGCAATCAGAGTCGATTTCATAAAAAAGCGGTTGGTTTGGTTTGAAAATTGATAGTTGCAAAAATAGCGTTTCTCCGGCGGGAATGGAACCCGAATTTTCACAGACCATTATTAAACAAACGATCCGCTTCCTATGAAAACAGAAAGAAAACCCCGATTGACCACGCAGGCAGGCAAGCCCGTGGCCGACAACCAGAACATCGAAACGGCCGGCGAACACGGCCCGGCCCTGTTGCAAAACGTCTGGTATCTCGAGAAACTGGCCCACTTCAACCGCGAGCGCATTCCGGAGCGCGTCGTCCATGCCAAAGGCTCCGGGGCATTCGGCACCTTCACCGTCACGCATGACATCACCCGCTACACCAAAGCCTCGATCTTCGCCGAGGTCGGCAAACAGACCCCCATGCTGGCCCGGTTTTCCACCGTGGCCGGCGAGCGCGGCGCGGCCGATACGGAGCGCGACGTGCGCGGTTTCGCCCTGAAGTTCTATACCGACGAGGGAAACTGGGACCTGGTGGGGAACAATACGCCGGTGTTCTTTATCCGCGACCCGTTGAAATTTCCCGATTTCATCCACACCCAAAAGCGCGATCCGAAGAACAACATGCGGAGCAATACGGCGATGTGGGATTTCTGGTCGCTGAGTCCGGAGTCGCTGCATCAGGTGATGATTCTTATGAGCGACCGGGGGATTCCGAAGAGCCTGCGCCATATGCACGGTTTCGGGAGCCACACTTACAGCTTCCTCAATGCCCGGAACGAGCGATTCTGGGTCAAATTCCACTTCCGGACTCAACAGGGGATTGAGAACCTGACGAACAAGGAGGCGGCGCAGATCGTGGCGAAAGATCGCGAAGCGTCGCAGCGCGACCTGTTCGAGGCGATCGAGCGGGGCGATTTCCCGCGGTGGACGCTCTACGTCCAGATCATGCCGGAGGCCGAAGCGCTCACCTATCGGGTCAATCCGTTCGACCTCACGAAGGTGTGGAGCCACAAGGATTATCCGTTGATCGAGGTGGGGGTCATGGAGCTGAACCGCAATCCGGAGAACTATTTCGCCGAGATCGAACAGGCGGCTTTCAATCCGGCCAACAACGTGCCGGGGGTCGGTTTTTCGCCGGATCGGATGTTGCAGGGGAGGCTGTTCGCTTACGGCGACGCACACCGCTACCGGTTGGGTGCCAATTTCGAGAGCCTGCCGGTGAACCGGCCGCGCGTGCCGGTGCACAACTACCATCGCGACGGGCTGATGCGCTCGGACGATAACGGAGGCGGGGCGGTGAACTACGAACCGAACAGTTTCGGCGGGCCGGCCGACGACCGCGGAAGGCTCGAACCGCCGCTGCCGCTTCAGGGCGATGCATTCCATTACAACCATCGCGCGGATACGGATTATTACAGCCAGCCGGGAGATCTGTTCCGCCTTTTGCCGCCGGACGAGCAGCAGCGGACGATTTCAAATGCGGCGGAGGCGATGGCCGGGGTGCCGGATGCCATTCGTCTGCGGGCGGCGGCGCGCTTTTACTTGGCCGACGAGCGCTGCGGAAAGGGAATTGCTGCGAAACTGGGGATTTCGGCGTCCGATCTTCGGAAGGAGGCGGCGCGGTTGTTGGAAGACGATCGTCTGCGGGCGGCTGAAAAGTAAGGGACGGAACGGATGAATGCCGCGGAATTTCTCGCCGGTCGAGATGTTTTCCGCGGCATTTTCCTATCTTTACGAAACGAAAAAGAGAAATATGGAGTTTTTGCAGGATTATCGGCTTTTGGGATTGGTGATAGGCATTTGCACATTTCTGATTATCGGCTTGTTCCATCCGGTAGTGGTCAAGGCCGAATATTACTGGGGCACGCGGTGCTGGTGGTTGTTTCTCGTGCTGGGAATAGCAGGGACGGCGGGGTCGATGTTGACGGACCATGTCCTGTTGTCGGCTTTGCTGGGGGTGTTCGCCTTTTCGTCGTTCTGGACGATCAAGGAGGTATTCGAGCAGCAGGAACGGGTGCTCAAGGGGTGGTTCCCGATGAATCCGAAACGGGCCGCCCACTACGAATCGATCCGAAATAACGAAACGAAATAGGATATGATCGAAAAATCGACGCTGGAATTTCTGGACGACCTGCGGCGCAACAATTACAAGGAGTGGTTCCACGAAAACCGGGCGCGCTATGACGCGGCGCGGGAAAATGTGTTGGAAAATGCGGCGCGGATGGTCGAGGGGATCAATCGCTTCGATCCGTCGCTGGGCTACCCGGATGTGACCAAACTGATTTACCGGATCAACCGGAACCTGCGCTTTACGGCGGACAAAAGACCCTACAAAACCCATTTCGGCGTGGTGATGAATGCGGACGGCGACCGGCACAGCCCGTTGTCGGGCTACTATATGCACGTCGAGCCGGGAGGAATGTCGGTGGTGTCGTGCGGGCTTTACATTACGGAAGAACATGCCGCTTCGTTGAACAAAATCCGGCAGGCGATCGATACGGACTGGGAGGAGTTCAGTGCGATCGTCAATGAACCGGAATTTCGGAAACATATAGGCGACTTGTGTCGGGAGGATAAGGTGCTCAAACGGGTGCCGAGGGGATTCAGTGCGGATTCTCCGGCGGCGGAGTATCTGAAGCTGAACCATTTCTATGTCTGGGTGCACATGGCGGACGATTTGGTCACGAGTCCGGGGTATATTCCGGAAGCGCTGAGGCTGTTCAAGCTGATGAAGCCGCTCAACGATTTCCTGAACCGGATTGTCAGGCCTATACCGGTCGGATTATGAAGAAACTTTTTCTGAAAACAAAGCAGTTCGTTATCGACACGATCCGCTTCTTTACTTATGACATCTGGCGGATCAGCAGCATCGACAGCTCGGTTAAACGGGTCGGACTTTTCAACCTGTTGAAAAGCTTCATCCTCGCGATCCGCAATATCAGCGGGTCGCAACTCAACATCCGGGCCGGAGCGCTGACTTACAGCACGCTGCTCTCCATCGTACCAATTCTCGCCGTGCTGTTTGCCATCGCCCGGGGTTTTGGTTTCCAGAACATCGTTCAAAGCGAGCTGTTCCGCTACTTCTCGGGACAGGAGGGGCTGCTGCGCCAAGCCATGAGTTTCATCGACCAGTCGCTCGAATATGCCAAAGGGGGCGTCTTCCTGGGTGTGGGCATCGTGCTTTTGCTCTATACTATATTCAGTCTGCTCAGCAAGATCGAAAGCAATTTCAACGACATCTGGCAGATCAAACACGGCCGGCCTTATGTGCGCCAGTTTACCGATTACCTGGCCTTGCTGGTCATCACGCCCGTTTTTCTGATCTGCAATGCCGGATTCTCGATCATGCTCAACACCGCCGCTGGCCAGGAACATATCCTGGGCTGGGCTATCGCACCGGTGGTCAAAGTCATTCCGTATCTGATAACTGTCCTGCTGTTCGTTTTCTTGTACATGTATGTGCCGAATACGAAAGTCAAGTTTCGCAGTGCGCTGTTCGCAGGCCTGTTTACGGGAGTCGTTTTCCAGATTTTCCAGATTCTGTATATCAGCGGACAAATATGGATCTCGAAATACAACGCCATTTACGGAAGTTTCGCTGCGCTGCCGCTGCTGTTGCTCTGGCTGCAGCTCTCTTGGTTCATCTGCTTGTTCGGCGCTGCATTGGCTTTTGCACACCAGAATATCAGCAAGTTCGATTTCGAGCAGGAGACCAAGAATATCAGCCGACGCTACCGGGATTTTATTCTGTTGACTGTCATGTATCTTATCGTCAAGCGTTTCGAGGCGGGCGAAAAGCCGTATACGGCGGACGCGCTTTCCGAACGGTACCGCATTCCGACCCAACTGACTTCGGACACGTTGGAGACGCTTCTGAAGATCGGGCTGGTGATCGAGACTCCCGCCGAGGGCGACAAGGTGATCCCGGCTTATATTCCGGCTTTGGACATCGGCCGTATCAGTGTCGGTTATCTATTCGACAAGGTGGATACTTTCGGATCGGAAGATTTCCGCATCGACATCAAGAACGATTTCGGCAAAGAGTGGCAAACCATCCTGAATATGCGCGAGGTGGTTTACGGGAAAGATAATTCCTTGCTGATTAAGGATTTATAGACAAGGCAGCTCGTGGGCATACCGTCGCAGTTGGAGATTTGTGCCTGAAATGATAGAAAAGGCGCACTCTGGTGGTAAGAGTGCGCCTGCTAATGTGTCCTTGATAATCGAATGATTGTCAGGGTTTTGGTGGAGCTGGAGGGAATCGAACCCTCGTCCAAACGAGGAACCCCGAAGTTTTCTACATGCTTAGTCTCCGCTTGATT
>NZ_CANQYJ010000124.1 GCF_947628055.1 uncultured Rikenella sp.
CAAGAACCGAGCAGCGTACCGAGAGCAGAGACCGCTTGCGGGCTATGCCAAGGCAGCGCGAGGAAGACCGAAGGTCAAAGTAAACAAAGAAGTCACCGGGAATCGGTTTCGCCTTGTCGAAAGCAGGTCGTTCTGCCCGGCTTTCTCAAGGCAAAACACGGCATTCCCGGGTCTGCTGTGTCTACCCGCAATTAAGGAAGACACTGGTTTCAAGAGCGACGCTTTCGGGAGTGCTTTCGCGTGCTTCTTATTACTTGCGATCAGGCCGGAGCCAGAGGAACTAGATAGGGTAATTTCAGCCAGGCTCGTGTGCCGAGCGGCACCGGGCCTCCGCTGCGGGAGGCTGCGGCCCGCAGTGCCTTGCGGTACGCAAATAGTATCAAAATAACAGTACAATAAAAAGTTCGTCGTATTCGGCCACGCGCCCACTTCCTAAGGCAGAACAAACTCCCAGCTCGAGTGCCGAGCGGCACTGCAGAGGTCGGCGATTCTGCGAATCGCAATAACTAAAAATAAATTGTAGGATTTATTGTACGTGTTCGGGAGAGAACTGTTCCTTTTGTGAACAAAAGGAACCGAAAAAACTTTTTGAGATGCTTACGCATCTTTTGAACCTGCCAAGTACTTCGGCCGGGCTGTAACTACCCCCAACTCCGCAGGCTGCGACCTGAAACTGTACTTGTCCCGCGCGCTGGCGGAAATCCTGTTCAAAAGCAATTCATGCTTTTGAACGATTTCATACTCCAGCCGTCGCGCGCGGGTGCCGCTCGGCACTCCAACCGGGCTGTAATTACCCTAAAGTACAGAACTACCCTCAGGCCGGGCAAGCCGCGCGTGCCCGCGCCGGGCAATAGGCTATAACTACCTTCACCAAAGCAACGCAAGCCCCAACAAAATGTTGGCAAGGGGCCGTAACTACTTAATCAAAGCAACGCAAACTCCAAAAAAACGCCGGCAAAAGGCTATAACTACCTTCACCAAAGCAACGCAAACTCCAAAAAAACGCCAGCAAGAGACTATAACTACCTTCACCAAAACAACGCAAGCCCCAACAAAATGTTGGCAAGGGACTGTAACTACTTAACCAAAACAACGCAAGCCCCAACAAAACGCCGGCAAGGATTGTAACTGCCTTAAACGAAGCAGTACAAGCCCCAATACCCCCGGCGTAGCGCGCGGGCCGCTCAGCATAGGGTCATTGCACCCCTTGGCGAGAGCCCGCGGCACCCGGCAGTAAAAGACATTCCGCGGTTCTTTCCTCAGCAAGAGAACGGGATTCTCCAACTCGGGCAAAAACGATCGGATACGCTCAGGCGACCAGCAGCACAATGACCACCCCCCAGATAATCAGCAACGTATTGCCGATAGCGTATGTGATCGTGTAACCCATAGCCGGCACGGTGCTTTCGAGAGTCTCTTCGACCGCACCCAGAGCTGCCGTCGTCGTGCGCGAACCCGCACAACAGCCCAACGTCAGCGCATCGTTGAACTTGAACAGATACTTTCCGACAAAGATACCCGCGATCAAAGGGATCGAAGTCGCTACGGCCCCCACAAGGAACAGGCTCCATCCCACCTCCTGGAACCCCCGGATGAACGTCGGCCCGGTCGAAATCCCCACAATGGCGATAAAGACATTCAGCCCCACATTGTTCATAAACCACACCGCCGGTTCGGGAATCCCCCCCAGATTCGGACGCTTGGCCCGCAGCCACCCGCACACCAATCCCGCGATAAGCACACCCCCGCTCACCGTCAGGCTCAGCGGAATGTTTCCGATGCGCGTCACCAGCATCCAGCCGAAAATCAGCCCCCCCAGCACGATTCCCAGTCCGGCCAGCGTCATACTGCTCTTTTCCGTCACCGGATCGCTGAAACCCAGCCGCGCCGCAGCACGATCCACATCCTGTTTGAGGCCCATCAGTTCCAGACGGTCGCCCGTGTCCAGTTTGCCGCCGCCCAGCACCGGGATCTTCACCCCCGTGCGCGTGATGCTGCGGATCAGCACCCCGTGCATGAAATCGGACTTCAGCAGCTCGCGGATGCACATGCCCGAAGCCTCTTTTTTACCGACCACCACCGTTAACCGCTCCACATTGAAGTTGACCAGATCCTCGTCCACGATCTCCCGGCCGATCCACTCCTCCTCTTCGATCACAAACTCGCGCCGGCCGCTGATGACGATCTCGTCGCCCCGATAGATCATCGTTTTGGGTGTCACCTCCCGGATTCTCCCCTGTTGGCGCAGCCGTTCCACGAAAATACGCTTCCCCTGCCTCCGCATGTTCTCCTCGAACTCGCGTACCGTATGGCCGGGAGCGAACCATTCGTTATCGGCGCTGAAAGCCCGGAATACGACGGGCCGCACCGCCGGGTTGAATCCCGGCTGGGCACTCATGTCGTCGCCCATTTGGCTTTCCAACTCCTTGGCCGCCGCCTTCACTTTCGCCACGCCGCCCAGCAGACGGGGCCCCAAAGTGCCCAGCAGCCAGGCCGAACCTGCCGTACCGTAGATATAAGTCACGGCATAAACGACCGGCATGGTGCTCAAGTCCAGATTCGCTAAGCTCGGCATCTCGCGGATCGTGTCCGTAGCCGCCCCCAAGGCCGCCGACATCGTCTGCGACCCGGCCAGCAATCCAGCGGCCTGCGCCGTATCGTAACCCATGACCAGAGAGCAGCCCCATACCGAAGCCAAACACAGCACACAGACCACCACGGCGAACCCCACCTGCGGCAGACCGTCTTTGCGCACCCCCCGGAAGAACTGCGGCCCCACGGCATATCCCACGGCGAAAAGAAACATCAGGAAAAAGAGGGTTTTGGCCGGTTCGGGAATCTCGATTTTCATCTGCCCGACGGCCACGCCCACCAGCAGCACGCTGGTGACGGTGCCGAGCGAGAAACTTTTATAGTGGAGCTTGCCGATCCAAAAGCCGACCGCGACGGTCAGGAAAACGGCCAGCGCGGCGTTTTCCTGGAAGAAATGGACTAAATCGGTTCCGGTAAACATGATTCGATAAGATTTTTGGATACTGTTATGGAAAGAGGCGAAGCAATCCTTGTGCCGAAAAAGCCCGGGAAGGTGAACGGTGCGGCTTTCCCGTGGCCGGGCCGGGGCGTATAAAGAGACTGCGCGCTTGGCCGATTTCGGCCAAGCGCGCAGTCTGTCTTTTGAGGTCGGTAAAGCCGATGACAACTAAAAAAGAGGGACTGCCCCAGCCCCTCTTTTAGTCCCCGTTTTACACAGGAAACGGATAATCTGAATCCTCTGCGGAGAGGGAGGGATTCGAACCCCCGGAGCCTCGCAGCTCAACGGTTTTCAAGACCGCCGCAATCGACCACTCTGCCACCTCTCCGAGCACAAAAGTAGCGGTTTTTTTCTTCCGGCCAAAACACCCCGCGGCTTTTCACGAAAATCACAAAGAGGACGAAAAAAAGTCGCTAAATGCTTGGCGGTTACGTTTTATAAACTATATTTGCAACGTAACAATCGAGAAACACTAACTCTCTAAACATTACTATTATGAATAAATCTCAACTCGTCGATGCAATCGCTGCAGAAGCAGGATTGACCAAAGTTCAGGCTAAAAAAGCACTCGAAGCTTTTATCGGTGTTACGGGCAAAGCGCTGAAAGCGGGCGACAAGATCGCTTTGGTGGGCTTCGGCTCGTTCAGCGTGACCAAAAAACCGGCCCGTACCGGGCGTAATCCGCGGACGGGGGCTGCGATCAAGATCGCTGCCAAGAAGGTCGTCAAATTCAAGGCAGGAGCGGAACTCAGCGCAGCGGTGGGCAAATAGGGCCTTTTATTGACGGGCGCTGATCCCTCATCGATTCAACTTTCACATGCCGATTTCTCGTGTCACCTTGCAGGGGATGCGGGGAAATCGGCTTTTTTAGTACCTTTGCCGTGACTTGCCCGGATCTGCGGACGATCCCGGCTGTCGGAACCTACTTGATCGTCAGGGCGAAAAGCCCGATTTATGGAACAGAAAAGAAAAAAGAGACTGCTCGCCATCCTGCTCATCGTCCTGCTGCTGGCAGCCGACCAGATCGTCAAACTGTGCGTCAAGACACACATGACAATAGACGAGGCTATTCCGGTTTTCGGACAATGGTTCTACATCCGTTTTATCGAGAACCAGGGGGCCGCTTACGGCATGGAGTTAGGCGGAGAATACGGAAAGCTGATCCTGAGCCTGTTCCGGATCGCGGCGGTCGTGGCTATCGGCTGGTATATCCGCCGGCTTATCAAACGGGATGCGCCGACGGGGGTGATCGTCGGGATTTCCGTCATCCTGGCGGGGGCGATAGGCAATATCCTCGACTCGGCTTTTTACGGGCTGATCTTCTCGGAATCCACCTTCACCGACGTGGCACGGTTCGTGCCGTGGGGGACGGGCTACGCTTCGTTCCTGCACGGGAGCGTGGTGGACATGCTCTATTTTCCGATCATCGAGATCGACCGGATGCCGGACTGGGTGCCGCTCGTCGGGGGAGAACCGTATACGTTTTTCAGTCCGATTTTCAACATGGCGGACGCTTATGTGACGTGCGGCGTCGTTTACCTGATCCTGTTCCAACGCCGGTTTTTCAAATAAGACGTACAATTATGAACCGAAATGCCATGCAGATAGAGGTATTGAAATCGAAGATACACCGCGCGCACGTAACCGAGGCCAACCTCGATTATGTGGGCAGCATCACCATCGACCGGGAGCTGATGGAGGCGGCCAATATCATCGCGGGCGAAAAAGTGCAGATCGTGGACAACAACAACGGCGAGCGGATAGAGACTTACGTGATCGAAGGGCCTGCCGGAAGCGGCTGTATCTGCATCAACGGCGCAGCGGCGCGGAAAGTGGCGGTGGGGGATGTCGTGATTATCATGTCTTACGGGATCATGGATTTCGAGGAGGCGAAAACGTTCAAACCCTGTGTGGTTTTTCCGGATACGGCGACCAACCGGATCATTCGGTAACCTCCTTTCCGTGCTTATTTTGTCGCACGCGGCCCCGGCATTCGTTTGCCGGGGCCGCGCGGCATTTTATGCCGACGGTGATCATACGCGATTTTGCGATGATCTGCTTTATCGTTTTTGGGGCCGTTTTTCGGCATTGGCGCAGTGCCGTTCGGCACCGCAGGGCCGCCTCGGAAGTTCTCTCCGACCTTAATCTCGGACATCGGTTTATTTGTAATTTATTTTTTAATTATCGACCGATAATATTCATTTTGGTAATTGAATTATTTTTATCTATTTTTATCGAACTACTAACGCCGCGAGGTTTTACTTATTTTTTAATGTTGCCATTATGAAAACAAGAGGAAAAACTTTCGTCGGTATGGCGGCCTTGCTCGCCTTTTCCGGGCAGATTGCTTTCGCGCAATCCCTTTCTTCGTCGGCCTCTTTGGACGCCGCGCTCTATCGCTCGGTCTGCGAGCGGATCGACGGGCCGATGGTTTTTTCTACGCGGGACACGCTTTTCGCCTTGTCTTTGCCAGTCGATGAACGGGCGGAGGTCTATGTGCAGATTACAGTGGGTCGGAACGGGAAGGTCAAGGAAAAACTCACCCGCGTGAATGCCAATCATATCGGGGCGTATGTGGCGCCGGCGTTCGTCTCTGCAACGAAAGACCTGCGGGTCGACCGTTCGCTGGTCGGGAACCTGACGGGGAAGGACACTTCGCTGGTGCTCGCTTTTCCGCTGGAATACCATTGCATCTACGATACCCTCAGCAAGGAGTGGCCGAATATGGGAGACTATGTGAGAGAATCTCTACGTACAATCCCCGATAGCTATGACCTTGCCAATATGGGTTGGAAAAAACCTATATATCCTTATCAAAGGAGGTCTTATCCGGAATTAGCCACTTATCAAATAGAACTGGACAGTAGAAGCAATCTCTGGTATGCATTTTCTCGAGCAGAAAGGGAATATCAGACTGCCACACCCACTCCTATCTGGTATTATCTTGCTTTTATCCGAGAATCGCAAGAATAAGATTTGTCAATTCGAATTAAAATCAACACAATGAATGCATTTCAGAAATACGGTATCCTTATCGGCAGTTTGTTTTTTGTGACGACCTTGTCCGGCTACAGTCAATCCTCTTTGGACGCCGCGCTCTATCGCTCGGTTTGCGAGCGGATCGACGGGCCGATGGTTTTTTCTACGCGGGACACGCTTTTCGCCTTGTCTTTGCCGGTCGATGAACCGGCGGAGGTCTATGTGCAGATTACAGTGGGTAGAAATGGGAAAGTCAAGGAAAAATTGACCCGTGTGAATGCCAATCATTTGGCAGGTTATGTGGCGCCGGCATTCATTTCTGCAACGAAGGATTTGCAGGTCGACCGTTCGCTGGTCGGGAACCTGACGGGCAAGGACACTTCGCTGGTGCTCGCTTTTCCGCTGGAATATCAATGCGTTTACGATACGGTCAGCAAGGAGCAGCCGGATGCCGGGGCTGAATTAAGAAAAGAATTATACAGGCACTATGTTCATTACGAAGGGGGCGCCTATACCAACACCCAAATGAAACGAGAGTTAGATATGCAACGCTCGACAAGATCAGGGCTATACTTAGCTGACTACAAGTATGAAAAAGCGGAACCTACGCCTGTTTGGTACTATTTTGCCTGTATAACGGACAAATCGGAATAAAACCTTTTTATTAACCTAAATTCCGAACCCGATAAAATCTAT
>NZ_CANQYJ010000125.1 GCF_947628055.1 uncultured Rikenella sp.
GAGGAACGGGGCGCTTCACACTCCTATCCTTACCTCCTACTCCCGTACACAACGGACTGAAAAACTATGAGCACGCCATCCATAAGCTGTACGAGCCGGTTCGACCGTCGAAGCCCTGCAAAAAAAACGATAAGTCAGTTCTCCGACATAGGTCGCACTCCACGCATAGCCGTTTATTTCGCATTCGTTTAAATAGCTGGTATTCGCATACCGTACCCCGTTGGCCGGATACCAGGCCCCGGTCGGCCCATAGACTACGCTGCGGTCATAGAACCGGCCGCCCGACGGATTGGTCGCCTCACCGTTCCACGTACTGTTCTCAACCGTAAACGCACTCCACGGGCTCAGGTTGTCCGGCCCGTTTTTCGGCACCCGCCAGCCCGCCGGACAAGGGTCGAACAAAGTCTTGACCTCGTCCTGCCACAGCGCGTTGTTCTGCGGAGATGTCCAGTCATTCTGCGCCGCCGCGAAATAGAACGCGCCGGGGTAAAGTAAATTGTTTTAATCCTCTGTCTATTAACTTCTTAACTGACATATCCCAACCTGATACAGAAAGTGCGGATAAAAATTGCACGGGTTTTGCATGAATGCCAGTGGACGGTTCCGACCGGGTTAGCAGTACGTTAGCAAATATCTGAATTCATATTTCATAACCAAAAACTATCCGACAATGGCAAATTCAACCAAATCCACAGCGTTCAAGCTCAGTGTGATGACACTGGCCATTATGAACGTAGCCGCCGTCGTCAGCCTGCGCGGGCTTCCGGCGGAAGCGACTTACGGACTGAGCTCCGCATTCTATTATCTGTTCGCCGCCATCGTGTTCCTGATCCCGACGGCACTGGTGGCAGCCGAGTTGGCAGCCATGTTCGCCAACAAACAGGGAGGGGTGTTCCGCTGGGTCGGCGAAGCCATGGGCACCCGGACCGGCTTCCTGGCCATTTTCCTGCAATGGGTCGAAAGCACCATCTGGTTCCCCACCGTGCTGACCTTCGGCGCCGTCGCCCTCGCGTTCATCGGCATGAACGAAGCGCACGACATGGGGCTGGCATCCAACAAACTGTACACCCTGATCGTCGTGCTGGCCATCTACTGGATCGCGACTTTCATCTCGATGAAAGGACTGGGCTGGGTCGGCAAGATTTCCAAAATCGGAGCCATGGTCGGTACCATCATTCCGGCCGCCCTGCTGATTATCTTCGGGATCATCTACCTCTCGACCGGCGGGCAGAACCAGATGGACATGAGCCAGAGCTTCTTTCCCGACCTCTCGAAGTTCGACAATTTGGTGCTGGCCTCCAGTATCTTCCTCTTCTATGCCGGGATGGAGATGATGGGCGTGCATGTGATGGACGTGAACAATCCGGGGAAAAACTATCCGCGGGCGATTTTTATCGGCGCGTTGATCACCGTGTTGATCTTCGTATTGGGCACCTTCGCCTTGGGGCTGGTGATTCCGGCCAAAGACATCAGCCTGACGCAATCGCTGCTGGTCGGATTCGACAATTATCTGCGCTATCTCCATCTGACTTGGGCGACTCCGGTGATCGCCGTCGCGCTGGCGTTCGGTGTGCTGGCCGGGGTGCTGACTTGGGTGGCCGGGCCGTCGAAAGGTATCTTCACGGTGGGAAAAGCGGGCTATCTGCCGCCGTTCTTCCAGAAGACCAACAAATTGGGCGTTCAGAAAAATATTCTTTACGTGCAGGGGGGCGTGGTGACGCTTTTGGGGCTGCTCTTCGTGGTCATGCCTTCCGTGCAGTCGTTTTACCAGATTCTTTCCCAGCTGACGGTGCTTTTGTATCTGATTATGTACATGTTGATGTTCGCTTCGGCCATCATGCTGCGCTATAAGATGCCCAAGGAGCAGCGTCCGTTCCGGATCGGCAAGAAGGGAAATATTCTGCTTTGGTTCGTCGGCGGAATCGGATTCTTAGGTTCTTTGCTGGCCTTTATCCTGAGCTTCGTGAAGCCGGGTTCCATTTCGGGGATCGGAGACGGCATGTGGTTCGGCGTACTGATTATCGGTGCGGTGATTGTCGTGGCGGTCCCGTTCGTGATCTATGCTTTGCGCAAACCGGGATGGAAGGACCCGAATGCCCGGATCGAACCGTTCCACTGGGAAACTGCTGCGACCGTTCAGGCTGCACCGGCGGCTTCGGGCGCTCCGGTAGTGCCGCCGACTGCGAATCCGGTCGTCGATCCGAACACCGGTGAGGGGAACAATCCGCGGGTAAATAAACACAATTAATAAATTTTTCTCAAAAACTATCGAATTATGAAAGCGACTGTCAATCACAAGGAGGCTAAAGAAGCTTTGGCCGAAGCGAAAAAGGACATGAAAGAGGCGGGCCGTTCCATCAAAAGTGCGGCCGGGAACACCAAAGAGGCGGTCTCCAAAGAGGCCGAACATCTCAAGGAGCGCATGAAAGAGAAGGCGGGTCAGGCCCGGGAGAAGGCGGATGAAACCAAAAGCTCGCTGAAAAAAAAGGCGGAGCTGGTGAAGGAAACGGTCAAGGAGAAGGCCGGACAGATGAAGGAGGTGGTCAAGGAAAAGGCGGAGCTGGCTAAGGAAAAGGTCGGCGAACTGAAAGACTCTGTGAAGGAGAAGATGAATCAGGGGGTGGCTTCTGCGGCTTCGGCTGTTTCGTCGGCTGCCGGAAAGGTGAGTGTCAAGGCTGCCGAGATGGGGGTCAAGGCGAAAGCAAAGGCTGTCACGGCGAAGGTCGACAAATAAGTGTAATACGGGGAAATGTCTCCCCTGACTTAAAAAGCGATTATATACTTTGTCGTAGGTTTATTTTGCGCGGTGCTGTGAGTGACTGTTCTTTCTTTGAAAAGAAAGAACCAAAGAAACTTTCAGATAGCTGCGCTACTCCTTAGGCTCCGCAGTCCTCTTGCATTGCACTTTCTTTGGGGTGCGGCAATAGCGGGTATAAGGTAATCACTCGATAACCCGCTATTGCTCACACCCCAAAAGGATCAAAGACAAGGGTACCCGGCAGGCTCAAGAGATGCGTTAGCATCTCAAAAAGTTTTTCTGGTTCTCTTTGTTCACAAAGAGAACAGTTCCCTCAAACCGAGTGTACAATAAACCCTACAATTAAGCATATAATTGCATAACAGAAAATTATCGAGGCATATTATGAAAAAAACTATTTCTGTAGCCGAGCTCAAAGCCGTGGTGAACGAAGCCTACGAGCAAGTGAAAAACACCACAGGCGGCGCCAATGCCGACTACATACCCTACCTGGCCAACGTGCCCTCCGATTTGTTCGGGATTGCCGTGAGCCTGCCCGGCGGCGAAGTGATCGAAGTCGGAGATACAGACTACGTGTTCGGCATCGAATCCATATCGAAAGTGCATACCGCCGTGTTAGTGCTGCGCCAGTCAGGGCCCGAAGTTCTGCTCGAAAAGATCGGGGCGGACGCCACGGGACTGCCGTTCAACTCCATTATGGCGATCCTGCTGGAGAACGACCATCCCAGCACGCCGCTGGTCAACTCGGGAGCCATTTCGGCTTGCAGCATGGTTGCGCCCGTCGGTAATTCGGAGGCCAAGTGGAAAGCGATCGAAGAAAATATGGCCGATTTGTGCGGTTCGCCGTTGGTGCTCCAGGACGAGCTGTACCGGTCGGAGACGGCCACCAACTTCAACAACAAATCGATCGCATGGCTGTTGAAGAATTACGGCCGGATCTATGACGATCCGGACATGTCGCTCGACCTCTATACTCGCCAGTGCTCGATGGGCGTGACCGTCCGGCAGCTGGCAGTCGCGGGCTGCACGATCGCGAACTACGGGCTGAACCCGGTGACAGGCAAGCAAGTGTTCGACCGGGCGCTCGCCCCCAAGATCACGGCGATGATCGCCGCGGTCGGTTTCTACGAACATACAGGCGACTGGATGTATACCAGTGGCATACCCGCAAAGACGGGTGTCGGAGGCGGTGTTATGGGCGTTCTGCCCGGTGGGTTTGGAATCGCCGCCTTCGCCCCGCCGTTAGACGACGCCGGCAACTCGGTGAAAGCTCAGCAGGCCATCAAATACATCGCCCGGCATTTGGGGGTGAACGTGTACAATGGCGACTGCATCGAGATCACTGCGTAGTCCGAGCTGTGCTGCGAAGCACGGCGGCGTTTGATGCGCCCGGGCCGGTCGCTCCTCTCGAGGAGCGTACCGGCCCGGGTTTTTTAGGCACCTGGTGTCCAAATTTTGGACACCAGGTGTCAAGAAATTAGACAATCCGTCCATCGGGCTTGTTGTCTATGTCTGTTATAATCAACGAATTAAGTGGTTTTGCACGTTTTTGGCACGGGAAGGTACAGTCGAACCATTTAATACTGATGTCATGAGGCACTTATTCGGGTTGAAATCGTTCTGGAACTTTCTCCGGCGGAACAAGCTGTTCACGGCGATCAACATTTTCGGTTTCGCCGTCTCGTTGATGTTCGTGGTGCTGATCGGGCTGTATATTCAGGATGAACTGCGGGTGGACCGACAGCATGAAAAAGGCGAACGGATCTACCGGCTGGAACATGCCAAAGGAGTACTGTTCGGCGCGCCGACTGCACCGGGTTTGGAAGCCCGGTATTCGGAGATCGAGGCGACGGTGCGGATATGGGGGTACCCCGGCGGACAACTCTATTCGCCGGTAATGGAACAGCTCTTTTGGGGCGACGTGTGGTATGCCGATTCGACCTTGTTCGACGTTTTTTCGTTTCCGTTCGTCGAAGGCGATCCGCACACGGCTTTGCAGGCCAAAAACAATATCGTATTGTCGGAAAGTTTTGCCCGGAAGCTCTTCGGCAATCGGTCGGCCGTGGGGCAACCGGTCAAGGTGTCCGAAAAATCCCGAGCGGAATTTATCGTCAGCGGCGTGATCCGGGATATCGACCGGACGCACTTTCGGTCGGTGGATATGATCTATCCGATGTCCAAACTACAGGCTGAAGATCGGATGTTCCAGACCAACTTCGATGACTTCGGGACCCGGTCCTATGCGACGTACGTATTGACGAAACCGGGGGCGGACCTGTCGTCGAAAACGGCCGAGATGCCGGCATTTTTCCGCGAATTGGGCGACCCGACATTTGTAAACGATCCGACGCAGACGATCCGGTTGGTGTCGCTGCGGGATATTTACCTTCATCCGGCAATCGACAACACGGGACTGTTCCGCGGGAACAACGCGACTTTCGTGCTGATCCTCGGTCTGACGGCGGTGCTGATCCTGGTTTTCGCAGTGATCAACTACATCAACCTGTCGGTGGCGCAGAGCGGGTTCCGGGCGAAAGAGGCCGCTACGCGACGGTTGTTGGGCGGCTCGCGCGGCAGTCTGTTCGGCGGATTTATCCTCGAATCGTTGATTATCTGTTTTGTGTCGTTCGTACTGGGGCTGTTGATGGCGTCCAGTGTCGAGCCGTGGTTCCGGGAGGTGATGCAGACCGACATCTCCATCAAAGAGAATTTCACGACGGAGAATGTGCTGCTGGCTTTGGCGGGGGTGCTGGTGATCGGGGCGGTCTCGGGGTTGGTACCGGCTTTCGTGCTGACGCGCTTCCAAACCGATCGATGTGGTACGGGGAACGTTCCACCGTCAGACCAAAATGGTCTACAGCAAGGT
The DNA here is from genome assembly GCF_947628055.1 of uncultured Rikenella sp. Lineage (GTDB taxonomy): Bacteria > Bacteroidota > Bacteroidia > Bacteroidales > Rikenellaceae > Rikenella. Next base: position 5,625 of record NZ_CANQYJ010000125.1, read on the forward strand.
CTTGATCGTTTTTCAGTACTGCATTACCATTGCCTTGCTCGGCTGTACGATCACGGTGATCCGGCAGACGAACTTCATGATGAAGACCGACTTAGGCTACCGGCACGACTACCTCCTCACCTGTGACAATGTGGCCCGAAATGTAGCGGAACGGGCCTCGGTTAGGAGCCAGCTGATGGCGATTCCGGGGGTCGAGCAGGTGGCCTTCGTAGCCGGCACGCCAACTGATGGCGGGAATAACAACTCGGCGACAGACAAGGAGGGCAGAGACCACAGCTTTCAAGTTTTCATCGGCGATTCGGCCTATATGGAGATGATGGGGTTCGAGATTATTCGCCGGACGGGGGTTAAAAGTCAGCAGGGGGTGTGGCTCAACGAGACGGCGTGGAAACGGATGGAGCTGCCGGACGATGCCACGGTGTGCTGGACGCCGCAGTTCGGCGAGAAGGCTCCGCTGCTGGGGATGGTGCGGGATTTCCACACGACGGACTTGAGCAAGCCGATCGGCGAAGCGATAATCTGCCAGTTGCCGGAGGAAAATTTTTATCCGTGGCAGATTTTGATCCGGGTCTCGCCGGCCGACCCGTTCGGGACGATGAACCGGGTGCGGGAGTGGTACAACAACTATAAAGGGGGGCAGCTCTTCACGGGTTCGTTCCTCGACGACCAGATCCAGCAGCAGTACGAGTCGCAGGAGCGGACGGCACAGGTGCTCGGTTTCCTGTCGCTGCTGGCGATCGTGATTTCGGCGCTGGGGATGCTGGCGATGTCCACCTACTTCATGCGGCAGCGGGCGCAGGAGGTGGCGGTGCGGAAAGTCTTCGGTGCCACGAGCGGCGAGGTGCTCGCGCAGTTGGTCATGGGTTTCCTGAAATTGGTCTTGGTGGCGTTCGTGGTGGCGGT
>NZ_CANQYJ010000126.1 GCF_947628055.1 uncultured Rikenella sp.
CGAAAAGGGCGAGGGGATCGAATTGGCGAAAAGGTATGCTGTGAAGGGCTATCCGACTATGCTGATTCTGAACAGCAAAGGCGAGGAGTTGGGTCGTTTGGTGGGGTCGAGCCGCACGCCGGAGGAGTTCGTTCAGCGTCTGAAGGATGAAATGGCCAAAATCGAAAAGAAGTAGCACCTGTTTCCTGCGGTTGTTTGCAAAGAGCCTTTCCGAATATACCGGAAAGGCTCTTTTCATTCGCGTTCCTTTTGTATAACTTTTGCTTTCAGGTTTTGTCGGTTTCGTGTAGGCGAAAAACGGTACCGGAAATGTCGTGCCTGTATCCTCCCTGACACTGCTGGGTATTAATCGTAGGTTTATTTCGCCCCGCTGGCGCCGGCCAAGAAAGGGCAGTTACAGACCGGATCGGCCGCTGAGCTTTTAGGGTAAAGGCCACACCTATAGAAATCGGCACCAGCCCGAGCCGAAAAAACAGTTAAAATATAATCGCATTATTTTTTGAGTGCCACCCGCGCCGCCCCGATGATCTTGCAGACACACATCGCAAAATGCGTGAACAGAATGCGCGGATTCCCATTCTGTTTGATCTGCGCCAACAACCGCTCAAACTCCGCCACGAAAGCCTCCACCGTGACATGCGACACATACGGCGCGAAATTCCGGCAGAACCGCTCCCGCCCCGGATCCGCGTAAGCAATCGACTCCATCCCGATCCCCGTCAGATAGCACTCCCGCACGATCCCCAAAGCCGCCGTACAGAACTGCTTCTGCGCCTCGCGTCCCAGCGGCGCCATCTCCTCCGCCCAGTCGAACAGTCCCAAATACTTCTGTTGGTAGCACAGCCTCATCAGCCGGATGAACCGCTCCTCGTGCTCGCTTTGTACGCCGCCGGCATTCGCCGCCATACGCACCGCCGCCCCCCAGCTTCCCTGCGCCAGATGCGCCACCTGAGCCGCCCGCTCCGGCGCGATCCCTTTCCGGACAACTAATTCCCGCGCAATCACCTCGTCCGGCACCCCCGCCAAAGCCACCGTCTGCGTCCGCGACCGGATCGTCGCGATGATCCGCTCCGGCTCCGCACTCACGAACAGGAACAGCGTCCGCTCCGGCGGCTCCTCGACTAACTTCAGAAGCGTATTGGCCGCCGCCTCGTGCAACCGCTCCGGCAGCCACACGATCACCGTCTTATAGCCCCCCTCGAACGACTTGAACCCCATCTGGCGCACCAACTCGTTCGCATCGTTCTTGTTGATGATCCCCTGCTGGTTCTCGATCCCCAATTCCGCATACCACTCCTGTTCGGTCAGGTACCCCCCGGTTTCCGGAACGATCCGCCGCCAAACATGCACGAACTGTTCGCTCCGCGGCTTCTCGTCCGCCCGGCCCGTCGCCACCGCCTCTTTCGACGCATTCACCGGATAGATGTAGTGGCAGTCCGGATGTTCCATCCGCTGCATCCGGTAGCACTCCGGACACTCGCCGCACGAATCCTCGTCCGTCCGGTTGCGGCAATGGACATACTGCGCATAAGCCAGCGCCATAGGCAGCGCCCCCACCCCTTCGGCCCCCGTGAAAAGCATGGCGTGGCTGATCCGTCCCTGCCGCACCGTCCGGCACAGGTGGCGTTTGATTTCATCGTGTCCGATGATGTCCCTGAATCGCATATCCGAAAAGAGGTCGCACCGAGAAAAGCCGCGCGACGACAGACGAAGATACGGAAATTTTGCATATCTTCGCCTTTCGCACGGGGGAAGTCAGAACAATTCACACATACCGATTCAGAACCATGAGAATAGCAGAGTTGCTCGCACACGGCGAGCGGAACGTCGAAGTGACGGCCAAAGGGTGGGTGCGCACCAAACGCGGGAACAAGAACGTGGCATTCATCGCCTTGAACGACGGCTCGACGATCCATAATATTCAGGTGGTGGCGGAGACGGCAGCATTCGACGAAACGCTGCTCAAAAACATTACGACAGGGGCTTGTCTGAAAGTGACAGGTCTGCTGGTCGATTCGCCGGCATCGGGGCAGCCGGTCGAAATTCAGGCCCGAACGATCGAAATCTATGGGCTGGCCGATCCGGAGAGCTATCCGTTGCAGAAAAAGGGGCATACCCTCGAATTTTTGCGCGAGATCGCACACCTGAGGCCGCGAACCAATACCTTCGGGGCGGTGTTCCGGATCCGGCACGCGATGGCGTATGCCATTCACAAGTATTTCAACGACCGGGGGTTCTACTACTGGAACTCGCCGCTCATCACCGCTTCGGATGCGGAGGGGGCGGGAGCAATGTTCCGCGTGACGACGCTCGCGCCGGGAGAGACGGACTTCAACGAAGACTTTTTCGGGCGGCCCACCAACCTGACCGTTTCCGGACAGCTCGAAGGGGAGCTGGCGGCGATGGCTTTGGGGCAGATCTACACGTTCGGGCCGACGTTCCGGGCCGAAAACTCGAATACGCCGAGGCACCTGGCGGAATTCTGGATGGTGGAGCCGGAGATGGCGTTCTACGAGATCGAGGACAACATGAATCTGGCGGAGGATTTCATCAAATACTTGGTCAATTATGCGTTGGAGCATTGTGCGGACGATCTGGCATTCCTCGAAAAGATGTACGATGCGGAGCTGACGGAGCGGCTGCGGTTCGTGACGGCGAACGACTTCGTGCGGCTCACTTACACCGAGGGGGTCAAGATTTTGGAGGAAGCGCGGGACACCAAAGGGGTGAAATTCGAGTTTCCGGTCTTCTGGGGGGCGGACTTGGCGGCGGAACACGAACGCTACTTGGTGGAACAACACTTCCGGCGGCCGGTCATCATGACGGACTATCCGAAAGAGATCAAGGCGTTCTACATGAAGCAGAACGAGGACGGACGGACGGTGCGGGGGATGGACGTGCTCTTTCCGAAGATCGGGGAGATTATCGGCGGGTCGGAACGCGAGGCGGATTACGATAAGCTGGTGGCACGGATGGACGAAATGGGGGTGCCGACCGAGACGATGCAGTGGTATTTGGATACACGGCGGTTCGGAAGCGCGCCGCACAGCGGGTTCGGGTTAGGGTTTGAACGGCTGGTGCTGTTCGTCACGGGGATGACCAACATCCGGGATGTGATCCCGTTCCCGCGCACGCCGAAAAATGCGGAATTCTGACATTTATTCCGGTCGACAGACTCGCGACCTGCGCGGCTATCCGCGCAGGTCGTTTGGTTTGCAGGAAAAAGGACTTAAAATGACACGAAATTGGGATATCAGGCCAAAATGTTTATATTTGTCCAAACGGCTCCCTGCAGAGCCGTTTCCCGATACTATCAATAATATATGGCAACTATTACTCAAAGTTTAGAACAGAAATTGCAGCAGCGGCTTTCACCGCAGCAGATACAGGGCATCAAGCTGCTGGAGCTTCCCACGCTCCAGCTGGAGCAGCGCGTCAAGCAGGAGATCGAGGAAAACCCGGTGCTCGAAGAAGAGGAGCGCGAAAACGAGCAGGACGAGGCGCAGTTGACGCTGGAGGATTATATTCGCAACGAAGAAAGCGCCTCATCCTATAAACTGAAAACCAACAACACCTCGAAAGACGACGAACGGAAATCCCCGACCTTGTCGCAGGGGATGTCGCTCCAGGACTTTCTGATCGAACAGCTGGCCTACCACGACCTGAACGCCAGGGAAATGACCGTCGCCCGCTTCGTGATCGGAACGCTGGACGATGACGGGTATCTGCGCCGACCGACGGCTTCCATCACCGACGACATTGCCTTTACACAGGGGATTGAGGTGACCGACGAGGAGGTGGACCGGGTGATCGGCGTGATCCAGACGCTCGACCCGGCGGGGATCGGGGCGCGCGACTTGGGGGAATGCCTCGTCATCCAGCTGAAAGCCCTGCGGAACCAGACGCCGGCGGTGAGGCTGGCAATAGCTATACTCACGGATCACTACGACGCGTTCGTCAAGAAACACTACGAACGGATGATGCGGCGGTTAGGGGTTTCCGAAGAGGAGTTTCGGGCGGCCTTGGAGGAGATCATGCACCTAAACCCGAAACCCACCAACGGCTATTCCGACGAAAGTTCGGCAGCGGTGCCGAACATCATCCCGGACTTCGTTCTGGACTACAGCAACGGCAGCTTCGACCTGCAACTGGCTTCGCGCAGCGTGCCGGACCTGCGGATCAACAGCAGCTACCTGAGGATGGCCGAAAAGGCGATGAACGGCAGCGCGCAGAGCGAGGCGGACAAAGAGGCGCTGCAATTCATCAAACAGAAAATCGAATCGGCCAAATGGTTCATCTCCGCGATCAAGCAGCGGCAGGAGACCTTGATGAAGACCATGCGGGCGATCTTGCAGTTCCAGCACGACTATTTCGTCGAGGGCGACGAGGCGAAGCTGCGGCCGATGATCCTCAAGGACATTGCGGATGCCACAGGGTTCGATATCTCCACTATCTCGCGGGTGGTCAACAGCAAGTACATACAGACCCATTTCGGGGTATTCCTGCTCAAATATTTCTTTTCCGAGGGGCTGCCGACTGAGAGCGGCGAGGAAGTCTCCACGCGCGAAATCAAGCGGATACTGGCCGAGGCGATCGAGAACGAAGACAAACGCGATCCGCTGACCGACGAGGCACTGATGGATACGCTGACGGCGAAGGGATACAAGATCGCGCGCCGGACGGTGGCCAAATACCGCGAGATGCTGGGCATTCCGGCATCGAGACTGCGGAAAGAGCTGTAACTTTTTGGGCAGGGCGGGATTCTCGTTTAACCGCTCGCCGTCCTTTGGCATGAAGGACGGCTTTTTTGTATCCGTTCACTGCCAAAAATTAGAGCACAAAGCCCTGCAAACCGATTTAAATCGCTACTTTTGCAACGATTTGTCCTCTCGAACGAACTATGAAAAACTACATCCGCTATGTCTTCGGACTGGCCGTGCTGGTCGTCCTGATGACAATCGGACTCCGATATATCCCGGCACCTGTGGTAGAGAAAGCCGGTCTCAAACCGGTGGATATTCTCGCCGACCTCAACCGGGGCAATACGGTGGAAAATCTCGACCGGCTCGACGCCGAGGTCGGTGCCGGTACCCGGAAGCAGGGATATTCCGTCCGGTCGGTTACCGAACCGGACACCACTTCGTCGCCTGCGGGAGACAGCAGCCGGCCGGTCAGCACTATTTTGGTGGAGCCTGAGCCTGCCGCTCCGGAGAATCCCATGGATCCCCCAAAAATTCCCCCGATCCCTCAATCCGCTCCGTCCGATACGCTTCCTTCCGCACCACCGGTTGAGGTGGGGGACATCGTTCCGATCACGGACTATTCGCCGGACAAAACCATGCTGCGCACTTTCACCGGCAAGCTGGCCCATGTGCAGGAGATGCGGCGTCCGCTGCGCATCGGCTTTATGGGCGATTCTTTTATCGAAGGCGACTTGCTGACTTCGGATTTCCGAGAACTGATGCAAAACCGGTATGGCGGGGGAGGGGTGGGATTCGTGCCGATCACTTCGCAGGTAGCCGGATTCCGGCAGACGGTCGGACACAAGTTCGGCAAATGGAAACAGAGCTCCATCGTCCACAGCAAGGAGAACGGTTATACGATCTCGGCTTTTCATTTCACTCCTTCGGAGAACAGCTATGTGGAGTACAAGGGTTCCCACAGTAAAAAACATCTCGACCGGTTCGGCCGGGCGCGGTTGCTGTTCATCAGCCGGGGCCGTTCGGTGATCCGCGCGACGGTCAACGGGGAGGAGGAGTTCCTGTTCAATACCGATCCGCTGGAGGCTTTGCAGGAGGTGCAGCTCGATGGCGATTTCCGGTCGATCCGCTATCAGGTCGGCGATGTGGAGGGGTTCAGAGCCTACGGGGTGTTCTTGGAGAATCCGACGGGCGTGAGTGTGGATAATTTCTCGGTACGGGGCAATCCGGGCACGGTGATGGGACGGATCGACCGTTCGCTGAGCGAACAGTTCGGCAGGCTGTCGCCTTATGATCTGATTATTCTGCAATATGGACTGAATGTGGTCTCGAGCCAGGTGACGAATTATTCGACGTACCGTAAGCAGATGACGGCGGTGGTGAATCATATCAAACAGTGTTTCCCGGGGGTGGCGATCCTGATTATGAGTGTGGGCGACCGGGCTACGCGCAGCAACGGGACGTTCGTGACGATGCCGGGGATCCGGGCGATGGTGCAAACGCAGGAGGAGGTGGCGCGGGATTGCGGGGTGCTGTTCTGGAATACTTACGATGTGATGCGTGCGGCGGGGGGAATGGGTACTTTCGTGAAGAATGGCTGGGCGGCGAAGGATTATACGCATATCTCGGCTCGGGGGGGTAAAAAAATTGCTACGGCTCTGTTCAATGCGATTACGACTGCTACAACACAATAATGTTCGTTTAATCACTACCCTATGTTTGAGGGTACTGTTCTCTTTAACTGCGCTTCGCTTGTTTTGCCTCCGGCTTCCTCGCGCTACCTCGGCATAGTCCGCCAGCGGCCTCTGCCCTCGGAACGCTGCTC
>NZ_CANQYJ010000127.1 GCF_947628055.1 uncultured Rikenella sp.
AAGTTTTTCTGGTTCTCTTTGTTCACAAAGAGAACAGTTCCCTCAAACATAGGGCAGTGAATGAACGAACGGTTAAAAATAAAAAGGGTTCGACGAGTATTAAAAGAGAACTACCCGTTGAACGCCCTTTTGAATTGCGATACCATATCCGTTCGCGCCGCACGTTCGGTCAATCGTATCATATTGGCAATAGCCAGAGCCGACGAGCAGCCATGGCCGATAATCACAGTCGAATTGATCCCCAGCACCGGAGTGCCGCCGACATTTTCGTAATTCAGTCCCTCGATAATCGGCGAAGACTGCCCCTTCCGATGCAAGATACGATAAAATCCCTCGATCGTTTTGAGCAGCGTATTGCCCGAGAAACCGTCGCAGACCACCACATCCGCCACCTCTCCCGTCAGCAGATGCTTGCCCTCCACATTCCCCACAAAGTTATAGTCGCCCGCCGCCCCGCGTTCCGCCATCATCGGATAAGTCGCCTTGGTCAGCAAGTTTCCCTTTTCCGGTTCCTCCCCGATGTTGAGCAGCGCCACCCTCGGATTCGGAATGCCCAGCGTTTCGCGCGCATAGATGCTCCCGATCGTTCCGTACTGAGTGAGCACCTCCGGTTTGCAATCCGCATTCAGCCCCACGTCGAGCAGCAGCACGTCCGTTCCCATAGCCGTTCTGAACGCCGTGGCGATCGCCGGACGGATCACCCCCTCGATCTGCCCCACAGCCTGCATGCTGCCCACCATCATCGCCCCGGTGCTCCCCGCACTGGCAAAGCCGGCGATGTCCCCTTCGCACAAATGACGAAAACCGACAGCGATACTCGAATCGCTCTTCTGGGCGAAAGCCTTTACCGGGTGATCGCCCATAGCGATGACCTCGGAGGTGTGAACGACATCGATCCGCGGATCGTCCAGCAGGCCGTATGTATCTTCGGCCGCCAAAGCCGCCCGGTCGCCGAACAGGACAAGGGTCGTCTCCGCCGACAAATGTGTCAAGGCCGCATGGGCACCCTCCACGGTCACCCGCGGAGCAAAATCGCCACCCATTGCATCAAGGCCTATTCTCATAATTTATGACGTTAGGTTCGTGATGGTTTTTACCGCACGGCCGCACGGCCAGAATCGAATATACGACCCCGGACGAGAAAAGATCCCGTTGCGACCGCAAGCGATGCCTGCCTTTTATTTATTTCCCCCCCCCGCCCGGGGAACCGGTCTTGCGCAGGCCTCCGGTATAATCGGGCATAATTTTCCGGTATAATACCCCCGAAAAAACTATTGGCCCTTGACTTCCATCGCCTTCTTGCCCCGGTAGAAGCCGCACTCCGGGCAGACGCGATGGTACAGAATAGTCGCCCCGCAGTTGGAGCAGGTAGCCAGCGTCGGCGCTACGGCCTTGTAATGAGTTCGTCTCTTGTCACGGCGGGTCGATGAGATCTTGTGTTTAGGATGTGCCATTTTCTTTATTTGCTAATTTATCGTATTCTTTATTTATTGTCTTCCCCCAGCCCGGCAAGCGCCGAGAACGGGCTTTCAGTCTGCGTCCCCTTATTCTCCTGCGTCAAGGCGTCGAATTCCGATTCCGTAACGATCCGGAACCGTTTCAGCATGTCCGGATTGCAATCCTCAAGCGCCGGATGCACCCGCTGGAACGGCAAAGAGAGCATAATACTCTCATAAATATATTGTCCCAGATCCAGATTCGGATCCGCCGGCGAGATCCACAGCAATTCCCCGTCGCTGTTATTGGCCGCCCGGTGCGCATCGCCCGAATACCGTTCCCCTTCCGGTATCGAGTCGCTGATCTTGACCACCGAATGTCCCTCGAAATGCACCGGGCACAGGAATTCGTCCAGACACCGGTCGCATGTCAAGAGCACTTCCGCGTCGACAGTAACAGCCAGTTCCAGCATCGAAGCGTGCTTCACCGCATGCACGTGCGCCTCTCCCCGCCCCGCACGAATCTCCGCCTCGGGCCAGTGTGCGAAGAAGCTGTCGTCGATCGGAAAAACATAGTCGTACCCCCCTTCATGCCCCGCCTTAAGGCCATGAAAATCTATCGTATATGTGGCATTCGCGCTCACTCAGGGATGGTTTTGCATCTTGCAAAGGTAATCATAAATTCAGAATTCGCAATGCGCGGTTCACATTTACCCCTCAGGCGTGCAGGGCGCGGATTTCCGGCCGTCGGCGGAAACGAGGGCGAAATCGCACAGTACGATAGCGGTCATCGCCTCCACCACCACGGGCACGCGCAGGGCGATGCAGGCGTCGTGCCGCCCGCGCACGACTAACGGTTCGACTTTCCCGTCGGCGAAATTGTAGGTCTCCTGCATGCGTGCAATACTGGAGGTCGGTTTGACTACCGCTCGGAATACGATGGGGTTCCCGTTGCTGATGCCGCCGTTGATGCCGCCGGCGTGGTTGGTGCGGGTCGTCCCGTCGGCTGCAATAATCTCGTCGTTGTGTTCGCTGCCGCGCATCCGGGCTGCGGCAAAGCCGGCTCCGAATTCGACGCCTTTGATCGCGGGAATGGAGAACAGGGCGTGGCTCAGTACCGCTTCGACGGAGTCGAAGAAGGGTTCGCCCCACCCGACGGGTACCCCGGTGGCGATGCATTCGACGATCCCGCCGAGCGAATCCTGCTCGTCTACCGCCCGTTGCACGGCTGCGTCTATCTCTTCCTGCCGGGTAAAACCGCCGATTTCCAGAATCCGGCTCTCCACTTTTATGCCGTTACCCAATATTTTTTTTGCGATCGCTCCTGCGGCTACGATCCCGAGGGTAATGCGTCCGGAAAAATGGCCGCCGCCGCGGTAGTCGCTGTATCCGTGCCATTTCTCGCGTGCTACGAAGTCGGCATGGCCGGGCCGCGGCTGGGTCACGAGGTTGGAATAGTCGCCGGAGCGGGTGTCGGTGTTCTGAAATACGACGGTCAGCGGCGCTCCGGTCGTGTGTCCGTTGAAAACGCCGGATACGATATGGGGCTGGTCGGCTTCTTTGCGCGGAGTGGTGCCTTTGGCGCCTGCGCGCCGCCGGTCGAGGTCGGCTTGCAGGTCGGCTTCGCTCAGGGCGATCCCGGCGGGGGCGCCGTCTATGATTATGCCGATCTGTTCGCCGTGCGATTCGCCGAAAATCGATACTCTGAATCGTCGCCCAAAACTGTTCATATCATTGAAATATTAATCGTTCGTTTATTCTGTGCCCTATTGGATGGAACCGTACCTTTTCTGAAGAAAAGGTACCCAAAAGACTTTCAGATAGCTACGCTACTCCTTACGCTCCGCAGTCCTCTTGCATTGCGTTTTTTGGGGGGCGTGGCAATAGCGGGCATAAAGCGTTATTTACCTAAGTGCCCGCTATTGCTCACCCCCCAAAAAATCAAAGACAAAGGTACCCGGCAGGCATCAAGAGATGCGAAGCATCTCAGAAAGTTTTTCTGGTTCTCTTTGTTCACAAAGAGAACAGTTTCCTCAAACATAGGGTAGCGAATAACCGAACGGTTACTTGATCGATTTTGTGATTCTCATGGCACAGAAATGCGGCCCGCACATCGCACAAAAATCCGCATTTTCGCCCACCATCTCCCGGTGCATCCGCCGCGCCCGTTCCGGATCCAGCGACAAGCTGAACTGATCTATCCACCGGAAATCATACCGCGCCCGGCTCATCGCCAAATCCCGCGCAATCGCCGCCGGATGCCCCTTCGCCAGATCCGCCGCATGCGCCGCTAATTTGTACGTCACCACCCCCTCGCGCACATCGTCTCGATTCGGCAGCGCCAGATGCTCCTTCGTCGTCACATAGCACAACATCGCCGTCCCCAGCCAGCCGATCATCGCCCCGCCGATCGCCGACGTGATATGGTCATAGCCCGCCCCGATGTCGCTCACCAACGGCCCCAGCGTGTAGAACGGCGCCCCGTGGCACCACTCGACCTGTCGATCCATGTTCTCTCGAATCCGGTTCATCGGCACATGTCCCGGCCCCTCGATAATCACCTGCACGTCATGCTCCCACGCCCGCCGGCACAGCTCGCCCAACGTTCTGAGCTCTCCGAACTGCGCCGCGTCGTTCGCATCCGCGATGCACCCCGGCCGCAGCCCGTCCCCTAACGACAGCGCCACATCGTACCGCGCCATGATCTCGCAAATTTCGTCGAAATGTTCGTAGAGGAAACTCTCCCGCCCGTGGTGCGCCATCCACTTCGCCATGATGGAGCCCCCCCGCGAGACAATCCCCGTCACTCGCCGCTGCGCCAGCGGCACATGCTCTTTCAAAAGCCCCGCGTGGATCGTGAAGTAGTCCACCCCCTGTTCGCACTGCTCAACCAGCGTGTCCCGATAAGCCTCCCACGTCATATCCTCGACCACCCCGCCCACCTTTTCCAGCGCCTGGTACATCGGCACCGTTCCGATCGGCACCGGTACGTTGCGCAGAATCGCCTCCCGCGTCCGGTGAATATCCTTGCCCGTCGAAAGGTCCATCACCGTGTCCGCCCCCCACCGGATCGCCCACAGCGCCTTTTCGACCTCCTCCGCAATCGAAGAACCTAAAGCCGAATTGCCGATATTGGCGTTGATTTTCACCAAATATTCCGTCCCGATCACCATCGGTTCGGTCTCCGGATGCCGGCGGTTGGCCGGCAGAATCGCCCGCCCCTCGGCAATCGACCGCCGCACCTGCTCCGGCGTGACATACCCCTTGTCGGTCGGCCGCAGCCCGGCGTTTTCGCGCAAGGCGGCATACTCCATCTCCGGCGTCACCACTCCGTGCCGGGCATACCACCGCTGGGTGTGGAACTCTCCTGCCGGCAAAGCCGCCGCCCGCGCCTCGATCCACCCCTCGCGCAACCGCGGCAGCCCCCGCTCCGTATCCGCCTCGTAGCCGGGAGCGGTATAAGGCCCTGTCGTATCGTACAGGTCGAAATCTTCCCCGTTCGTCAAGTGCACCCGCCGCATCCCCACTCGCACATCCCGATGCAGCTTCCCGTTCACGTAAACTTTTTCCGAAGCGTTCTGCGGGTCGTTGAAAAGTTCTTTATACATCGTTATTTCGTTCGTTTCATCAATGAATAAGCATACTCTTCCAACACCGTCAGCCGTTCCGGCTGCGGATGCGCCTGCTGCAAAGCCGCCATCGCCCGGGCAAAGTATTCGCCGATCGCCGCCTCCGCCCTCTCCCGCACCCCGAGGAGATCGTATATCCCCCGCACCCGCGGCAGTTTTTCCGCAATGTCCCCCGGCGCGAGAATCGCCTCCCGCTGAGCATCCGAAGCCGCTGCCATCGCCGCGATATGCAGGAATGTCTTCTTCCCCGCCGCAATGTCGCCGCCGATCTTTTTCCCGAAAGTCTGCGCGTCGCCGTAGGTGTCGAGCAGGTCGTCCTGTATCTGGAAAGCTAACCCCAAGTTCACTCCGAACTCGTACAACGCCCTCCGCGCCTCCGCCTCCGCTCCCCCGACGATCGCCCCCATCTCCAACGCTGCGGCCAGCAGCACCGAGGTCTTGAGCCGGATCATCTCGATGTATTCCGCCTGCGAGACATCTCGGTCGGAGGTCTCGAATTCCATGTCGTACTGCTGCCCCTGACACACTTCCATCGCGGCGCGACTGAAAACATCGAGCAGTTCGGGCAGTTTTTCCGCCCCGTAGGTCAAGCGTCCGTCTTGCAAAATCCGGTAGGCGAGGATCAGCATGGCGTCGCCGGAGAGTATCGCGCGGTTGGAGTCCCATTTTTCATGTACGGTGGGCCGCCCGCGCCGCAGTTCGGCGTTGTCCATGATGTCGTCGTGCAGCAGGGTGAAGTTGTGGAAGACTTCCACGGCTACCGCAGCGGATAACGCGGTCTCCGGCGCGCCGCTGTACAAATCGGCGCCCATCAGGCACAGCAAGGGCCGTATCCGTTTCCCGCCGTCTTCGAGTATGTAGCGGATCGGGGCGTACAGTCCGCGCGGCTCGCTGTCGTCTATCGGCAGGTGCCTGATCTCACGTTCCACGAGTGCCAGCAGGGTCTCTTTGTCTTTCATTCTTTCTAATCTCTTGTCGTGAATCCGGTCGTTTCGCAGAAGACCCGGTGCTGCTCGGCACTCGAACCGGGCTGTAACTAACCCTAACTCCGCAGGGGCGATTCAGGTATTAACCGTCGTTTTTTATGGCCTTGCGTCGGCGAGTTTTTTCTTCGTTGCCTTCATGCCGGGTGGGGTTTTTTGTTCCCGCTTCACCGCTCATGCCGCGGAGGCTTTCTCTTCGGTAATCGCTTCAAGCCGGCGGGGCGTTTGTTCTTTATAATAAGCTTTTTTTGCAGCCCTTATGCGCCGGGTGGGGCTTTTGGTTTTCGCTTCACCGCTCATGCCGCGGAGGCACTTACTTTCTTTGGCACCAAAGAACCGAGCAGCGTTCCGAGGGCAGAGACCGCTTGCGGGCTATGCCGAGGTAGCGCGAGGAAAACCGCAG
>NZ_CANQYJ010000128.1 GCF_947628055.1 uncultured Rikenella sp.
TTCGACAAGGCGAAACCGATTCCCGGCGACTTCTTTGCTTTCTTTCTTGGTCGCACAAGAAAGAAAGTGCCTCCGCGGCATGAGCGGGAGGAGAGGAAAAATCTCTATCCCCGGCGTGGGAACGTCCACAGAGCCTTCCACCGGAGAGAAAGCCCGCCGGATCGAGGCGATAAAAAACGTACTAAAAAGTTCTGCATGTTCGGCCTCGCGCCCACCCCCCGAGCGGCTTCGCCGCTGGGCGCAGAGGCCGGCGGTTCTAAAGAACCGCAACAACTAAAAAGCGTACGGTTAATATCGGGTTCCCGCGTCAGCGGGCGGGCGCCTCCGCGCCCAGCAGCGAAGCCGCTCAGCCCCCCTGCCCAACAGCCGACAACAAGGAACAGAAAAGCATAGAACGACAAAAACATATGGGAAAGACAGTCGCACTCGCCAACCAGAAAGGCGGCGTCGGGAAGACCACCACCTCCATCAACCTGGCCGCCTCGTTAGCCGTGCTCGAAAAGCGCATACTGCTGGTCGACGCCGACCCGCAAGCCAACTCCACCTCCGGTCTCGGCTTCGAGCCCGGCGGACACAACACCTACACCGTGCTGACCGGCCAGGCCGACCTCGCAGAATCGATACAACAGTCGCCGGAGATACCCACTCTTCAGGTACTCCCGTCGAACATCAACCTCGTCGGCGCCGAGACCGAACTCGCACAAACCGAAGGCGGACAATTCCGGATGAAAACCCTGCTCGACACCGTAAAAGACCGTTACGACTACATCATCATCGACTGCTCGCCCTCGCTGGGGATGCTGACCCTCAACGCACTCATCGCTTCAGACAGCGTGATCATTCCGGTACAATGCGAATATTTCGCCTTGGAAGGATTAGGCAAACTGCTCAACACCATCAAAATGGTCAAAGCCGGCCTCAACCCCGCATTGGAGATCGAAGGCTTCCTGCTGACCATGTACGACTCCCGGCTCCGGCTGGCCAACCAAGTCGTCGGCGAAGTCAGGCAACACTTCGGCAGCCTGGTATTCAACACCATCATCCAGCGCAACACCCGCTTGAGCGAATCACCGAGCTACGGCAAGCCCGTCATCACCTACGACGCCTCCAGCAGCGGCAGCGTGAACTACCTGAACCTCGCCCGCGAATTCCTCGAACGCAACGGCCAGGCCTGATCCCCACACAGAAACACGAACGCAACCGATACGACCCTATGAAACCCAAAAATACAGGCCTCGGCAAAGGGCTGGGCGCCATTTTCGAGATCGAAGAACTCAACATACCGAAACAGACCGCCGCCACACGGCGCGACAACAGCGTCACCGAGATCGAACTCTCGCGCATCACACCCAACCCCGCACAGCCCAGAACCCTCTTCGACGAAGAGGCCTTGAACGAATTAGCACAGTCCATTTCGCGCCTCGGCGTGATCCAGCCCATCACCGTCAAACGCATCGACAACGCCTCGGCAGCCGGCACCGACAGCCCTGCGCAGCAAGGGCCGGAATATATGATTATCAGCGGCGAGCGGCGCTTTCGGGCCTCGCAGATCGCCGGACTGGACACCATACCAGCCTACGTGCGGGAAGCCAACGACCAGACCCTGCTCGAAATGGCCCTGGTCGAGAACATCCAGCGCGAAGACCTGGGAGCTATCGAAGTGGCCCTGTCTTTGCAGCGGCTGATCGACGAATGTTCCCTCACACAGGAGATACTGGCCGAGCGCGTAGGGAAAAAACGCTCCACCATCGCCAACTACATCCGCCTGCTCAAGCTGCCCGCACAAGTGCAAAGCGCCTTGAGCAACGACATGATTACCATGGGCCACGCACGCGCCTTGCTTTCCCTGCCGGACGAGCGGCGGCAGCTGTCCATGCTCGCCAGGATTGTCAAAGGGCATTTGTCCGTGCGGCAGACCGAACAGGCCGTGCAAACAGCGCTTTCCGCCCCGTCCCGCCGCAGACAGGCCGAGAACGTGAAAGAATACCCCGAATACTACTCTCGTTTGGTCGAGCGCTTGGAGCCGCTGGTCGGCAGCCGCATCAGCATCAAGCGGAAGACCGTTGCCGCAAAAAACGGCGATACGGTAGTCAGCGGACGCATCACGATCGACTTCGAGTCCGACCAGCAAGTGAAAGAGATACTCGGCCGCCTCGAGAAGCTCGGGACGGACCGTTGAAGCGAATAGTTGCATTTCCGCCGCGGACCCTCCGCCCGGATTTTCACCGTCGCGCGGGTAAAGCATAGTTCTTTGTTGCAAAACGTCCCGGAGCCAGCGGAGGTGCAAACGAGCTCCGCGAGTTGCGCCCCTCCGCCCGGGATGGCTCCGGGGCGACATCGGGAGATCGCGGTCGAACCGGATTCCGCCACCGCACAAGGCTGCCCGCTGACGCGAGAAACTGTTTTCTCCGCACGCAAAAGCCCTTCCGGAAGCGTCGCGTTTTGCCTTGAGAAAGCCGGGCTGAACGACCGGCTTTCGACAAGGCGAAACCGGTTAGAGGCACTTTGGCTTCGCCTTCCTTCTGGCGCCTCGGCCATTCGAGCAAGCTCGATGGCACTCGCCTGCTGCGTCGGTTCTTTGTCTACTTTGACCTGCGGTCTTCCTCGCGCTGCCTCGGCATAGCCCGCAAACGGTCTCTGCCCTCGGTACGCTGCTCGGTTCTTTGCTGACAAAGAAAGTAGAAGCCCCGCCGGCTCGAGGCGGCTAAAAACAAATGTCCCGCCCGGCATGGCGGTAAAGAAAAATATCATTTCGTGAAACGGGCAGCCCGGAGCCGGCAGGGCTTTGGGGGTAGAGGCGGCCAATAAAACAGCCAACGGCTGCGGCTCGAGTGCCGAGCGGCACCCGGCCGAGGCCATAAAAACCGTACGATGAAAACAGAGCCGCAGCCTGCGGCATTAGGGGCGGTCACAGCCCGGATCACACCACTCCGGCGCCAGCCTTTCGTCCCACATAATAAAGACAAACTAAAAACCACAGAACACCCACACACCAGACAACCACACCGTCCATCAGAGAAACCATGCTTCGCCGCCCGACATACCGCCCCTCCCGCACCATAGCCATACTCATCGTGGCCATACAGCTCATCCTCGGCGGCATACATCCGGCCACAGCCACCAATCAGAGCGACACCCTCTCCGCCAAAGAGACACGGACACTCGAAAAAGCGAAAGCCAAAGCCCGGAAACAGGAAATCAAGCGGAAAATGAGACAAGACCTGACCCACGACCAGCGCAAACAACTCAACGAACGCGTCAAAGAGATGGACGGATTAGCCGTGGGACAGCACATCCGCATATCCGGCGGCGCGAAAGGAGCCTTTCTCGACCCCATACAAGACAGCATTTTGCGAAGAGGGAGATATATACGCACCACCCTCCGGCCCGACAGCACACTGATCGCACAAGCCGGCTTCGACAGCATCCCCCTTTACCGGGACGCCCCCGACACCATCATAGCACAGCGATTCAGCGACTCCCTGCTAATCACACACTACCCCGACAGCGTGCTGTGGCACACCCCCTTCCGGATCGCCGGGCTCACCTACCCGGAAGCAGACACGACCCATACAGGCGGCAGGCTTAGCGCCGCCGACTCCGCCTTGTTATTCAAGCCCAGATTCCGCATCACACAAGACACCATCGCAGCCGGGAAACACACCATCCTGTCCTTGGTCGCACCGGGATTCGGACAGATATACAACCGGCAGGCATGGAAACTGCCCATTCTGTACGGCGGCGTAGGCGGCTTCCTCACCGGCGGCATCCTCTTTCACAACAAATACAAAACCTATAAAGCAGAATACCAGCGCACCGTCGACCTGCGGCTGCCGCCCGACATCCAGAAACGGGCACGGACACGCATGCGGAACGCAGGGAGCGGGCAGACCCTCATGTACGCCATGGCGGGGGCGACCTACCTCTACTTCGTCGCCGACGCCGTCTTCAACTACCGCGGGCCGGTCGATCCCGTACGGAAAGCCACCACCCTGGCCGCGGTATTTCCAGGGATGGGATTCGTCTATACAAAGACCTACTGGCGCCTGCCGATCTACTACGGCGGCTTCATCGCCCTGGCCACCGTCGTCGACTACAACAACCGCAACTACCAGCGCTACAAAGCCGCCTACGACGCCATGACCGACGGCAACCCCTCCACCATCGACGAATTCAACGGACGGTACTCGCCGGAACTGCTCTCCCGCGTGCGGAGCGCCTATCGGCGGGACCGAGACTTAGCCATTATCGGGATGGCCGCAGCATACCTGCTCAGCGTGGTGGACACCTACGTCATCGCCTCGCTTAAGAACTGGGACGTGGACGAAAACCTCTCCGTGCGCATCGAACCGACCCAGATCGACACCCGGTTTAACGGCCGAACCTTAAGCCCGTCCCAGGGAAACTCATATGGGCTGGCAGTCAGACTGCGATTTTGACCGCGCAGCGATAGAGATTACAAGATAACCTACGGAAATTGCAAGATTGCATACGGAAAATACAAGATAATCTTGTAAATACAAGATAAAATACACACCGAAAACGCCATACAAACCATGCAGAAAAATTTACAGAACGCCGTCCGTCAGTTCGTCCTCAGCGCAGGCCTGATGCTATGGACGGCGGGCATGAGCCATGCGCAGACCGGCGACACCCGCTCATTCGGGAGACTGGCCCTGAACGGATTCTCCGCCAGCACCTACGACTCCCTGCTGGCCGACTACACGCGGCAGAACGTGGTGGATTCATACGACACCTTCGTCAACGAATTCATCGACGTCGACCTGGATCGCGTGGACATGAGCGGCGCGCTGCCCGACGCGGTGTACGCCGAGCGGCTGCGGATGATGGCCACCGAAGTGCAGCTGCCTTATAACGAAGTGATCAAGAAATACATCCAGACCTACACCCGAAAGGGCGGCGTGATGGAACGGGTGCTGGGGCTGGCGCAGTACTACTTCCCGATCTTTGAGGAGGCGCTTTACCGGTACAAGCTGCCGATGGAGCTCAAGATGCTGCCGGTGATCGAATCCGCGCTCATTCCGCGGGCTGAATCGCGAGCGGCGGCCATGGGGCTGTGGCAGTTCATGCTCCGGACGGGAAAATATTACGGGCTGGAAATCAATTCGTTCGTGGACGAGCGCTGCGACCCGGTCAAATCGACCGAAGCGGCCTGCAAGTACCTCAAAGACCTGTACAAGATCTACGGCGACTGGACATTAGTGATCGCCTCGTACAACTGCGGGCCCGGGAATATGAACAAAGCGCTGGAACGCTTCCGCTCGGCACACGGCGGAGCAGAGGCGAAGACTTATTGGGATATTTACGAATATCTGCCGCGGGAGACGCGGGGGTACATTCCGGCATTCATAGCGGCTTCCTATGCTTATACTTATTACAAGGCGCACGATCTGAACCCGACGATTCCGTGGCATCCGGTGGCGACGGATACGGTACACGTGAACCGGATGCTGCACCTCGAACAGGTGGCCACCACGCTGAATATTCCGATCGAGGTGTTGCGCGGGCTAAATCCGCAGTACACGGTGGATGTGGTGCCGGCCAAAACGCAGTCTTACGCCTTGACGCTGCCGCAGGAGTATGCGGCGGCATTCATCCGCCAGAGTCCGCAGATTTACGGGAAAGACAGTCTCTACTTGGCCAAGTATCTGAACATCGGCAACTTGTCTCAGGAACAGCTGACGGCAAGCTCCTCGCGCAGCGGCTCGACCTCGGCCAAGGGGAAGAAAATCACGTATAAGATCAAGAGCGGAGATATTCTGGGTCGGATTGCGGCGCGTTATCATGTGACAGTCAGGCAGTTGATGAGTTGGAATCACATCAAGAACGAAAAGGCGCTCCGGCCGGGGCAGACGCTGGTCATTTACCGGAAATAGCCGTTCGGTCGGAGTTGGCAGACTGGCGGCGGGTCGGACGCCCGGGAATTATTTAGGGTAGTTCTTCCCCAAACGATGCGTAGCATCGTAAGCCCACCGCGGGCACGCGGGGCCTGCCCGGCCCGAGGGCAGTTCCCTCTTGGGGGTAGTTTATCTTGCTGCCGGCAGGCTAATAAAACACCCGAAGGGTGCGGTTCGTGTGCCCAGCGGCACCCCGCGCGCGACGGCTGGAATAGGAAATCGTTCAAAAGCATGAATTGCTTTTGAACAAGATTTCCGCCAGCGCGCGGATAAAGACTGTTCATTTTCCGCGCGCCACGCCGAAAAAGGAAAATCGACGGTTTCAACGTGAGTTGAAAACGAACGATTTTCCCGGCGCGCGAATCACAAGCAATTTGTACCCGGCAGGTTCC
>NZ_CANQYJ010000129.1 GCF_947628055.1 uncultured Rikenella sp.
GATCCGGAAATGTGGCCTGCGTGGAGACCGGATAGGGTGATGGCGGTGGAGGATGTTGCCGCTTGGAATACCTATGTCGATCGACTGTCTGAAATTTCCGGGCGGCGGATTGCGACATGCTCGGAATTGTGGGATGCGTTACGCGAACGGCTGAATTTTTTTGCGGCGGCGGGCTGCCGGGTGTCGGATCACGGGCTGGATACGTTCTACGGCGAGGATTTTACCGATTCGCAGCTCGAAACACTGTTTGCCGCCTTGCGCAGCGGTCGGGGGCTGACGGAACGGGAGACTGCTGTGTTCAAGTCGGGCATGCTTTACCATCTGGCGGCGATGAACTGCGAGAAGGGATGGGTGCAGCAGTTCCATGTGGGGCCGCTGCGCAATAACCGGACGAAACTTATGCGGGACTATGGGCCGGATGCGGGGTGCGATTCGCTGGACGACCGGCCGGTGGCGCGGACTATGGGACGGTTTCTTGACCGGCTGGATCGCGACGGGTTGCTTGCCCGGACGATATGCTATAATCTCAATCCGAAGGACGGGGAGGTTATGGCCGCGATGGCCGGTAACTTCAACGATGGCTCGGTGGCCGGTAAAATGCAGTACGGGGCGGCATGGTGGTTCTCGGATCATTTGAACGGTATGGAGCGCCAGCTCGAGATTCTTTCAAATTATGGGCTTTTGAGCCGTTTTGTGGGGATGCTGACCGACTCGCGCAGCTTCCTGTCGTTTCCCCGGCATGAATATTTCCGGCGGCTGTTGTGCGGAATACTGGGACGGGATATGGAAAAAGGTTTGATCCCGGCCTCCGAGATGGCAGCCGTGGGGCGGATGGTGGAGGACATCTGCTATCGGAATGCGAAATCTTATTTGGGATTCGGACTGTAAGTTGCACGGTTTTTGCTATACCTATATATAAATTCCACCTCTGCTGTTATGAATACGAATTCAAATCCCTGGGTCAGATTCCTGCTGAGCGAGCGGTATGCCAATCTCGCTTTGTTGTTTCTGCGGCTTTTCGTCGGCGGAATGATGTTGACGCACGGCATCGCCAAAATACAAAACTTTGCAGCCTTGCGCGAGGGGTTCCCCGATCCGATCGGGTGGGGCGTAGGGCTGTCGCTCGTGATGATCATCCTGGTGGAAATAGGCGGCTCTTTGATGGTGATAGCCGGGTTGCTGACCCGATTTGCAGTCATTCCCCTTGTTTTTGCCATGATCATGGCGATGACCGTCCATCCGGATACGAGTTTGGGCAGTATCGAATTGCCGCTGCTCTATCTGGGGATGTACGTCGTGATCTTTATCGCCGGGCCGGGCAAATGTTCGATCGACTGCCTGATCGGAAAGACCATAGGCCGTTCCGAAGACTGATCCTCCGGCCGGTCGGGACAGAAAATCGCACGGGCGGACACTCGAAAGGGAGAGTGTCCGCCCGTGCCGTTCGCCCGTGCTCGGATCGTAGAAAATTAGACCGCATATTGGTTCCGGAAGAGGTAAAACACCCCTCGCGACACCTGATATTCACGGCAGATATGCGCGATTGACGCTCCCTGTTTGATCAGGGAGAGCACCCTTTTTTTGTCATCGACCAGTTTTTGCAGTTTGACCCGCGACCCCACCGGTCGTCCGATACGTTTTCCCTCCGCCTTTTTGAGCGCCAGCGCCTCTTTCGTGCGCAGCGAGATCAGATTGTGTTCGATCTCCGCCACTAATCCGAAAGCGAATGCCAGCACCTTGCTATTGATGTTGTTGTCGAACGCATAGCCGTCTTTGGTGCTGTAGATCGTGATTTCTTTTTCCATGCAGATGTTCAGGATAGACATGATGTCGAGCAGCGTTCGGCTCAGGCGCGAGAGTTCCGTGACGATCAGCGTGTCCCCTCTTTTGAGCCGTTTGATCAGCATTCCCAGTCGTCTTTCGTTTCGTTTCGTTTCGTTTTTCCGCTGACCACCTCCGTGACCCACTTGTCGATTGTGATTCCGCGTTTTTCCGCGAATTTTTTGATTTCCAGCTGTTGATTTTCGAGATGCTGTTTCTCGGTACTGACTCTAAGATAAGCGATAACCATAGCGATAAATTAAATAATGAATAATATGGAATATAAATACGTACAATCATTTCTAAAAGTCTGTATATAGTAAATAGCGCTATAATCGGGACTTTTTGTTGGTAAAAAGTACCCTTTCAATTAACCGTTCGATTAATTACTAATAATGTCACAAATGTATAAAAGGAAATTGTAACCACCAAACAAAAACTGACTTAAATATCCCCTCATCAAGTGAATATCGTCAATTTCTGACATGATAAATGCGAGCTTTCAAAGGCTTGTGTGCAAGGCTGATTTACCCTTACAATTAATCGAACGGTTAATTGGAAGGTAAGGTTCTGCAACCGTTTGGTTTGCAGTGTTTTGTGAGATTGGCGAACGCAGATAAGTACGAATGATGAAGCAGTATTTACTGATTGCAGCGGTGTTATTGACAGTTGGAGGCTGTCAGCGCCATGCGTCGGAAGAATTTTCGGAAGGACTTTTTGCAGTACGGTTTCAGAGCGGGAACACCGTGGAGGCAGCCGCGACGAAAGCAGGCGCAAGCGGCCCTTTGGCCGCCGGGAGCACCGTGCGCGTGGTAGCCTACCAGCGGGGGGCCGCAGGTCAGGCCGCCCCGGACTTGCCGAACGACACCTGGAAAGCGAGCGCCACCTACCGCGTGGAGAGCGACGGCAGCTTCGTGCCGTGCTTCGTGAACGACGACGGCAGCGACTCCGGCGCATCGGGCGCGAAGACCATGGAGCTGCACAACGGGACATACGACTTTTACGCCTACTCCACGGCGCGGAAGCTGGAATCCGACAACCGGACGGTAAAAGGGGTCGGGCACGGTGAAGATTTCATGGGAGCATACGTCGGGAGCCAGACCATCAGCCGCTCAGCGAACACCGTAGCCTTGCCCTTCGAGCACGAATGCGCGAAGACGACCTTCCGCATCGAACCCGTTACAGCCGCCAACGGCGGACTGACCAGCGACAGCCTGTTCGCCGACAGCGTCGTGATGCACAACATGGCGACCTCACCGGCGGCGGATTATACGATCGGCAGCGACCTCGCATCGACCGTCGGCGGGACAAACGACAGCGGTGTGATACGGACATTCGCCTATCTCAATGCGGCGCAAAAAGGAGACGGAGCTTCCGGTTCCGGGATATTTCTGCCGAAAAGCACCGGGAAGAAAGTGCCCGCCGAATTCTACATCAAAGTCAACAAGACCCGCTACCTGTTGAAAGCCGATCTTCCGGATATGGCTTTTTTGAAAGGACGCAACTACACCTTCACCGCACGTGTCAAACAAGGGAGCGTGGATTTGGTGTTGAACATCGTTCCGTGGAACCAAGTCGCGCAGAACGACCCGAATATGGGGGCCGATAACAGCTCCATATTGATCGGGAGCTGGGGCGGTGTGGACTGGAGCGGCAGCATGGGCGGCAATACCGATCAGGTAACCGCACCCTTGCAGGTAGGTACTTGGACAAGTGTCGCCCTGCCCGCCGATTTCCTCGGGCCGAACGGAGCAGGACAAGTAGGAAACTGGGGACAGGTCGATCCCGGGAACACCGACGTGGCAGGCCCGAACGGTCCGGGACAGGTAGGCAATTGGGGACAAGTCGGCGGCGACAACGCCATGGGCGGCAACCCGGACAAAATATCCGGCACACCACAGGTCGGGAGCTGGGGACAAGTCGGCGAGAACAGCGACTTTGCAGGCTCCAACGGCTCCGGACGAGTAGATACGTGGGGTCAGGTCAACGCCGGGACAGACATCGGGAAATAATCCCGTAAGGATACCCGGGACAAGACATCCCCGATGGGGGAACAGCCTCCTCACGAGCCCCCTCACGATAAACACGATAAAAAGAACAAACACGATACAAAACAAATAAACAAACCAATGAAAAGATTAATGATTTTCGCGGTCGCAGCGGTGGGTATCACCCTTGCGTCGTGCAGTAAATCAGAACTTCAGGTGCCGGACGTCTACGGGAAGCCCAACGCATTGCCCGTTCACGTATCGTTGACACCGGAAGCCCTCAGCGGGTCGTTCGGCCCGGTCAGCGAAGCCTCGCTTACCAAAACCGCAGCCGCCAAAGGCGACGGGATGGAAGTGACCTACGGCGAAGCCGACACCAAATCCACCACCGAACTGACCAATCCTGCCCAGGATGCGGCAGTCTTCGACGTATGGGCCATTCAATTCGATAAAAACGGGGCGCTGATCGGACAGCCCTACTACACCGACGACATCCCGACAGCAGGGACGGCAAGCGGCGTCGACGCCACCTACAACCTTTCCGTCAACCTGACCACCTACGACGATGCCGGCGGTAAAGTCTTCTTTATTGCCAACACCGGTTCGGCCAGCTTCTTCAACGGCAGCAACGCCGCCAACATCAACACGCTCGCCAAGACAGTGAAGAGCTACACCAACGAGTACAAGCCCACCGCCGCGAGCGGGCTGCCGATGCTCGGGGTTTACACAGGCAAAGTATCGTCCGCCGCAGCGATCGGTAACGTATCGATGAAGCGGCTGGTAGCCAAAGTGATCCTCAAGTATAAAGTCGACAACAGCTTCACCGGCTTCACCGTGACCGGCGTACGGTTGAAGAACGTCCCGGCCAACATCTACTTCTGCGCCGAGCCGACCACCGGCATTTTCCCGGCCTCAGCGACAGGGAGCCACCTCGACTATCCGGCCGAAAATCTCAGCACTGCGGCTACCGACGGAGCTTATAAGAAATTCGTTTGGTACATGCCTGAAAACCTGCGGAATGTGATTTCCGGAGTTGCCGGCGTGGGCGACCGGACGTTGGACAAGACCGACGGCAAAGCCACCTATATCGAAATCAAAGGGACGCTGAAAACCACCGCCAAGTGCGAAAAAGCCGTTTACACCATTCTCTTGGGTGACCCCACGACGAACAAAGGCGACTTCAACGTAAAACGGAACAACGTTTACACAGTGACCGTCAACATCCAGGGTACCAGTACCGCCGACAAACGGATTACCGTCGAAAAATTCGATGATAACAACAGCGCGATGCTTACCCCGAACGGAGGGACAGTGACTTTCGACGTGCGCAAATGTCTGGCCAATAAGTTCACCACCTCAGCGGCGCTGACCACCTTACTGACCAATAAGACATGGCGTGTCGAAGTGCTGTGGCAGGATGTGAACGCAGCCAACTACGTGACGATCAGCTACAACGAACCGGGTCAGACAGACGACAAGACCTTGGGTCTGTTTACCGTGAAATCCACGAATGCCACGGCAGGGAACGCAGTGGTGGCTATGTATGACGCTGCTACCGGCGGGAATATTCTCTGGAGCTGGCATGTTTGGGTGACCCCGTATCATCCGGACGGCCACAAAGTTTACGGGTTGGGTCTCAACTCGAAAGCGTCGGTACCTGGACCTGGTGAAGTGCATACTTACGGAACCGAATTCCAGAAAGCACAGGGCGGCGGCGCATTGCGGGTCATCATGGACCGGAACCTCGGGGCCACGAAAACCTACACGACGGTACCTGCCGCAAACGATATGACCGCTCAGCAGGCATTCGGTATGTTCTACCAATGGGGACGTAAAGACCCGTTCCCGCGTGCAACCAGTACGACTGTTAAAGTGACCGCCGCTACTACCATTCCGATTTACAAAGGAACTACCGTACTTCCGGAAGACGGAACCGGGTATAAGAAAGTGAATATCACGACTTCGGGTGTTGTTAAAAACAACAATACTTTGGAATATTCGGTGAAAAACCCGTTGTCGTTTATTTTCAGTTCCGCTACGCCTTATGACTGGTATGCGACCGCTGCTGCGAACCAGGATAACACTTTGTGGGGTGACGGCGCAGGAAAGAGCGCTTACGACCCGTGTCCGGAAGGCTGGCGGATCGCCCCGAACGGCACGTGGAGCGACTTCACGCGTACCGCTGCCAATGCCGGGACATTCCTCTACTATGAACAGGGCGCTCAAAGTGAAGCGGCAGATTACTATCTGACTAACGGTCGGTATTACGTCCCGACGAGCGGAGCGGTTCGTGCTTGGTATCCCGCCCCGGGCTTCCGCGACTCAGGCAACAACGGCCAGGATGGCGGATTGATGCACGTCGGCAACAGCGGGTACAGCTGGTCTTCAGCGGTCAGCGGTTCCAACGGCGTGTACTTGAACTTCGGCGCG
>NZ_CANQYJ010000130.1 GCF_947628055.1 uncultured Rikenella sp.
CCGGGGCCTGCCCGCACAGGGCAGTACCCTCTTGGGGGTTGTTTATCTTGCTGCCGGCAGACCTTTTCGGATAGTTCCGATTAAGGTCGTGTACCGAGCGGCATTGGCCCCGCGTGCGACGCCTTACAGAGCGAAATTATTTCGACAAACGACAGTTTGTTGAAATAAGATTTCGCTGGCGCGCGGCTTTTGTTTGGGGTAGTTCCGGCTCAAGCGAAACGCAGTTTCGCCCGTCCCGTCGGGGGCACGCGGACGGAGGGCAGTACCCTCTTGGGGGTTGTTTATCTTGCTGCCGGCAGGCCAATAAAACACCCGAAGGGTGCGGATCGCGTGCCGAACAGCCCCGCGCGCGACGGATAGAGTAGGAAATCGTTCAAAAGCATCTTGTGCTTTTGAACAAGATTTCCGCCAGCGCGCGGGCAAAAATCGGTAAAGGGCCGCAGCCCGCGGAGGATATTTCGGGTAGTTACAGTTCGGCTCGCGTGCCGAGCGGCACCGGCCCTCCGGATGCCCGGGGCTGGGGCTGACCGGTTCTGTGAACCGGATTTCTGTTAGCAGTGGAGGTGGAATAGTCTCGACACACGAGTACGGGGTCGGAGCCTGCGCGGGCCAATTCGAGCCGAGCGAGATTTTGGCCCGTCGCCGGGGGAGGCTCCGGCCCAACCGGTTCTGCGAACCGGAGTTTTCGCTGATGCAAAAACACAGTTTGGATATAGGAAAAGAACGGAACCAGTGGAACCGTTTAGGGGAGTTCCATCTCGGATCGCGTGCCAAACGGCATTATGTCGGGACAAATAATCGTCAGAGAATTTTTTCGTGCTTGTGGGCAGGCTGGGAAGGTTATCGGTGATCTTTCCATGTCAGGCCGGAGCCACCCCCGGCGGAGGGTGCCGCTTGGCACTCGAGCCGGGCTGGAACTACCCCAAACGGCCCCGCTGGCTCCGGCCTGACATAGGGCAACCAAACAGGATTTCGCCAGCGTGCGGATAAAGCCTGTTTATCTCCGCGCGCCACGCTGAGAAAGCGAAATCGTACAGTTTATTTTCAGCTCGGAGCCTGCGCGGGCCAGACCTTCAGGTTGCAGCCCTGCGCCGGGGGAGGCTCCGGGCTGCCCGCTTCGCGGAATGATCATTAATCGTACCGATAAACGAGAGTTTGTCGGGAATGCTTTTGCTCTGTAAGGCGCAGTGCGCAGGGACAAAGAGAGATTGCGGATTTCAACCCGGAAACGGCCGGAACTGGCGGGGACTTCGGAGTAGAACGCCCTATAAAACAGCCAACGGCCACGGTTCGAGGTCGAAGCGGCACCGGGTCTCCCGACGGGGTGGCGTCCGGCCCGCGCGAACAAAGGTTGCAGTTTATAATATTCCGACAACAACGGACAGAGTTAATGAGGAAAACGGCTAATAAAACAGCCAATAGCCCGGCTCGAGCGCCGGGCGGCTCCAGGCCTCCGCATGGGGCAGCTCCGGATCGGTACAAGCAGACCGCAGCGGTAAAACGTAAATCATTCGGAATAATAGCGGTCGAGCAGTTCCCGTGCCGCCGCGAACGAACTGATTTTATCTTCCAGCACCCGTTTTTCATACTCTGCCAGCAACGGCCCGATCTGCGGCGACTTGTAGAAATTGTCCCTCAATTCCGAGTCGATCGTTTCGTACATCCAGTACTTCGCCTGCCGGCTCCGGTTCCGGTCGAAATAGCCGTTCGCTTTCGTAAACTTCAGATAATCTTCGATCCCGCCCCACAGCTCCGTCAGCCCACGGTTTTCGGTCGAGGAGGTAGTGTAGACTCTCGGTTTCCAACCCGACTCCGGCATGGGAAAGAGCGACAGTGCATTCAAAAACTGCCGCCGCGTGAGCTCCGCCCGCGGCACGTTGTCCCCGTCCGCCTTGTTGATCGCCACCATATCCGCCATTTCCATAATCCCCCGCTTGATTCCCTGCAACTCATCCCCCGCACCCGAAATCTGGATCAGCAGAAACAGGTCGACCATCGAATGGACCGCCGTCTCGGACTGTCCCACCCCCACCGTTTCGATAAAGACCACGTCGAATCCCGCCGCCTCGCACAGAATGACGCTCTCCCGTGTCTTGCGCGCCACGCCGCCTAACGATCCCGCCGACGGCGAAGGCCGGATGAAAGCCGCCGGATTGTGCACCAGTGTCTCCATCCGGGTCTTGTCCCCCAGCACCGACCCTTTGGTGCGTTCCGAACTGGGGTCGATCGCCAGCACGGCCAATTTATGTCCCAAACCGGTGACTTTAGTCCCAACGGCTTCGATAAAGGTCGATTTCCCGGCCCCCGGCACCCCGGTGATCCCGATCCGCACCGACCGTCCGGCATACGGCAGGCACCGTTCGATAATCTGCTGGGCCAATGCGTGGTGTTCCGCCAGCAGGCTCTCGGTCAGCGTAATGGCCTGGCTCAGCACGGTGATATTCCCGGCCCGGATCCCGCTCACATAATCCTCTGCCGACATCGCTCGCCGTTTGATGCGCTTATAGCGGGGGTTCACCACGGGCGGACGTTCGATGCCTGCTGCGACTTCCAGTGCACTTTCTTTAAAGGTCTCTCGGTGGTGTTCTTCGTAGTGTTCCATGACAGGGCCGTTTATCTGGGTAAAGTTATTAAAAATCGATCGGTTTATTACTTTCTATATAGGGTTGCTTCTTTTTAAGAAAAGGCCTGATGCAGGAGGAAATTAGGCGGAACAGCTTTTTGTTCATGTGCCGCAGCACCGTTGCGCCGTTGCGTCAGGAAAAGCCCCAGCCTGCCCGCTTCGCGGAATATTTTCCATGCCAAAAATAAGTTGCCGTTTTGTTCCGAAACCGACGGAAATCCGGGTCGAAGACCCGGTTGGGCCGGAGCCTCTCCCGGCGACGGGCCAAAATCTCGCTCTGCTCGCAATGACCCGCGCAGGCTCCGGCCCCGTACTTGTGCGTCAAGACTATTCTACCTTCCATTGCTAACAGGAATCCGGTTTGCAGAACCGGGTAGGCCGGAGGCATTTGGGCCGCAGCGTTGGCTGTTTTATTAGCCGTTTCCCGTTAGCTCCGTCTGTTGTTATCAGAATCCAATAAATCGCGACCTACGGTCGCGCGCCCGACGCCGGCGGAGGGCGGTGCAGACGGATACTCAAACCGGGCTGGAACTACCCTAAGTTTCCCGGGCGGCCGACCCGGTGCCGTTGGGACGCTAAAGGACTTTTGGCTGTGATCTCCCTTTGTCGGGCCGCAGCCTCCCGCAGCGGAGGCCCGCAACTTCGTTGCTTAGCTCCGCAGGCTGCAACCCGATGCTGGGCTTTATCCCACATGCCACTCGAAAGTGCTTTTCGACTGTGATCTCCTCATGTCAGGCCGGAGCCGCTCGGGCGGAGGCCTGGTGCCGCTGAGCACTCGAACCGCAGCCGTTGGCTGTCTCATTGGCCGCCTCTACCCCAAAGCCCCGCTGGCTCCGGCCGTTTCCCTGTCGGAAGCCAAGTAAACCGCGCCCCTCGGTCGCGCGAGTCGCCGCCACCCCGCGCGGCGCGAGCAACTCCGGCGGAGCTCGTTGCTCTTTCCGCTGGCGGCGACCCGGTGCCGCTCGGCACTCGAACCGGACTGGAGCTACCCGAAATATCCTCCGTGAGTTGCGGCCCTTTGCAAATCAAAAACGATCTTTGTCCTGCGCGCTGGCGGAAATCTTGTTCAAAAGCGCAAGCTGCTTTTGAACGATTTCCTACTCTATCCGTCGCGCGCGGGTGCCGGTGCCGCTGGGACTCCAGCCGCACCCTTCGGGTGTTCTGCTGGCCTGCCGGCAGTAAGACAAACTACCCCAAAGAAGGAAACTGCCCTCGGGCCGGGCAGGCCCCGCTTAAATAAGTCCTCTCAAACTCTAACAAAAGCCCCAACGGGGCCCCGCGGTGGGCTTGCGAAACTACGTTTCGCTTGGGCCGGAACTACCCTCAAGAAACCGCGCCGGACGCGCTTAAAGTCCTCTCAAACTAACAAAAGCCCCAACGGGGCCCCGCGGTGACCGAGCGAAACTGCGTTTCGCTTAGGCAATCTCTACCCCAAATTATTCTTTCCGCGCGCCGGAAAAATCGTTCGCTTTCAACTCGCGTTGAAACCGTCGATTTTCCTTTTCCGGCGTGGCGCGCGGGTGCCGCTGGGCACGCGACCGCACCCTTCGGGTGTTCTGCTGGTCTGCCGGCAACAAGATAAACTACCCCAAAGAGAGTACTGCCCTGCGCGGGCGGCGTCCGGGTGACACCGGCAGGACGGGCGAAACTTCGTTTCGCTTAGACAATCTCTACCCTAAAAACTCCGCTACCGGTAGACCCGGATCGAATGCCGAGCAACACCCCGCGGCAAAGAGGCCGGAAAATAAAAAGCCTTTCCCCAAATATGTAGAGAAAGGCTTATATAAATACAGATCACAAAGAGCAAACACTACATCGGATCCGCCATGTTTTGAATCGGTTTGTGGTACTCGCCCGCTTCGAGCTTCCCGCGGCAAGCCTTGAACGCATTGAGCGTATATTCGACATCCTCCATCGTATGCACCGCTGTCGGAATGATCCGCAGAATGATTTCCCCCTTCGGGATCACCGGATAGACCACCACCGAGCAGAACAAGTTGTGGTTTTCGCGCAAATCCACCACGATATTCGTGGCATCTTCCACACCCCCCTTCATATAGACCGGCGTCACAGGCGAATTCGTCACCCCGATGTCGAACCCCGCTTCGACGAAGCCTTTCTGCAACGCCCGGACGATCGTCCACAGCCGTTCCCGGTACTCCGGATGCGTTTGGATCAATTCGAGCCGTTTCATCGCCCCCTTGACCATCGGCATCGGCAGCGATTTGGCATAGAGTTGCGACCGCATGTTATACCGCAGGAAATTGACGATGTCCGGATCCGACGCCACGAACGCCCCGATCCCCGCAAACGACTTGGCAAACGTCCCGAAATGGACATCGATCTGATCCGCCACCCCGAAATGTTCCGGCGTCCCGGCCCCGGTCTTCCCCATCGTCCCCAGTCCGTGCGCATCGTCCACCAAGATCCGGAAGTTGAAATCCTTTTTCATCGCCACGATCTCGTCCAGTTTCCCCAGATCGCCTTTCATCCCGAACACCCCTTCGGTAATCAACAGCACCCCCCCGCCCTGTTTTTCGGCGAGTTTCGAGGCACGTTCGAGCATCATCCGGCACTTCTCCATGTCGTTATGATGGTACACGAACCGCTTCCCCCCCTTCGCCTTGTGAATCAAGAGGCCGTCGATAATACAAGCGTGCGCTTCCGAGTCGTAAACAATCACGTCCCGCGCCCCAGCCAAACAGTCGATGATCGACACCATCCCCTGATACCCGAAATTGAGGAGGAATGCGTCCGGTTTCCCGACGAAAGCGGCCAACCGCCGTTCCAGCTCTTCATGGTATTTGGTCTGACCGCTCATCATCCGCGCCCCCATCGGCGCCGCCATCCCGAACTCGCGCGCAGCCTCGGCATCGGCCGCCATCACTTCCGGATGGTTCGCCAGCCCAAGGTAGTTGTTCAGGCTCCAGTTCAGCATCATCTTGCCGCGGAACAGCATCCGCGGGCCGATCGGCCCCTCGAGTTTCGGGA
Organism: uncultured Rikenella sp.; assembly: GCF_947628055.1. Taxonomy (GTDB): domain Bacteria; phylum Bacteroidota; class Bacteroidia; order Bacteroidales; family Rikenellaceae; genus Rikenella. The sequence goes on from NZ_CANQYJ010000130.1 coordinate 5,615, forward strand.
AAGAGTAGTAGCCGTGGCTCAGTTTCTGGTACTGCCCGATCGGGCCGCCGGCGTCCTTTTTGATTCGTTCGAAAATATCCACTGTATGGTAATTTTTAATGATTTAACAAAAAAATTTAAGACAAAGGTAGTTTTTTTCCCGTTCCGCTGTCCGGCTCCCGAATAAGTATAAAATCGTATTTTGCAGGACGCAACTTGCAGACGTATGCGGGAATATGGGCGAGGTATCGTAAAAAAAGCGCCTCGGCGGTATGTGTACCGCCGAGGCGCTTTTCGGCAAAAAGGAGTGCATCGGCTCTGAAGTCCTTCGGCCGGCCGATGAAAGTGGTGGAATAGCACAGGCAAAAA
>NZ_CANQYJ010000131.1 GCF_947628055.1 uncultured Rikenella sp.
CCCCTCCGGACTGGCCGCAAAAACCGCCGCCGACATACCGAAAACCAGAAAAAATACGTTACATATTGCCGTCAGGACCTTCATACCGTTGCTTTGTGTTTCCCCATTTTTGATTACCTTTGCGAGCTGCCTTTATACGCCTGACACAAAGGCCGGCGGACAAAATTAACCTATTTTCCTCGGATTTTGCGCTCGGTACTGCCAAAACGGACTTTTATCCCTCTTCTGCTCTTTCTCTGGGCCGCAGCAGTGTCTTTTACGGTTCCGAGTGCAATCGGTTCATCTTCATCTGTTTATGCGGATACTTTGCAGTCTGCCGCCGACACGCTGCCTGTCCCGGCGGAGGATACGGCGGGACGCGATTCCGTCCTTGCGGCTGCACCTGCGCCAAACGATACGGTGGCGCCCCGGCGCAAAAGCGGTTCGCCGCTGGCCGACCGCGTGACGGGGTCGCAGCAGGACTCGCTGGTCTACGACGTGCGCACCGGAAACCTCTACATGTATCGCAAAGGTGTGGTGAAATACACCGACATGCAGGTCGAGGCCGAGAAAATCCGGCTCAACCTCGACGACAAAAATGTCGAGGCGCAGGGCGATGTCGACACGCTGCTCAACACCTATATTCGTCCGAAATTCATTCAGGACAACACCACGTACGAGCTGGACTCGGTGCGGTACAACATCGATACCAAAAAGGCTTTGATTTGGGGCGCCCATACCAAGGAGGGCGAAGGGATCATCAGCGGCGGCCTCGTGAAAAAGATGCCCGACGACGTGCTGCATATGAAAGGGGGGACTTATACGACGTGCGATGCCGACCACCCGCACTTCTACCTCCAGATGACCAAAGGAACGGTCGAACCGAAGAAAAAGGTCGTTTTCGGGCCGGCCTACATGGTCATCGAGGATGTGCCGTTCTACTTGCTGGGGCTGCCGTTCGGCTTCTTTCCGCAGCAGGGGGCGAGACATTCGGGATTCATCCTGCCGCAGGTCGGCGAAGAGGTGGTCAAAGGGTTCTTTCTGCGCGACGGCGGATATTACTTCGTTTTCAACGACTATGTCGACCTGAAGCTCACCGCCGGAATTTACACCCTCGGCTCGTGGGAGGCGGGGGTGGCTTCCAACTACCGCAAACGCTACAAATTCAGCGGCGGTCTCCAGTTCAATTTCGCCAAAGACATCTTCGGCGAAAAGGGAAGCTCCGACTATGTCAATCAGCAGAACATGCAGATCCGATGGACGCACCAGCAGGATCCCAAGTTCAGGCCCAACTCCACTTTCTCGGCCAGTGTCAACTACTCCACCAGCAAGTACAACAAGTACAACGCGACGGACATGAACGACTACCTGTCGGCCCAGACCAGTTCGTCGGTGGCTTACTCCAAGAACTGGGCGGGGAAACCGTTCTCGCTTTCGATCAACGCCAGCCACAGCCAGAGCATGCGCGACAGCACCATGTCGCTCACCCTGCCGACGTTCGTGTTCAACGTGACGCGGATCAATCCTTTCCGGCGCCGGGCCGAGAAGGCTGTGGGCAAGGAACGCTGGTACGAAAAGATCGCCTTCACGTTCCAGACCAACTTTTCCAACAGCGTCACCGGCTTCAAGCAGAACGACTTCATGAAAAAGGCGATGTTCGACAAAATGAAGTTCGGGTTCCAGCACCAGCTGCCGGTCAGCGCATCGTTCAACGTGTTGAAATACCTGAACGTCACTCCCGGCTTCTCTTACCGCGAACGGTGGTATTTCCGCAAGATATACAAGGACTGGAACCCCGAGACCGAACGCATCGAGAACACCGACACGACCCGCGGGTTCTACCGGGTGTACGACTACAGCGCTTCGCTGTCGGCCAATACGCGGCTGTACGGGAGCTACGAACTGGGGCGGAAGGGAAAGATCAAGCTCCGGCATGTGATGACGCCGAACATCAGCTTCAACTACGCGCCGAACTTCGGGAAGGAGAGCTACGGCTACTACCGGACGATCCAGAGCGACAAGCATGGGGGGACGACGACCTATTCGCCTTTTGCCGATGAGATGTACAGGGTGCCGGGCAACGGCGAAAGCATGAATCTTTCGTTCGGGATCAACAACACGCTGGAAATGAAAGTGCCGAGTACGCGGGATACCAGCGGTTACCGCAAAATCAAGATATTCGAGGCGTTCAACATCACCTCCGGCTACAATTTCCTGGCCGACTCGCTCAAGCTCAGCCCGTTCAGCGTCAACGTGCGTACCACTTTGTTCAAAGGGTTGAGCCTCAATGTGAACGCTACGTTCGACCCTTATATGGTAGACCAGAACGGGCGGCGGATCGACCGGTTCGTGGCTTCGCACGGCAAGGGGCTGGCCCGGCTCACTTCGTTTACCACCGGGTTCAGCTACGGTTTCAGCTCCAAAGCCCGGAAAAGCTCCTCCAATACCCCGGCCAGCAACAATCCGGACAACAACTCCCGCTCCGACGTGGAAGCGGCCCTGAACGACCCGAACCAGAACGGCGGCTTCTTCGACCAGACCGAAAACCAGTATGCCACGGCGATGCGGAGGGCGCAGATGCTCGCCACGCAATACTATGATTTCAGTATTCCGTGGAGCTTCTCGTTCAACTACAACTTCAGTTTCAGCCGGCCGGGGAAGACCGTCTCGCGAATGCAGACGGTCAGCTTCAACGGCTCGGTGAACCTGACCGAAAAGTGGGCGGTGGAATTTGGGGCGGGGTACGATTTCGAGCAGAACAAAATCACGCCGGGGACGGTGATGATCCGCCGCGACATGCACTGTCTTCAGGCCACTTTCTCGTGGGTGCCGGTGGGGTTCCGGCAGAGCTGGACTTTTTCCATCCGAGCCAAGAGCTCGGTGCTTTCGGACTTGGTCAAATACAAGAAAACCAACAGCTTTATCGACAACTATTACAGCTATTGATCCCGGTCGCCGGCCGGAAACGAGAATCCGCCTGCGACAACGGAACCGGAAAGGCAAAAATATGGAAAGGCAAGCACGAAAAGTGGCATTCTACACCCTGGGCTGCAAACTCAACTTCTCCGAGACTGCGACCATCGCACGGCAGTTCGAGGAGGGAGGGTTCGTGCGGGCCGGGAAGGGGGAGCAGGCCGATATATGCGTGATAAACACCTGTTCGGTCACCGAGCATGCGGAAAAGAAATGCCGCCATATCGTGCGCAAGGCGGTGCGCGAAAATCCGGGAGCGCTGGTGGCGGTCACGGGATGCTATGCGCAGCTCAGACCGCAGGAGCTGGCGGCGATCGAAGGGGTGGACATCGTGACGGGGAATAACGAAAAGGGATTGCTATATACACAGGTCGCGGATAGGGTGGGGCGCGGAGCAGGAGGGCGGAGTGCGGAGGTGCATACCTGCGCGGTGCAGGAGATCCATTCGTTTTTCGCAGCGTTTTCGGCGGGTGGCCGCACACGGGCGTTCCTCAAAGTGCAGGACGGGTGCGATTACCGGTGTGCGTACTGCACGATTCCGGACGCGAGGGGGGCGAGCCGGAACATCGCGGTGGCGGAGTTAGTGCGCGAGGCGGAGCAGATCGCGGAGCGGGGAGTGAAAGAGGTGGTGATTACGGGGGTCAATATCGGGGATTTCGGGCGGACGACGGGAGAGTCTTTTTTGCAACTGATCGAGGCGTTGGATGCCGTGGAGGGGATCGGACGCTACCGGATCTCGTCCATAGAGCCGAACCTGCTGACGGACGAAGTGATCGCCTTCTGTGCGCGATCGGCGAAGTTCATGCCGCATTTCCATGTCCCGCTGCAATCGGGCAGCGACCGGATACTGAGGCTGATGCGGCGGCGGTACGATACGGCGCGGTTTGCGGAGCGGATCGAGCGGGTGCGGGAGGCTCTGCCGGACGCGTTTCTGGGGATCGACGTAATCGTGGGCTTTCCGGGCGAGACGGAAACGGATTTTGAAGAGGCGTACCGGTTTTTGGCGGAGACGGTTCGGCCGGCGTATCTGCATATTTTCCCTTATTCGGTGCGGCCGGGGACGCCTGCGGCGGTGTTTCCGGATCAAGTGCCGCCGGAGACGGCGGCGGAGCGGGTGGCCCGGCTGGGACAGCTGTCGGCCCGGCTGCATGCGGAGTTCTGCGCCCGGTTTACGGGACAGGTGCGGCCGGTGTTGTTTGAATCGACGGTCAAGGGAGGCCGGATGGCGGGGTTTACGGACAACTATATTCGGGTCGAGGTGCCGTATGAGAGGGAGCTGGTGAATACGATCGTGCCGGTGGAGCTGTTGTCGGTGGCTTCGGCGGCGCCGGAGGCTTCGGGATACGCGGGCGGGGACGAATACATGACGGGCCGGGTGCGATAGGCTTTTGCCGGCGGTCTGTCCGGAAACGGTGACGGCCTTTTGCGGGGGTACCGGAGGTATGAGCGAGGCAGAATAGGGGGCATGCGGTTCCTGTTCAATGTTATGCTGAAAAGATGACGGGTTATCAATTATATACCAGGTTGCGGCATGCGTTTACAGCGGTGCATTGGAGGGGCTATGCCGTCCATTCGCCGATGATGTACCGTTTTATTCGCGAGGTGGTGATCCGCACGCCGCGCCGCAAACTTCCGGAGGCGATCGGGAGGCGTTACGGGGCCGGGAATGTGGCGGTGGTGGATTCGGTGGAGGAGTTGCTGGCTGTGTTGCCGAAACCGGTCGCGGTGTTGCGCGAACCGTTCCGATCGGCTTGTGAGAGGCGGCAATTCGAGGAGTGGTACGGCCGCACGCATGTGGTCGGAGCGCATTTGCAGGGTCTGCTGGTGCTGTTTTTCGACCCGAAGTTGCAAAAACAGTTTTTCCGAATCAGAAATTGACTAACTTGCAATCTATGGAAAAAAGCGGGGAGATCATTTCGATCGAGAATATACGCAAAACATACGAGGTCGGCACGCAGCAGGTGCATGCGCTGGCGGGGGTGAACCTGAAGATATGGCGGAACGATTATGTGGCGATCATGGGGCCGTCGGGATCGGGCAAGTCGACGCTGATGAATATCCTGGGTTGTCTGGATTCGCCGACTGCGGGCCGGTATGTGCTGAACGGAACGGATGTGAGCAACATGGATGAGGATGAGTTGGCGGAGGTGCGGAACAAGGAGATCGGTTTCGTGTTCCAGACTTTCAATCTGCTGCCGCGCTATACGGCGTTGGAGAATGTGGCTGTACCGCTTATTTATGCGGGGGTGGCGAAGTCGAAGCGGCTGCGGAGGGCGCACGAGGCGTTGCAAAGTGTGGGGCTGGGCGACCGGATGGAGCACAAACCGAATGAGATGAGCGGCGGGCAGCGGCAGCGGGTGGCGGTGGCGAGGGCTTTGATCAATGACCCTTCGATCATACTGGCGGACGAACCGACGGGTAATCTGGATACCAAAACTTCGATCGATATTATGCATCTTTTCGAGCGGATATACCGCTCGGGGAATACGGTGATCGTGGTTACGCACGAGGAGGATATCGCGCAGTATGCCAGGCGGATCGTGAGGCTGAGGGATGGGGTGATCGAGTCGGACTGTGTGAATGAACACCCGGTGCTTCAAAAATAACCGTTCGTTTCATATTCGTCTCGCGCCGGCGGGGCTTTTTCTTCGTTGCCCTTATGGCGGGCGGGCTTTCGCGTACTCCTTATTCTTTGCGATCGGGCCGGCGCCAGCGGGGTGGTTTGGGGTAGTTACAGCCCGGTTCGGGTGCCGAGCGGCACCGCCCGCCCGGCGTAAGGGCAGTTCTCTCCGGTTAAGGCGGTGCAAACTCTCCGATTCGTGTGTCGAGCGGCACCGACACCGCGCGCGACAGCTGGAGTAGGAAATCGTTCAAAAGCATGAATTGCTTTTGAACAGGATTTCCGCTAGCGCGCGGCTGCAGCCCGCCTGGTTCTGGAACCGGATTTTACTGATGCTCGAGACAAGTACGGCTCCGAAGTACGAGTACGTTCCTGCGCCAGCGGGG
>NZ_CANQYJ010000132.1 GCF_947628055.1 uncultured Rikenella sp.
TTCGAGAACCGGGGGGCCCGGCAGGCATCAGGAGATGCGTAAGCATCTCAAAAAGTTTGGCTTCGCCTTCCTCCTGGCGCCTCGGCCATTCGAGCAAGCTTGATGGCTCTCAGCTGCTGCGTCGGTTTTCTGGTTCTCTTTGTTCACAACCGACGCTGCCAGGTATCGCTCGGCACTCGAACCGAACCGTCTCTGCCCTGCATAGGGTGAGCGGCGAGGAGGAACCGAGCAGCGTTCCGAGGGCAGAGGCCGCTGGCGGACTATGCCGAAGTAGCGCGAGGAAGCCGGAGGCAAAACGAGCGGAGCGAAATTAAAGAGAACTGTTTCCTCCCGAACACATACAATAAAACTTACGGTTAAACATATTCAGGTTCCCGTGGCCGGAGCCAGCGGGGACTGCAAACGAGCGCAGTGAGCATTTTGCAGGCCTCCGCCCGGGGTGGCTCCGGCCTGACAGAGGGAGATCGTTGACAACATGGCAAGAATACTTCTGAAGTCTATAATCAACAGTACGTTTTTTGCCTCGATCCGGCGGGATTTTTGTTCTCTCTTCACCGCTCATGCCGCGGGGGCACTTCCTTTCTTGGGTGCCCAAGAAAGGAAGCAAAGAAGTCGCCGAAAATCGGTTTGGACTTCGTAAAACATAATGTTTTGCGAACCCTCAAACACGGCACTTTCGGGTTTGCTGTGTCTACCCGTCTGCGGGAAAACTTTTGCGTGTAGAGAAAGACGGTCTGGCTGTGATCTCCCGATGGCGCCCCGGAGCCATCCCCGGGCGGAGGGGCGCAACTCGCTACGCTCGTTTGCCTCTCCGCTGGCTCCGGGTCGTACTTGTGCTTCGGAACCGTACTTGTTTCGGGCGCCGGTGAAAGCTTTTCCGGAAGCGTCGCGTTTTGCCTTGTCGAAAGCCGGTCGTTCTGCCTGGCTTTCGACAAGGTGAAACCGGCTTGAGGCGGCTAAGAAAAAAGGCCCCCGCGGCCTGAGCGATAAAGAGAAAAGTATCATTCCGCAAAACGGGCAGCCCGGAGCCGGCAGGGCTTTGGGGTAGAGGCGGCCAATAAAACAGCCAACGGCTGCGGCTCGAGTGCCGAGCGGCACCCGGATCGAGGCGATTACCGAAGAAAAAGCACCCGCGGCAGAAGCGACCAAACGCAAACGAAAAGCCCGCCGGGCTCCTATTTTAACAAAACGGATAAAAATAAAGATCATGTCGAAGTTGATGGACCCGATCGTGGGTCAGCTTATGGGATTGCGTTACAAATCGCACCCGTGGCACGGAGTGAATATCGGCGACGAAGCACCGGACAAAGTGACCTGCTTTATCGAAATCGTATCGACCGACACAGTCAAATACGAAGTCGACAAAGAGTCCGGTTACCTGTTCATCGACCGGCCGCAGAAATATTCCAACACCGTTCCGGCCTTGTACGGTTTTCTGCCGCAGACCTACAGCGGCAGCCAGGTGGCACAGATGAGCAACGAAGCCTTGCAGCGCGACGACATCAAAGGCGACGGCGACCCGGTGGACGTATGCGTGCTGACCGAGAAAACCATAACGCACGGAGATATTCTCGTACATGCCAAACCCGTCGGAGGTATCCGGATGATCGACAACGACGAAGCAGACGACAAAATCATCGCAGTACTCAACCACGACGCAGTGTACGGCAATATCGACGACGTATCGGAACTGCCGCCGCTGGTAGTGGAACGCCTGCGCCACTATTTCCTGACATACAAAGACTTGCCCGGAGCCAAACGCAATGTGGAGATCACACACATCTACGGAGCGCAGGAAGCCAAAGAAGTGATCGTCCGCTCCATGGAAGACTATCATAACCGGTTCAACAACCTCGAAGCATTGCTCAAGCTGTGATTTGATCCGATTGCTTTTCCGATCCGCATCTTTGGGCCCGGAAGCAACCGTACTTCTGGGGCAGAAACGAGATCCCGAACGGTATCCGTGCCGGAAATTCATTCAGCTTCAGAGACACACGCGAAGCCGAATGTCCTAAATTTTCAAAACAAGAACCCTGCCGGACGGCATCCTGCCGACCACCGGACGAACGTATAAGCAATTGATGGAACAGATCATCGAGTGCGTTCCCAACTTTAGCGAAGGACGCGACAAAAAGATCATCAACGCTATCGTGCACGCGGCGGCGAGCGTGGCGGAGGCATATGTGCTGCACGTGGACAGCGGCGCAGCGGCGAACCGTACCGTGGTGACTTTCGCCGGAGGGCCGCAGGCCGTGATCGAGGCAGCGTTTCAGGCAGTCAAGGCGGCCGCCGAGCAGATCGACATGCGCCGGCACCACGGCGAGCATCCCCGGATCGGCGCTACGGACGTTCTGCCGTTGGTGCCCGTAAAAGGAATCTCACTGGCCGAGTGTGCGGCACTGGCGCGCAGGCTCGCCGAGAAAGTGGGGAACGAGCTGAACATTCCGGTTTATTGTTACGAAGCGGCGGCATCGGCACCGTACCGACAGGGATTGGAAGCGTGCCGAAGAGGGGAATACGAAGGGTTGAGGAACAAAATGACCGATCCGCAGTGGAAACCGGACTTCGGGCCGGCGCAGTGGAGCGAATCTGTGGCGAAGACGGGAGCGACGGTGATCGGTGCGCGGGATTTTCTCGGAGCGGTGAATTTCAATCTCGCGCCGACCGGCGACCGGGCCGCAGATCTGGCCGCCGCGAAAGCGGTAGCCAAAGAGATCCGCACCGCCTCGGGCAGCCGATGGTCGCTGCCGTGTGTGAAAGCGATAGGCTGGTGGATCGAAGAATACGGTTTTGCACAGGTTTCGACCAACCTCACGGATATGCACACCACGGGCTTGGGGCAAGCCTATGAGCGCGTTTTGCTCACAGCGCACCTGCATGGGATGGCGGTGACGGGCACCGAGGTGATCGGCCTGCTGCCTCAGTGGGCGCTGGTCGATGCCGGGCATTGGCTGGCCGGTTCGGATACGGACGACCAGACGGCCCTCGAAGATGCCATCGATTACTTAGAGCTGGACAGCATGGAAACCTTAGGGCGTCCGTTCGATCCGGACGAGAAGATCGTGGAACGGGTGCTGGCGGCTGTCAGAAAAGGGGGAGCTGTTTAGCAGCCGTCATGTCCGGGAAAAGTCGATGATCCGCACCGGTTTTGGATACGGAGAGTCGGGAAAGCCGGCGTGAAACAGATTGCGTCATATTTTGGTCAGCGTATTCCAGAGCAGATCCTTGAGCTCCTGAATGCGGTAGCTCATAACCGACGAAATGAAAAGGTAGGGTATTCCTTTCAGCTCTTTCGCGGCTTCGATCTCGCGGGTCAACCCCTCGGTCAGCTCGCCGTCCAACAGGTCGCTTTTCGTAACGGCCAGCAGCCGCTCTTTGTCCAGCATCTCCGGATTGTACTGCCGCAACTCGTTGAGCAGGATGTTGTATTCGGCCACAATGTCTTTCGTATCCGCCGGGATCACGAACAGCAGCACCGAGTTCCGTTCGATATGCCGCAGGAACCGCGTCCCGATTCCTTTGCCCTCGTGCGCCCCTTCGATGATTCCCGGAATGTCAGCCATGACGAACGAATGGCCGTCGCGCACCTCTACGATCCCCAGATTGGGTTCCAAGGTGGTGAAGGCATAGTCTGCAATCTTCGGCTTGGCCGCCGACACCACCGACAGCAGGGTCGATTTGCCTGCGTTCGGAAATCCCACCAGCCCCACATCGGCCAGCACTTTCAGTTCCAGCACGAACCATCCTTCCTGCATCGGTTCGCCCGGCTGCGAATAGCGCGGCGCCTGGTTGGTCGCCGTCCGGAAATGCCAGTTGCCCAATCCCCCGCGTCCTCCTTTCACCAGAATCGCTTCCTGTCCGTCTTCGGTCACTTCGGCCACCGTTTCGCCGGTCTCGGCATTCTTGGCCACCGTGCCCAACGGTACGTCTAAGACAATATCTTTCCCGTTTCGTCCGTGCATTTTGGCACCTCCGCCTCCTTCGCCGTTTTCGGCCATTTGGTGGCGCTGGTATTTGAGGTGGATCAGTGTCCAGTACTGACTGTTCCCGCGCAGGATCACGTGTCCTCCCCGTCCTCCGTCGCCGCCGTCCGGGCCGCCGAATTCGATGAATTTCTCGCGGCGGAAATGGCTCGAGCCCGGGCCTCCGTTGCCGGATCGGGCGTATATTTTGACATAATCGACGAAATTGGAGGATGCCATAGCGGAAAGGTGTTTGCGAAGGCTGTGGGGCAATTGCTGTGCCACAGTCCGATACAAAAGTATACTTTTTTACGGATTTTTGGGGCTGGCTCTTGCCTGTGCCGGAATTGTTCTCTATCTTTGCACTCGCAAAAATGCCGATGTAGCTCAGTTGGCCAGAGCAGCTGATTTGTAATCAGCTGGTCGGGGGTTCGAATCCCTCCATCGGCTCTTTTCGGGATAGTGGGGGTGAGGATGATGCGGAAATGCAATAGTTCTTTTCCGGGCGGATACCAGAGTGGCCAAATGGGGCAGACTGTAAATCTGCTGTCTTCGACTTCGGTGGTTCGAATCCATCTCCGCCCACAAAAGTTTATTCCGTTGCGAACCGTTCAGCCGTTAGGTTTCGGTTTTTGGGCCGAACCGATGCAAGTTTACTTGCTAATCGGTATCGGCATAAAAACCGAGATTGAACGCAGTTCAAAGGTTCGCAAAGGATAATTTTTGTAGGGGTCCTGCCGGGAGGCAATGGATAACGGCGCGAATGCGACGTAATCCTCTCCGCCTTTCAGAAACAGACAGTCGGAGGCAATGGATAACGGCGCGGATGCGACGTAATCCTCTCCGCCTTATTGAGGGAATAAGGTCCCGCCGGGAAGCCGATGGATAACAGCGCGGATGCGACGTAATCTTCTCCGCCTTATTGAGGGAATAAGGTCCGCCGGGAGACGATGGATAACGGCACGAATCCAACGTAATCCATCTTTCTATAAAAGGCAGAAGCAATGGATAATCGTCAGAACGATGATCCATTATATAAAACGCAAACAAAGATACCTTGTCGGGAAAAGATATTTTGCCTGTTTCGGAAAAACGGTTATCTTTGCATCACTGATTCATGCGGAAGTAGCTCAGTCGGTAGAGCATCAGCTTCCCAAGCTGAGGGTCGCGAGTTCGAATCTCGTCTTCCGCTCCATACACAAACCCGGGAAATAAAGGGTTATCGATGAAAGAGGGTCGGGTTTCCGACCCTCTTTTTCTTTATGCAGATTCCGCAGATTTAGGTATGCTTTCGGCGGGCCGTTTTGTAAATGGTCACTTCCTACGGCCACTTTACCTATCCATGCAGCCGGATGTCATTTCCTAAAAAACAGTCCTTGAAACTCTTTCTGAAAGCGAGACTCATTTGAAGCGGATAGAGACCATACAGCTCCGCTTAAGGGCGGAAGACGCCAGAACAAAAGGGGACTTCAGGTTAGCGTTTGCTCCTGTGAACGAACAATCTCCGACCGTAACACATCCCCCGTTCGATTTAAGCACTGCCCGTTCGACCTCGCACGCATCCCTGAAGACAGCACAAGCTCCCGTCGCGTGTGTCCTGTTGGGCTTTTGTTGGGGCTCGCACCGTTTTATTTAAGGTAATTACAGCTCATTGTTCTGTTCGAGGCCTGTCAGGACTTTTTATTTTGTACTACTCGTTGGTTGAATTAGAATTTTAAGGATATATAAATGAAAAAGTTGCGCAATATGCAGATTTTTAGTAAATTA
>NZ_CANQYJ010000133.1 GCF_947628055.1 uncultured Rikenella sp.
GAATACGACCAGGTGCGGGTGGACTACCCGGTGCGTCAGATGGACAAGTGGTACAAGGGCGACGGGGTGTACGGCGACGGGGAACCGTTCCACTGGGATTACTACAACAGTTTCGTGATCCAGCCGATGTTGATCGACGTGTTGAGTGTGATGGGCGACGGTTTCCCGGGTATGCGGCAGCGGGTGTTGGATCGTGCCGTGCGCTATGCGGAGGTGACGGAGCGGATGATCTCGCCCGAAGGGACGATTCCGCCGATCGGCCGGTCGCTGCAATACCGCACGGCGGCATTGCAGGTGCTTTCGCAGATGGCGCTGCTGAACCGCCTGCCGGAGAGCGTCTCGAAAGGGCAGGTGCGGTCGGCGATGACGGCGGTGATCCGGCGCTTTTTCGAGCAGCCGGGGACGTTCGACGAGAACGGGTGGCTCCGGATCGGCTTCTGCGGCGCGCAGCCGGAGATCGGCGAGGCGTACACCTGTACGGGAAGCCTCTATCTTTGCACGACGGGCTTTTTAGCGTTAGGGCTGCCGGAGGACGATCCGTTCTGGACGGCTCCGGCCGAGGCGTGGACGTCTAAAAAAGCGTGGAGCGGCGAGAAATTTCCGCAGGATCATGCGATCGCGAACTGATCGGCGGCTGTGCGATATGAAAAGGGCCGGTATGTTTCCGAGAAACATACCGGCCCTTGTTGATTCCGGCGGATCGGTTTTTAGTCGAAGCGGGAAAATGCTTCCCGAATGAAAGTGCCGTCGGAGGTGTAGTAGAGCGTTTTGCCGTTGTTGATTTCGATTTCGTAGCCGCCCAGTTCTATGTCGATTCCATGTACCGTAGCGTCCGGATACCGCTGGCCGAGGTCGGTTTGCAAGGCCTGGGGCAGGAATCCGACCGGCAGCGGGTGGAATTGGCTTTCGAGATGCGTCCACGAACCGGATTCGTTGAAATCGATCGTGGTGCCGTTGTCTAACGTGACTTCATAGTCGTTGCGGCCGTTGTCCTTTTCCTGGATGATGCTGACAGTGTTCTGCGAGGGGAAATACTGATGGATGAACTGCTGGGCCGTTTGGGGCAGTTTGTCGAACGAGATGCTTTTCTCGTCATCGCAACTGTAAAGTCCGACTGTGCTCAAGATGAGCAGGCATGCGGTAAGAAGACGTAATTTCATGACTGAAATGTTTTGATAAGTTATGAATTTCGGACAAAGATAGGACTAAAATTTGGATTTAAACTGACATGAACCCCCCAGCAGTTTTGTGATCCAACCGAAATGCTTGTACGGCGGATATTTGAGCGGCAGATCCCAATTTTTGGCCGAGCAAAGCACGGATCGCCGGTTGCTGAAGGTGAGGAACGATTCTTTTCCGTGGTATCTGCCCATGCCGCTGTTCCCCACTCCGCCGAACGGGAGCCGGTCGTTGGACACGTGCAGGACGGTGTCGTTGATGCAGGCGCCGCCCGACGAGGTTCGTTGCAGCACGTTGCGTCCCGTTTCCGGCGAGCCGAAATAGTAGAGTGCCAGCGGTTTTTCGTGCCGGTTGATAAATTCTACGGCTTCATCGAGGCGGGTATAACTCATGAGCGGCAATACCGGCCCGAAAATCTCGCTCTGCATGACCGGTACGCTGTCCGTGGGAGCGCCCAGGTCGAGCAGCGTCGGCGCGATGTAACGCTGTGCCGGGTCTGTGTCGCCGCCCGTCAGGATCGTCCCGTCGCTCAGATAGGAGCATACCCGGTCGAACGCTTTCCGGTTGACCATCCGACCGTAATGGGGGCTTTTCCCCGGTTCTGCGCCGTAAAACTCCTCGATCCAGTACTCGATCCGCTCGATCAGCGGGGATTTGATGTTTTCATGAACCAACAGATAATCCGGTGCGATGCAGGTTTGGCCGGCGTTCAGGAATTTGCCCCATACGATGCGCCGGGCCGCAATATCCACGTTCGCAGAATTGTCCGCGATACAAGGGCTTTTGCCGCCCAGCTCCAGCGTGACGGGCGTCAGGTGTTCCGCTGCGGCCCGCATCACCGTCCGGCCCAGCTCCGGGCTGCCCGTGAAGAAGATATAGTCCCACCGCTCGGCAAGCAGAGCCTCGTTCACGTCCCGATGCCCTTCGACCACGGCGATGTAATCGGCCGGGAAGGCCGATTCGACAATCTGCCGCATCACGGCGGATACGTGAGGGGTATAAGGCGACGGTTTCAGCACGACGCAGTTGCCGGCGGCGATCGCTCCGGCCAAAGGGGCGAAAGCTAATTGGAACGGATAGTTCCAGGGTGCCAGGATCAGGATGTTTCCGAACGGTTCGCAGAGAATCCGGCTGCGCGAAGGCCATAGGAATACGGGGGTGCCGACCCGCCGGGGCCGCATCCGGGAGCGCAGGCGGCTCAGCTGGTCGTCGATCTCGCGCAGTACGAGGGCCGCTTCCGTCAGATAGGCTTCGGCCTCCGATTTGTGCAGGTCTTGCCAAAGGGCATCGTATAAGGCTCGCAGATGGGATCGAACCGAAGATTTCAACTTTTGCAATGCGTCGCGTCGGAAATCGTATGCGCGGGTGCGTCCGGAGGCGAAAAAAGCCCGCTGGCTGTCGAGAAGATTCATAAACTGGAATTTAAAAAAGAGAGGAACCTTTAATATAATCCGTTTCATGATTATATGCTTTATCGTATTAGGCATTTCTTGTCCCCATTTTTCGGCTTGCGCCGCCCCCGGCCGCTAAAAGCGAGCCGAACCGAAAAGAGGAGAAAAGTACATTAAGTATATAATCGCGATCCGTTTTTTTTCAAAAACCGGGCCGGTTTTGCATGAAGATTGTTAACTTAGAAGAAAGTTTAAGGTAGAGGTTGTTTATGAATGTTTTAGGCAATATTATATGGATTGTCTTCGGGGGTTTCGCCATCGCTCTCGAATATTTCGCGGCGGGAATCGCCATGTGTCTCACGATTATCGGTATCCCTTTCGGCATCCAGGTTTTCAAACTGGGCACCCTGGCGCTGCTGCCTTTCGGCCACCGCTCGGTGATCGTGGAGGAAAACCGGGGCTGTTTCGCTTTTCTGATGAATGTCATCTGGTTCTTTATCGGGGGTTTCTGGATTGCGCTGACCCATTTCGGGTTGGGGCTGCTGTTCTGTATCACGATTGTCGGAATACCGTTCGGGCTGCAACATTTCAAGCTGATGACGGTGGCTTTCTCGCCTTTCGGGCGTGAAATCGCGGCCATCGACTGATGTTCCGATCGGGATCGGATTGGTACGTTTCTTGTTATTCCGGGTGGAAAACAAACTATCCGATTCTATCTATGAAAATTTTCCGTATCGTAGTGTGCGGTGCGGTGGCTGTCGGGGGGCTGGGAGCGTGCAGCCACAAGGCTCCGAAGGAGCAGATGCCCGAACCGCGTATCGCCGTTGTCAAGGCGTATAGACAAGAGCTTCCCACACGGATGCAGTTCGTGGGGCAAACTTACAGCCAGGCCGATGTGACGATCCAGCCGCGGGTCAGCGGCTACCTGCTTTCCACGCATTACGAGCAGGGAATGCCGGTCAAGAAAGGGCAGCTGCTGTTCAAACTCGATCCCGAACCGATGCGGTTGGAGGTGACTCGGGCCGAAGCCGCGCTGGCTTCGGCCAAGTCGCAGCTGGTGGAGGCGCAGAACAACTATAACCGTTCGGTGCCTTTGGCCCGGATCAATGCCATCAGCCAAAGCGCGTTGGATCAGGCTACGGCCACGCTGGCCTCGGCCCGGGCCAACCTCCGCAGTGCCGAAGCCGCCTTGCGCAGCGCCAACCTCAACCTCTCCTATACGACTATCTATGCTCCCTCGGACGGGGTGATCGGGGAAACGGTCGGGTCGGTGGGCGACTATGTGGGCCCCGGAACGAACAATACGGTGCTGAACACCATCTCCGTCATCGACTCCATCTATGTCTATATCTCCATTCCCACGGCCAAATATCTGTCTATCGTGGAACGGGACAGCCTCGACCGGCCGCTGTACGATAATACGGGGCTGCTCACCGATGTGGATATGACTTTGGCGGACGGGACACCCTATCCTTACAAAGGAGTGTACAAGTTTACGGAGCGCGCGGTGGACAACCGGACGGGGGCCGTGGTGATCCGCGTGTTGTTCCCGAATCCGGAGCATTATCTCAAGCCGGGGCAGTACGTGAAAGTCGATGCCAATGTCGGCGGCGGAAAAAGGATCGTACTGGTGCCTCAGCGGGCCGTGATGCAAAGTCAAGGGGTCAACAGCGTCTATGTGGTCGGCCGGGACAGCACGGTAGCGTATCGTCAGGTGACCCTCGGCGACACTTACGGGAGAGAGTGGGGTATACTGGAGGGGCTCGAACCGGGCGAACAGGTGCTGACCGAGGGGTTCCAGAAAGTGCGCAGCGGAATGAAGATCGTACCCCTGCTGCAACCGGCTCCGCCGTCTGCGGATACTTTGCATAGTCAAATATAGAGAGGAGGACAGCAGTATGATCAACTTTTTCATCCGCCGCCCGATTTTCGCCATGGTGATCTCGATTATCGTCGTGATTCTCGGCTTGCTTTCCATCCGTTCGCTGCCGGTCGAGCAGTATCCGGATATTACGCCTCCCAATGTCGAGGTGTCAGCCTCGTACCAGGGAGCCGATGCGGTGACGGTAGACGAGGCAGTGGCTACTCCGGTCGGGCAGAGCATTATGGGCGTGAGCGACATGCTCTATTTGCAGACTACCAGTGCGAGCGACGGGCGGCCAACTCGCAGTCCATGGTCTCGCGGAGGTAGCGGAAGAGGAAGGAAACGCCGTCCGGGCTGAGGGTGTCCTCCCCGGCGTACCGCTGCATCCACTGGGACAGCAATGTCTGAAAGAGGGAATCCAGCAGCGGGGCCCGGTCCACGGCGGCGTCCTTGGTGCGGGTATAGAAGCTCTCAAAGGCCGCGATCCCCCCGCTGGCTACCTCGCGGTGGATCTCCAGCTGCTCGCTGTGCTGGCACAAGCGCCCGTATACGGCGGAGATGCCGGCGGCGATATATTTTTCGTCCTTGCCGCGCCCCGCGTCCAGGCGGTAGTTCATGACAAAAATGAGATCCTCTGTGGTATAGCTGTCGGGAATTTTTCTGCCGCCCCACAGGTAGCTGCACGCGTACTGGATCAGCTGTTTGCCGGTTTCAGCGTCATCCAGCTGGTCCTGGGCCTCCCGTAACAGAGCGCGGGTGACCTGGCAGCGGAGCTCATAGCGGCTGCAGTTGCGGAACTGGTACGAGCACCACCGCTGGATGCCGTCCTCCTGCCGCAGATACTCCTGCCAGAGAAGGGCCGAAACCGGCTTCCCCTGGATCGCCTGCCCCTGGTACTGCCGGCGGTAGGTCTCCAGCTGCTGCGGCTGCTGGGCGGGGTCCGATTGGAGGATCTCGTCGATCACGCCGGACAGATATGCCTCCTGGCCGGGGAATTCGGGCGCCTCCAGGGCGCTCAGAGACAGACGCCGCCACAGGGTCTGCGCCTCCGGCGAGTCCCTGTTCTCCCGCAGTGCCATCCCCAGGCTGTGCAGGCGGGCCTGGAGCTTCCCGGAATGTCCCAGCGCCGGGTCGTGGAGCAGCTCCTCCGCGATCCGATAGACCTCGCTGGGGAGACCCAGCAGGTCAGGACACAGAAAGCTTAGCTCACGGTCGTACTTCCTGGTGCTCTGCTCGTTGGCGGGCAGCTCCCCGTCCATGCGCGGCGGCAACATGCCGGGGGTGTCC
>NZ_CANQYJ010000134.1 GCF_947628055.1 uncultured Rikenella sp.
GGCCGCTCGGCACACGAGCCGCAGCCGTTGGCTGTTTTATTGGCCGCCTCTACCCCAAAGCCCCGCTGGCGCCGGCCAAGAAAGGGTAGTTACAGTCCTTGTCTGGCATGCGGATAGAGTTCAGGTCGGACGCCCGGGATGCTGCAATCAAGGACGCTTGCGGCCTTATTGCGGGCCTCCCGTGGGGGAGGCGTCCGGCCCGCCCGGTTCTGCGAACCGGATTTTCGCCAGCGCGCGGGACAAATACAGTTTCGGGTCACAGCTTACGGAGTTGGGGTAGTTCCTGCTCGGCTCGAGTGCCGAGCGGCACCCTCCACCCGGGGTGGCTCCGGCCTAACATAGGGAGATCATAGCCGAAAAGCCCTCTTGGGCACCGTTAGGCATAACGGTCTGGCTACTGACGCGGGAAACGATATTCTCCGCACGCGAAAACACACCCGGAAGCGGGTAGACACAGCAGACCCGGGAATGTCGCGTTTTGACTTGAGAAAGCCGGGCTGAACGACCGGCTTTCGACAAGGCGAAACCGGCTGGAGGCAGTTTTCTTTGCTTCGTTTCTTTTGCTGTCAAAAGAAATGAAGAGCCTCGCCGGCTTAAGGCGGCTAAGAAAAAGTGCCCCGCGGCATGAGCGGCGAAGAAAAGGTATTTTTTAAAGAAAAAAGCCCAGTCGGCATAAGGGCAACGAAGAGAAAAAACATCCGCCCGAGGCGACTACCCAAGAAAAAAGCCCGCCCGGCCCGAGGGCTGCAGAAAACCGAACAAACAAACACGAATAGAACCACACAAACTTTTTTATGAGCGTCAATCAAGGAAAAATCAAAGAGCTCGTTACCCTGCGCGAGCAAGCCAAGCTCGGCGGCGGACAGAGACGCATCGACTCACAGCACGCCAAAGGGAAACTCACCGCCCGGGAGCGGATCGACCTGCTGCTCGACGAAGGGAGCTTCGAAGAATTCGACATGTTCGTCACCCACCGATGCACCAACTTCGGGATCGAGAAAGAATCGTACTACGGCGACGGCGTCGTGACCGGATACGGCACGATCGACGGTCGGCTCGTTTACGTATTCAGTCAGGACTTCACCGTATTCGGCGGTTCCCTGTCCGAGACCTTTGCCGCCAAGATCTGCAAAGTGATGGACATGGCCATGAAAAACGGAGCCCCGGTCATCGGGATCAACGACTCCGGCGGCGCGCGGATTCAGGAAGCCGTCAATGCACTTTCCGGGTACACCGAAATTTTTCAGCGGAACATTATGGCATCAGGCGTAATCCCGCAGATTTCGGCCATCATGGGACCGTGCGCAGGCGGAGCAGTCTATTCGCCCGCCTTGACCGACTTCATCCTCATGAACAAAGGGACCAGCTACATGTTCGTCACCGGGCCGAAAGTCGTCAAGACCGTGACCGGCGAAGAAGTGACACAAGAACAGCTGGGCGGAGCCTCGATGCACTCCACGAAGTCAGGCGTGGCCCACTTCGTTTGCGAGAACGAGCAGGAAGGGATGGCCATCATTCGGAAACTCCTCAGCTACCTGCCTCAGAACAACCTCGAAGACGCGCCGCTCGTGGCATGCACCGACGACATCGACCGGCTCGAAGACGCACTGAACGAGCTGATACCGGACAACCCGAACAAACCGTACGATGTATTGGATGTGATCCATGCGATCGTCGACAACGGCGAGTTTTTGGAATCGCAGCGCACCTTTGCGCCGAATATCGTGACGGGATTCGCCCGGTTCAACGGACAGAGCGTCGGGATTATCGCCAACCAGCCAAAATATTATGCCGGGGTGTTGGACATCAATGCTTCTCGGAAGGCGGCGCGGTTTGTGCGATTCTGCGATGCGTTTAACATACCGATCGTCACCTTGGTCGACGTGCCGGGCTTCCTGCCGGGGACAGCACAAGAATACGGCGGGATCATTACCCACGGGGCAAAACTGCTCTTTGCGTACGGGGAAGCTACCGTGCCTAAAGTCACCGTTATTCTGCGGAAGGCTTATGGCGGGGCATACTGCGTGATGTCGTCGAAGCACCTGCGGGGGGACTTGAACTACGCCTGGCCGACGGCAGAGATCGCCGTGATGGGGGCGCAGGGAGCCGTCGAAGTCCTGATGGCCAAGGAAGCCAAAGCGATCGAGGACGATGCCAAACGGGCGGAATTCCTGGCGGAAAAAGAAGAGGAATACCGGCAGAAGTTCGCCAATCCGTACGTGGCAGCGAAATACGGCTACATCGACGACGTGATCGAACCGCGCAACACCCGGTTCCGGATCATCCGCGCCTTGCAGTCGTTGGTGACCAAGAAAGTGGTCAATCCGCCGAAGAAACACTCCAACATTCCGTTGTAACCTTTCGTGCATACATTATGATGAAGAGACTTTTACTTATGCTCGTCCTTGCCGCTCTGTGTGCGGGGGGGTATGCACAGGGGCTGAAAGACATACGGATCAACGAGGTGCTGGTGGACAACCGTTCGAGCTACGTCGATGACCACGGGAATCACGAAGGGTGGATCGAGCTGCACAACACGGGCTACTCCAATGTGAATATCGGGGGAGCGTACCTGACCGTGCGGCGGGGAGACCTGACGCGGACTTACCGCATTCCGAAGAACGACTCACGGACGTTGATTCCGCCGCAGGGCTATGTGATTTTCTTTGCGGACAGTTCATCGAACCGGGGGACGTTCCACACCAATTTCGTACTCGACGAGACGGGCTACCTGGCTTTTATGGACCAAGGACGGAACGTGGTGGATTCGGTCGTCTATGATGTGACAGCCCAACTGCCGGACGTATCGATCGGCTGGGCGGAGGATACGGGAACGGGGGCTGAGGCGTTCGGGCCGCTGGCGGGGATCACGCCGATGCAGGCGAATGAGACTGAGGAGAAAATGCCGGCGGCGGAAAAGTTCCGCCTGCGCGACCCTTCGGGGGTGGTGATGGCGATTACGGCCATGTCGGTGGTGTTCTCGGCGCTGATCCTGCTGTTCTTCTTTTTCAAAAATATCGGCCGGCTGATGATCCGCGCGACGACAAAAAAGGAGGAAACTGCGGCGGCGACTGTGCCGAATGCGGCGAAGAGTGCCGTCAAACCGGAGCGGGAGCTGGTGGGCGAGGAGATCGCGGCTATCGCTATCGCTTTACGCAGGTATGAGGAGGATATGCACGATATCGAGTCGCATATCCTGACGATTAACCGGGTGGCGCGGGCTTATTCTCCGTGGAGCTCCAAAATCTATGGCCTCAATAACCAACCCATCCGTAAATAACAGTCCTTTTAACCGTTCATTCATTCTGTGCCCTATGTTTGAGGGAACTGTTCTCTTTGTTCACAAAGAGAACCAGAAAAACTTTCTGAGATGCTTGCGCATCTCTTGAGCCTGCCGGATACCCTTGTCTTTGATCCTTTTGGGCCGGGAGCAACAGACCGCTCTATTGCACCTTAGTTCGACCTCGCGCCCACCCCCGAGGCGCAAAGCGCCTGGGCGCGGAGGTCGGCGATCCGAAGGATCGCAATATTAAGAGCGGTCTGTTGCTCCGGCCCAAAGCAAACGCAATGCAAGAGGACTGCGGAGCGTAAGGAGTAGCGCAGCTATCGGAAAGTCTTTTGGGTACCTTTTCTTCAGAAAAGGTACGGTTGCCTCCCCAACTAAGGCAGAGAATAAATGAACCGATAAAAAAGAGTTTTATGAAAGAGTATAAGATTAAGATTAACGGCAACGAATACGCCGTAACCATATCGAACGTAGAGGACAGCACCGCCACAGTGAACGTCAACGGTACCCGGTACGAAGTGGAAGTAGAAGGCATGAGCGCCCCGAGAGCAACCAAGACGCCCAAGATCGTGCAGCAGCCGACCGTCGCAGCCACAAGCGAGAGCCATCATCCCGCCACGGCGCGAACCGCCAGCCCCGCATCGACGGCCTCTGCTACTGCAGGGAATATCAAATCGCCCTTGCCCGGCGTCGTGCTCGACGTCTTGGTACACGTAGGCGACAGCGTCAAAAGCGGGCAGCAACTGATGATCCTCGAAGCCATGAAGATGGAAAACAACATCGACTCCGACCGCGACGGCACCGTCAAAGAGATCAAAGCCCGCAAAGGCGACGCCGTGCTCGAAGGCGACGTATTAATCACAATCGGGTAGTACACTATGGAGAATCACGGCTTTTTTCAATTTATCGGCGAGAACCTTCAGCAATTCCTGACCTATACCGGTTTTGCGAACGTCACATGGGGACATATCATCATGATCCTCTTCGGCCTGTTTTTCATCTACCTGGCCATAGCCAAGAAATTCGAGCCGATGCTGCTGCTTCCGATCGGCTTCGGGATTCTGGTAGGGAACATCCCATTCGTACCCGGGCTACAGATCGGCGTCTACGAAGACGGATCCGTCCTGAACTACCTCTACTTCGGAGTTTTGAAAGGAGTTTATCCGCCATTGATCTTTCTGGGGATCGGCGCCATGACCGACTTCTCGGCATTAATTTCCAATCCGAAACTGATGCTGATCGGAGCAGCCGCACAGTTAGGGATCTTCGGAGCTTACATCGCGGCATTGGCGCTTGGCTTTACCGCTGCAGAAGCAGGGGCAATCGGCATTATCGGCGGCGCCGACGGGCCTACCGCCATTTTCCTCAGTTCAAAACTCGCCCCGGACTTGATGGGAGCTATCGCTATCGCGGCCTACTCGTATATGGCATTGGTGCCGGTGATTCAACCGCCCATCATGAAACTGCTTACGACCTCGAAAGAGCGGCTGATCCGGATGAAACCGCCGCGTCAGGTATCGCAGCGGGAGAAAATACTGTTTCCGATTATCGGGATGCTCCTGACCTGTTTCCTTGTGCCGTCAGGTTTGCCGTTGCTCGGGATGCTGTTCTTCGGCAATTTGTTGAAAGAGAGCGGCGTCACCAAACGTCTGGCCAACACGGCGAGCGGGCCTCTCATCGACATCGTGACGATATTGATCGGTCTGACAGTGGGGGCATCGACCCAGGCGACGACGTTCCTGACAGCGAAATCGCTGGGGATTTTCGGTCTCGGAGCGGCATCGTTCGTGGTGGCCACGTTCGGCGGAGTATTGTTCGTGAAATTCTTCAACCTGTTCCTCAAGGAAGGCAATAAGATCAACCCGCTGATCGGTAATGCGGGGGTTTCTGCGGTACCGGACTCGGCGCGGGTGTCTCAGGAGGTGGGGATGAAATACGACAAGACGAACTACCTGCTGATGCACGCCATGGGGCCGAATGTGGCAGGAGTGATCGGTTCGGCAGTGGCGGCGGGGATCCTGCTCGGATTCCTCTCTTAAACATCGTACGTTTATTTAGCACCGTGCCGTACGGGACTGTCGCTTTCTTGAAAGAAAGCGACGCAAAGAACTTTTGAGATAGCTGCGCTACTCCTTAGGCTCCGCAGTC
>NZ_CANQYJ010000135.1 GCF_947628055.1 uncultured Rikenella sp.
TGCGCTACTCCTTAGGCTCCGCAGTCCTCTTGCATTGCGTTTTCTTTGGGGCGTGGCAATAGCGGGCATAAAGCGTTGTTTACCTAAGTGCCCGCTATTGCTCACACCCCCAAAAGATCAAAGACAAGGGTACCCGACAGGCTCAAGAGATGCGAAGCATCTCAGAAAGTTTGGCTGCGCCTTCCTCCTGGCGCCTCGGCCATTCGAGCAAGCTCGATGGCTCTCGCCTGCTGCGTCGGTTTTTTGGTTCTCGCTAACTGCGTTGCGCTTGTTTTGCCTCCGGCTTCCTCGCGCTACCTCGGCAGAGGCCGCTTGCGGACTATGCCGAGATAACGCGAGGAAAACGAGCGGAGCGAAGTTAAAGAGAACTGTTCACTCCCGAACACGTACAATAAAATTTACGTTTAAGACTTAAGTTCCTGCGTTTACAGGCGGCCTAAGCAACCAAGCGAAAAGGGAAAGCCCTCCGACAACAAAAGCCACAAGCGGGACAAACCCCAAAGCGCCGGAAATTTTGTTACTTTGTCATTTCCTTATGAACCGACCGAACAAATATCCGCCACTGAACCTGCCCGCCGCCGATCTGCGGCTGCGCAACAGCGGCCCGCGGCCGGAAGTCTGGGACACCTTGCGCCGCAAATGGCTCGTGCTCACCCCCGAGGAATGGGTGCGGCAGCACTTTATCCGCTTTCTCACCGGCACATACGGCATCGACCCTTTCCGGATCGTGCAGGAACAACAACTCCGCATCGACGGCTTTTCCCTGCGGGCCGACATCGTCGTCTACTCCCGACAGGCCGAGCCGCAGCTGATCGTCGAATGCAAAGCCGCCGGCGTGGCCATCACACAAGAAGTTTTCAACCAAGTGGCACACTACAATATACAGCTCGGCGTTCCTTATCTGGTGGTGACCAACGGTTTGCAACACTACTGCTGCGAGATCGACCACGAAGCGCGCAGCTACCGCTTTATCCACGAAATCCCGCAACTCTGACTCTTTATGGTTGTACATATGCAAATCGAGTCGCTCACCAAATCATTCGGCGAGCGTGTACTGTTCGAGAATATCTCTTTCGGAATCAATGAAGGTCAGCGCATCGGACTGATCGCCGCCAACGGCACCGGAAAGACCACCCTGCTCAACATCATCGCCGGACGGATGGATTACGACAGTGGCCAAGTGGTTTTCCGCCGCGATCTGACCGTAGGTTACTTGGAACAAGACCCGCAGTTCCCGGCCGGACTGACCGTGCTGGAAGCCTGTTTCCACGGACAAAACGAAGTGGTGCAGGCCATCGCGCGATACGAACAGGCTTTGGCACGGAACGACACCTCGGCCATGGACAAGTTATTCGCCCGGATGGAAGCACTCGGCGCCTGGGACTTTGAACAGCGCGCCAAACAAATCCTCACCCGGCTGAACATCGCCGACCTCGGACAAAAAGTCGAGACCCTGTCGGGCGGACAGCTCAAGCGAGTGGCGCTGGCAGCGGCATTGATCGTGGAACCGGATTTGCTTATTCTCGACGAACCCACGAACCACCTCGACATGGAGATGACCGAGTGGCTCGAAGAATATCTTGCGGGGCAGCGGATGAGCCTGCTGATGGTGACCCACGACCGCTACTTCCTCGACCGCGTCTGCAACGAGATCATCGAGATCGACGACAAGCGGATTTACAGTTACAAAGGCAATTACAGCTATTACCTCGAAAAACGGCAGGAGCGGATCGACGCGGCGGACGCCACGGTGGCGCGGATGAAAAACCTGTATCGCAGAGAGCTGGAGTGGATCAGGCGCACCCCGTCGGCTCGGTCGGGGAAAGCGAAATACCGGATCGACGCGTTCCGGGACATCAAAGAGAAGGCCCATGCGCGGCGTAGCGAGGGAACGGTGCAGTTGGACGTGCAGCAGACGTACATCGGCAAGAAAATCTTCGAGGTGGAACACCTCGGCAAACGGTTCGGGGAGCGCGTGATTCTGAGCGATTTCAGCTATCTGTTCTCCCGGTACGAGAAGATGGGGATCGTGGGGAACAACGGGACGGGAAAATCCACTTTTATCAAGATGCTCCTGGGGCTGGAACCGCCCGACAGCGGGACGGTCGACATCGGCGAGACGGTGCGATTCGGCTATTACAGCCAGCAGGGGCTGGAATTCGACCCGGGGGCGCGGGTGATCGACATCATCACGGCTATTTCTGAACATATCACCCTGAGCGACGGCAAGCAGATTAGCGCATCGCAGTTATTGACGCGGTTTCTCTTCTCGCCGCAGTCGCAATACGATTATGTGTCGAAGTTGAGCGGAGGGGAGCGGCGGCGGCTCTACCTCTGCACGATTCTGATGGCGAATCCGAATTTCTTAGTGCTGGACGAGCCGACCAATGATTTGGACATTCAGACGCTCAATGTGTTGGAGGAATATTTAACGGCTTTTTCGGGCTGTCTGATCGTCGTGTCGCACGACCGTTATTTTATGGATAAGGTGGCGGATCATTTGCTGGTGTTCGAGGGGGGCGGAAAGGTCAAGGATTTCCCGGGAAATTATACGGACTACCGCGAATGGCGCAAAGAGCAGGAGGCGCTGGCGGCGGCACAGGCTGTACCGGCTCCGAAAGCGGCCTCTCTTGTGGCGGAAAAACCGAGGGAACGGGTTAAGGGCAAACTGTCATTCAAGGAAAAACGGGAATTCGAGCTGCTCGAGGCCGAGATTCCGGAACTGGAGGCTGAGAAAGCGGCTTTGGAGCTGGAAATGAGCAGTGGCAGGCTGTCCACGGAGGAACTGATCGCCAAGTCGGAACGCATCGCGACGTTGATCGAGGAAATCGATGCCAAATCCATGCGCTGGCTCGAACTTTCGGAACTGTAATCCGGTCGTTTATTCGTACTTGTGCCGTGTGGGACTGTTCTTTCTTTGAAAAGAAAGGCCCCATAGGGGCTTTCCGGGCTGTAATTACCTGTAATTATTACCCGACTCCTTAGGCTCCGCAGTCCTTTGGCATTGCGTTTTCTTTGGGCCGGAGCAATAGACCGCTCTGTCATATCCTTAGTTCGGCCTCGTGCCCACCCCCTAAGGCCGAACAAACTCCCGGTTCGAGTGCCGAGCTGTAACTACCCTTTCTTGGCCGGAGCCAGCAGAGGCCCGGTGCCGCTTACACGTAAAACAGAACTGCACCCGACGGCCCAAACGGCAAAACCCTTGGTACGTTTTTTGCGTTTCGATGCCTGTAAAAACAGAGCAGGCATGAAAGAACTACTCACCGTCATAGCCGCCATTTCCATCATTCTCGGCATCCTCGGCGTCTTAATCGTCCTTGCCGACATTCGCAACGGCCATCGCCAGCGCATGCCCGTTATGGAAACCGTCTGGCCCCTCACCGCCCTGTGGGGCAGCTGGGCCGGCGTTCTCATCTATTTCCGTTTCGGCCGTCAGCACCGTCCATCGCCGACCGACGAATTGATGAACATGGATATGCGCCCGCAAAGAGCCGTGCCTCCGCCTTCAGAAGAAATGCCCGGCATGAGCGACATGAAAAGAACGCCCGGGAGCACCGACAACATAAACACGGCACGACCGGAATGGATCAGCGTTCTGCACTCGACCCTCCACTGCGGCGCAGGATGCGTGCTGGCCGACCTGCTTTGCGAACTACTCTTCCTGTTTGCCCCCATAACCATCGCCGGGAGTACCATAGCCGGCCTGTGGACATTGGAATATATCCTGGCACTGATCCTCGGCATAGGATTCCAGTACGCCGCCATGCAGCAGATGCACCGCAGCCCCGTCGGTCCGACCGTCAAACGCGCCTTGAAAGCCGACTTCCTATCGCTGACCGCCTGGCAAGCCGGAATGTACGGCTGGATGGCACTGACCCTGTTCGTTTTCTTTCCCGACGGCCTGGGGCGGGACACCTGGACATTCTGGTTCATGATGCAGCTGGCCATGTTCACCGGACTGGCGGTTTCCTATCCCGTCAACCGGTGGCTGCTCCGCATCGGCCTCAAGCACGCCATGTAAAAGCGAAACACGGTCTTGAAAAAAGTATTATATTTGCCTACCGTTAATTTTATCACAGCCCTACTATAACAGATACAGACTTCCATGAGCACCGACGCCGCACACACAAACGCAAAAAGGCTTCCCGAACGGACCATCGAACGCCTGAGCGAATACCGGCGCATGCTGCTCGAATGCCTGAAACAGGGACGCACCCACATCTACTCGCACGAACTGGCCTCGATGCACGGGATTACCGCGGTACAGGTGCGGCGCGACCTGATGCTGATCGGTTTCAGCAGCGACACCAAGAAAGGGTACGACGTGGAAGTGCTGATCGACTTTATCGGAACCATAATCGACAGTCCGGACGGACTGAACGTCGGGATCATCGGGATGGGAAATCTGGCGCAGGCCGTGACGCACTATTTCAACGGGAAACGCTCCAAACTCCGGATCACCGCCGCTTTCGACGTCGACCCGCACAAAGTGGGGAAGACCGTAGCCGGCGTACCGTGCTACCATATGGATACGTTCGTGGAGACCGCTTTGCAGCATGACATACGCGCGATTATCCTGACCTCGCCGTCGTCGGTGGCGGCGGAAATGGTCGAACCGATCACCCGGGCAGGGGTGCGGGGGGTGCTGAATTTCACCTCCACGCCGCTCAACTTTCCCGACGACATCTATGTCGAGGATTACGACATCATTACCCTGCTCGAGAAGGTGGCTTACTTTTCCAAGGACAACAACCTCGTTCCGACAGCCGCCGACGAATAACCCCCTTCCTTTTCTGCATGCAAATACATTACGGATTCGACCATTTGCCCCGTTTCCGGCAGACCGCCGTCGCCGTGGGATCGTTCGACGGCGTGCACCGGGGGCACCGGCTGCTGATCGAACAGCTCAACACGGTTGCGCATAACGACCTGGGGCCGGACGGAGAATCCGTGGTCGTGACTTTCGATCCCCACCCGCGGACTGTGCTCAAGGGCGAGAATCGACTGCTCAGCACCCTTCCGGAAAAACTCGAATTGCTGGCGGAGACGGATGTCGATCACGTGGTGGTGGCGCACTTTACACCGGAATTCAGCCGGAT
Organism: uncultured Rikenella sp.; assembly: GCF_947628055.1. Classification (GTDB taxonomy): domain Bacteria; phylum Bacteroidota; class Bacteroidia; order Bacteroidales; family Rikenellaceae; genus Rikenella. The sequence goes on from NZ_CANQYJ010000135.1 coordinate 5,100, forward strand.
CGACAGCGAAACTTTCACCCGGGACTACCTCAAAGGGCTGCTCAAGGCCGAGACCGTGCTTTCGGGCGAGGGGCACCATTTCGGCCACAACCGCTCGGGTTCGGCCGAACTGCTCGAACGCGGCGGCATACGAACGGCCCGTCTCGGCCGGTATGAGAATATCAGTTCGACCTCCATCCGCGCGGCGATCGAGACGGGAGATATGGCGGCGGCGGCTTATATGCTGGGGGGGCCTTACCTGGTCGTGACCGAACTGCCTCACGATCCGACCAAACTGCTG
>NZ_CANQYJ010000136.1 GCF_947628055.1 uncultured Rikenella sp.
GGTCGCCGCCAGCGGAAAGAGCAACGAGCACCGTCGAAGTGGCTCGCGCCGCGCGGGGTGGCGGCGACTCGCGCGACCCAACGGGTCGCGGTTTACTTGGCTTCCAACAGGAAAACGGCCGGAGCCTGCGGGGGCTGGGGTATAGGCGGCCAATAAAACAGCCAACGGCTGCGGTTCGCGTGCCGAGCGGCACCGGGCCGACCGCCTCTTAGAGGCGGAGACTGTGAAACCCGTCGTACGGAACAAAACACAGTTCCTTTTACAGAGAATAGCCGGAGCCAGCGAAGACTTCGGGGTAGAGGCAGCCCGGATCAGGTGCTGCGGGGCACTCCAGCCAAAAGTTTGCTCGGTCAAAAAGCCTCGCAAGCTCCACCCGAAATGGGAGAGGAATTTCCTCGGGCAAATTCCCCGGCTCGCACACCCGGCGGCCCGAAAGGAATAAAACCCGACCCGGCAAAGCAGCCACCCATACGAAACCACAACGGTGCGCCGCACAGAAACAATGAAAAAAAGTAAACAAAAAAATAAAACATCATGCACGCAGGCAAGAAGTGGGTCGTCCGGCCCGCGGGCGATGCGTCGAAAGTGGAAGCACTCTCCACCGCACTCGGCATCGACCCCAGGCTGGCGAACCTCTTGGTTCAGCGCGGCATAGACACAACGGAACAGGCCCGGCAATTCTTCGACCCCAAACTCGACGAACTGCACGACCCCTACCTGATGAAAGACATGATGCTCGCCGTACAGCGGATCGGGCAAGCCATCTCTCAGAAGGAACGCGTGATGGTTTACGGCGACTACGACGTCGACGGGATCACCGCCGTGGCCTTGGTCTACAACTTCCTCACCCGGTGGATGGACGACCTCCTATTCTACATACCCGACCGGTACGCCGAAGGGTACGGAATTTCGGAAAAAGGGATCGACTACGCCGCCGACAACGGAGCGAAACTCATCATCGCCCTCGACTGCGGGATCAAAGCCTGTTCCAAAGTAGCCTACGCCAAGCGCAAAGGAATTGACTTCATCATTTGCGACCACCACCTGCCCGGAGACTCCATCCCGGAAGCCGTGGCCGTACTCGACCCCAAGCGGGAAGACTGCACCTACCCCTTCAAAGACCTCTCCGGATGCGGGGTAGGCTTCAAACTCGTACAAGCCTTCTGCCAATTCAAAGAGCTGCCCTTCGAGACCATCGAACCCCTACTGGACTTGGTCGCCGTCAGTATCGCATCCGATATCGTGCCCATTATCGGCGAGAACCGGATACTGGCACACTATGGCCTCATCCGGCTCAACCGCAAGCCCAACAAAGGGCTGGCCGCGATCATCAAACTCTGCGGCCTCGAACGGCACGCCATCGCCATCGACGACATCGTCTTCAAGATCGGGCCGCGCATCAATGCCGCAGGGCGGATGGAAATCCCCATCGACGAAGACGACCCGCGGGCACAGTCAGGCGGACGAACCGCCGTGCGGCTGCTGACCGCACAGAACGAACAGCGCGCGATGTACTTCGTGCAGCAGATCGACACCTTCAACAAAGATCGGAAAAGCATCGACCGGAACATCACCATCGAAGCACACCAGTTTATCGAACAGTCGCCGGAAATGCTGCGCAAGAAATGCACCGTGATCTACAACCCCAACTGGATGAAAGGCGTGGTGGGGATCGTCGCCTCCAGATTGATCGAGACCTACTACCGGCCGACCGTCGTGCTGACCATGAGCCACGGCTTGGTGACCGGATCGGCGAGGAGTGTGCCGGGATTCGACCTCTATCAGGCCGTCGAATCGTGCGCCGACCTGCTCGAAAACTTCGGCGGGCACACCTATGCCGCCGGACTGACCATGAAACCCGAACGGATCGATGAATTCAGAACGCGGTTCGAGGCATACGTCGAAGCACATATCGAACCCGACATGCTCGTACCGCAGATCGACATCGACGAACCCCTCGCCTTTTCCGAGATCACGCCCGCCTTCCGGCGGACATTGAACGCCTTCCAGCCTTTCGGGCCGGGAAACCCCTCGCCGGTGTTCGTGACGCAAAACGTCAGCGACAACGGCACGGCGCGGCTGGTAGGCGCACGCAGCGAACACCTGAAAATGGAGCTGATACAGGGCCAGCGGCCTTTTACACCGATGTCCGCCATCGCTTTCGGGCAGACCGACCACTTCGACCATATCCGGCGCGGCAGCGCCATCGACGTATGCTACAACGTAGTCGAGAACCACTACCAGGGCAGCGTCACACCCCAGTTGAGGATAAAGGACATCAAACCCTGCCGGTAATTTCAAATCGCACCCCGCCGCCATTCAAAAAAGGAGAACTTTCGCGAAAAAGTTCTCCTTTTTCGCGAATTAATGTAAAAAACGCACTGGGAATCAAAAATAAAATACTATATTTACGGTGAACTATTCACTCTGCATTTCGGTTCTTAACCATCGCACTTAATATGATATACTCCCGTCGCCTGCAACCGTTCGCGGACACACGGCCGCAGACGGCGAAACCGCACAAAGAGACACCCCGGTTCTACAGGCTTGCAGCCCGTTCCGGCCTTGGATTTGCATAGACACACCGCTGAACAAACCACACACTCCCTACCACACGATCAAGAACACAACTATGGCAATATTACAATTCAACAAACAGGCATTAGGCAACCTCGAATACTCGCTCCAGCGCGAAATGCTCAGCACCAACCGGGCGGGGGGGTATATGAACACCACCATCGTCTGCTGCAACACCAGGAAATACCACGGGCTGATGGTCTGCCCGGTGGACGATCTGGGCGGGGAGGATTATGTACTGCTGTCGTCGCTGGACGAGACAGTCATCCAGCATGAACAGGAGTTCAACCTGGCCATACACCGTTTCCCGGGAATTTATGAACCGCGGGGGCATAAGTATATCGTGGACTTCTCGTACACTCCGACGCCGACCATTATATATCGTGTCGGGGGCGTGCTGCTTAAGAAGGAGATGCTGTGGGTGCATACCGCGGAACAGCTGCTGATCCGATACACTTTGCTGGAAGCGAGGTCGGCGACGAAATTGCGGCTCAGACCGTTCCTCGCATTCCGGTCTCGGCACGGGCTGAGCCGGGAAAACCGGGAGGCCGACGGGAAATCTTATGCGATACCGGGCGGGGTCAAGTCGCGGCTTTATCCGAGGTTCCCGTGGCTCAACATGCAGATGAGCAAGAACGCGAAATTCGTGACGGCGCCGGACTGGTACCACGACTTCGAGTACCTCGAGGAAGAACGGAGAGGATACCCGTTCCGGGAAGACCTGTTGACGACGGGATACTTTGAACTCGATATTGCGACGGGCGAAAGCGTCATCTTCTCGGGATCGACGGCAGAGGTCGAACCAGAACGGCTGCCGGCCATTTTCGAGGAAGAGATCGCCCGGCGGACGGTCAAGACGGAATTCTTGCCGGCTTTGTACCATTCGGCGCGGCAGTTCCTTATCATTAAGGAAAACCATACGTCATTGACCGCGGGCTATCCGTGGTACAATGCGCGGAGCAGGGAGACTTTCATGGCTTTGGCAGGGATTACCCTGACGCAGCCGCAGGGGCCGATGGTGGAGCAGTGCGTAGAAATACTGGACTACCATGTCGAAAACCGGCTCCATGACGGGATTTTCGGAACGCACTTCGCCGCGGATACGCAGTTGTGGTTCTTCCATGCCTTGCAACAGCTCGAGCCTTACATCGGGGGGGGCAAGGGGGAAATATGGGCGCGCTATGGGACGGCGATGAAAGAGATTCTCTACGCATATCGCGACGGCGTGGGGAACGACCGGACGGAAAACGAAGCGGACTGGTATGAAGACGAAGAACACCGGTATATCCGGATGGCGGAAAATGCTTTGATCTGGGCGGAGATGCCGGGCCGGGCGCTCACCTGGATGAACACGATGAACGACGGACAGCCGGTGACCCGGCGACCGGGATTTGCGGTGGAGGTCAACGCCTTGTGGTACAATGCGGTATGCTATGCTTTGGAGCTGGCGGGGCTGTGCGGCGACGACGCTTTCGTACAGGAATGGATCGAAATGCCGGAGCGCATCAGGGACAACTTCAAGGCCACGTTCTGGTTGGAGCAGAACCCGCAGCAGCCTTACTTAGCGGACTACGTTTATCGCAACGGAGAAAAGAACACGGACATACGGCCGAACATGCTTTTGGCTTGTTCGCTTCCTTACTCGCCGCTGAACGACTACGAACGGCAGAAGATTTTTACGGTCGTCGAGGCATACCTGCTGACCCCGCGCGGGATTCGGACGCTGAGCCCGAACAGTCCGCTCTACCAGGGGATCTGCCGCGGAAACGAATATTGCCGGAACCAGGCAAGACATCAGGGGACGGTGTTCGCTTGGCTCTTGGAACATTACGTGCGGACGGGATTCGGACTTTACGGGAAAGGATTCTTGATGCAGGCCAGGGAGCTGTTAGGCGGATTCGAGGAAGACCTGCTCAACTACGGGATCGGCTCTGTGCCGGAGGCATACGACGGGGATGCGCCGCACGAGGCTTGCGGAGCGATCTCCTATGCGCCGAGCGTGGCGGCTTTGCTGATGGTGCAGCATATGATCCGGAAAGCGGAGGCTAATTGATTATTCGTTCTTACAGTACGGAACCGTACCTTTTAACTTCGCTTCGCTCGTTTTTCTCCTCGCCGCTCACCTTATTCAGGGTAGAGGCGGCCCGGTTCGAGTGCCGAGCGGCACCTGGCAGCGTCGATTCGGAAAAAAAGGTACCCAAAAGACTTTTGTGAAGCTGCGCTACTCCTTAGGCTCCGCAGTCCTCTTGCATTGCGTTTGCTTTGGGCCGGGGCAATAGACCGCTCTTAATATTGCAGTTCTTTTGAACCGCCGACCTCCGTGGTGCCGCTCGGCACTCGAGCCGCAGCCGTTGGCTGTTTTATTGGCCGCCTCTACCCCAAAGCCCCGCTGGCGCCGGTCAAGCAAGGGTAGTAGCCCAGCAGGAATACTGGAGGCTGACCATTTTGCGTGCCGTAAGGCAGCCGCAGCCTCCCCCCACGGAGGGTGCCGCTCGGCACGCGACTTGGGCTGTAACTACCCTTGATTGGCCGGAGCCAGCGGGGACTGCAAACGAGCGCAGCGAGCATTTTGCAGGCCTCCGCAGCCGGGGGCTC
>NZ_CANQYJ010000137.1 GCF_947628055.1 uncultured Rikenella sp.
TCGCTTGTTTTGCCTCCGGCTTCCTCGCGCTACCTCGGCATAGTCCGCCAGCGGCCTCTGCCCTCGGAACGCTGCTCAATTGTGAACAACCGACGCTGCCAGCGGTGCCGCTCGGCACTCGAACCGGACTGCCTCTACCCTGAATAAGGTGAGCGGCGAGGAAGCCGGAGGCAAAACAAGCGGAGCGCAGTTAGCGAGAACCAGAAAACCGACACAGCAGCCGAGCGCCGTCGAGCTTGCTCGAATGGCCGAGGTGCCAGGAGGAAGGCGAAGCCAAACTTTTTGAGATGCTTCGCATCTCTTGAGCCTGCCGGGTACCCTTGTCTTCGATCCTCTTGGGCCGGGAGCAACAGACCGCTCTTTATATTGCGGTTCTTCAGAACCGCCGACCTCCGCGGTGCCGCCGGGCACTCCGACCGGGAGCTTGCTCAGCCTTAGGGGTGGGCGCGAGGTCGAACTGAGGTGCAATAGAGCGGTCTATTGCCACGCCCCAAAGGAAACTCGAAGCAAAACTGCGGAGCCTAAGGATTAGGGTAGTTACAGCCCGGAAAGCCCCTATGGGGCCTTTCTTTCAAGAAAGCGACAGTTCCATCCGGCACAATGACAAATCAACGAACGGTTTACATATAATCGCGGACTAAGTTTCCGTCACGGAACGTTTGGAAGCGGATCAAGTCCGGAGCGAACGATTCCGACAATCTGCGCACCGTTTCCGGCAAATGCACCCCCGGGATCAGCGTCGTTCGGAACTGGCGGCCCACCTCCGGATGGCTGCGCAGCAACGCGATCGAGCGTTCGATCGCCACCACCTCCCGCGCCGAGACCGTCGGCGTCACCCGCGCATAATCCCGTTGCGAGATGAAATGCTTGACATCCAATGCGACAAAATTAACCAAATTTTTCCGAAACAGTTCAGATAAAACATCCGGATGCGTGCCGTTCGTGTCCAGTTTGACCGGCAAACCCAGCGCCCGCACCCGCGTCAGGAAATCCGGCAAGTCTTTTTGCAGCGTCGGTTCGCCTCCCGTGACCACTAATCCCTCTATCCATCCGCGCCGGGTCGAAAGATAAGCCAGAACCTCGTCCTGCGACACATCCGGCGTCCGGTTCAGCAGGCGCGGAACCACCAAAGAGGGATTGTGGCAGTAGCCGCACCGGAAATTGCACCCCTTCGTGAAGACCACCGCCACGAGCCGCCCCTCCCAGTCGATCAGGCTCTGTTTGAGGAAACCCCCTATTCGCATGCCGCACACCGATGTTCGTCCGACGTCGGGGAAGCGAGTACGCTGCGGTCAAACAGCTTGCGATCCGCAAACTCTGCCCGTTTCCCGTCATTCCACTGGCTCACAGGCCGCATGTAGCCCACGATGCGGCTGAATACCTCCGACCGCGCCCCGCACTTCGGACAGGTGAAATGCTCGCCCGCCATGTAGCCGTGCGACGGGCAGACACTGAACGACGGCGACAGCGTGATGTACGGCAGCCGGAAACGATCCGTCACCCGCCTCACCATCCGTTTGGCCGCCTCGGCCGTCATCGCACTCTCGCCCGTGAAGACATGGAACACCGTTCCGCCCGTGTACAGCGTTTGCAGCTCGTCCTGCATCTCCAACGCCTCGTACAGGTCGTCCGTGTAGCCCACCGGCAAGTGCGTCGAGTTGGTATAGTACGGCTGCGCGCCGCCGTGTCGGAACTGCTCCTGATTGGCCACGACGATGTCCGGATACTGCGCCGTGTCGAGTTTCGCGAAACGGTAGGCCGTGCTCTCGGCCGGCGTCGCCTCGAGGTTGTAGATGTTGCCCGTCTCCTCCTGGAACTCGGCCAGCACCTCGCGCATGAAGTGCATCACCCGTTTGGCGAATGCCATCCCGTCGGCCGAGGCCAGCGGCACCCCGAGGAAATTCAGGCAGCACTCGTTCATGCCGTTGATCCCGACGGTCGAAAAGTGGTTTTTCCAGTAGCAGCCGAACCGCCCGTGCACGTGCCGCAGGTAGAACTTCGAGTAAGGGTACAACCCTTTTTCGGTGTACTGTTCGATCACCTTGCGCTTGATTTCGAGGCTCTCTTTAGCCAGCTCCATCAGGCGGCGGAGGCGTTGCATGAAATTCTCCTCCGACGAAGCCTCGTAGCCTAACCGCGGCAGGTTGATCGTCACGACCCCCACCGAACCGGTCAGCGGATTGGAGGCGAAAAGGCCCCCGCCGCGCTTCATCAGTTCGCGTTTGTCGAGCCGCAGCCGGCAGCACATGCTCCGCACGTCGTCCGGTTTCATGTCCGAATTGACGAAGTTCGAGAAGTACGGGATGCCGTACTTGGCCGTCATTTCCCAGATCCCGGTGTAGTCGGGGTTCTCCCAGTCGAAGTCGGACGTAATGTTGTAGGTCGGGATCGGGAACGAGAAGAGGCTTCCCGAGGCGTCGCCCTGACACATCACCTCGGCGAACGCCCGGTTGAGGAGGGTGATTTCCGGCTGGAACTCGCCGTAGGTCTCCGTCCGCACTTCGCCGCCCCAGACGATCGGTTCGCTGCGCAGAAAGTCGGGCACCGTCAGATCCATCGTGATGTTGGTGAACGGGGTCTGGAACCCCACGCGGGTCGGCACGTTCAGGTTGAAGAGAAATTCTTGCAAACATTGCTTCACCTGCTCGTAATCCAGCTTGTCGTACCGGATATATGGAGCCAGAAAGGTGTCGAAGTTGGCGAATGCCTGCGCTCCGGCGGCTTCGCCCTGCATGGTGTAGAAAAAATTGACGACCTGCCCTAATGCTGTGCGGAAATGTTTGGCCGGCGCGCTCTGGGCCTTGCCTTCGACTCCGCGGAAACCGGTCAGGAGCAGGTCTTTGAGGTCCCATCCGACGCAATAGACGCTCAGGAACCCGAGGTCGTGGATGTGGATCGCTCCGCTCCGGTGTGCCTCGGCGATCCGGTCGGGGTAGAGGCGGTTGAGCCAGTACTGGGCGGTGATCAAGGTGGAGATGTGCTGGTTCAGTCCTTGAAGCGAGTAGGCGGAGTTGGCGCTCTCTTTGATGCGCCAGTCGGCGAGCGAGAGGTAGTCGTCGATCACGTCGAGGTTCGACAGCAGCTCTTTGGAGCTGCGCAGCTGTTCGTGCTGCTTGCGGTACAGGAGGTAGGCTTTGACCAAGGCGAAGTAGCCGTGGTTGAAGAGGGTCTGTTCGACGGTGTCTTGCACTTGTTCGACGGTGGGGGGGCCGATGCGTTGTGCGTCGGCGAGGCGGCTGACGACTTCTTCGGCCAGTGCGTGGGCGGCTTTGCGGTCGGGTGCTTCGACGGCGCGCATGGCTTTGAAGATGGCTTGTTCGATTTTCTCGGCCTGGAAGGCAACGACGGTGCCGTCGCGTTTGATGATTTGGGTGGGTGTTGTGCTGCCGTTCATCGTTTTACGGATGTTAAAAATGGTGAAAAATGGCAGCTTGCGGGAAAGGGTGTAGAGAAGACGCACGAAGGGTCTGTCTGCTCGGTATTGTCGAGGACGGACTCGGATGCGCTTGCCGGCTTTTCTCCCGAAAGCTACGGTGTTCTTTGGCGGCAAGACGGCAGGTCTTCTGACTTGTTCCGGGGCGGTGCGGCCTTCCCGCACCTGTCGTTTTGCAGTGTTTGCCGTTCCGGTTTTTTGCCGTTTTCGGGTTTTTTGCTGCTTTTCGAGGCGGTGCAGTGGCCGGGGCCATCGGTGTCGATGGTGCACGTCCGTTTGGGGTGGAACTCACAGCTACGGGGATAGTCCCTGATTCGCACAGGGTTCCCTTTTGATCCGGATGCTGGCCGGCTTCTGCCGGTCGGTTTCGGAACCGTTTGCCGAAAACAAAGATGGGGTTTTCGGGGGGATGGTTGGTTTTCTGTGGCTGAAACTTATTAACATTCTATTATCATCGCAATCCGGCCCGGTTCTTGTCCATGGATTGCTAACCGTTCGTTTCATTTCTACCCTACTGTGAGTGACTGTTCTTTCTTTGAAAAGAAAGAACCAAAGAAACTTTCAGATAGCTGCGCTACTCCTTAGGCTCCGCAGTCCTCTTGCATTGTGTTTGGTTCGAGGTGCGGGAATCGGGCCGATAAGGGCTAAACCTCATGATGTCGGCCCGATTCCCCGCACCCCGACAAATCAAAGACCAGGGTACCCGGCAGGCTCAAGAGATGCGCAAGCATCTCAATAAGTTTTTCTGGTTCTCTTTGTTCACAAAGAGAACAGTACCCTCAAACATAGGGTAGTGATTAAACAGAACGATTAAAAATTGATGACCATGGAAGAACTGACACTTACGACCCCCTCGATTTTATTTTCGGCCATTTCGCTGCTGATGCTCGCCTACACCAACCGGTTTCTCGCCTACGCGCAGGTCATCCGCAGCCTCACCGCCCAGCACGACCAGACCCCCACCGCCGTGACCCGGAAACAGATCGAAAACCTCCGCCGGCGGCTCTACATGTCCCGCTCCATGCAAGTCTTCGGCGTGGCGAGCCTGTTGTTATGCGTCGTCTGCACATTCCTTATCTATATCGGATTGCAGACAGCCGCCGTCTGGACCTTCGGCATCGCCCTGCTGCTGCTTATCATCTCGCTCGGCATCTCGATTCAGGAGATGCGCATCTCCGTCCACGCGCTCGAACACCACCTCGACCGCGCCGAAAAAGAACACAAAAAATAATCCCCTTTCCGCAGAGAAGAAAGGGGATCATAAAGTAAGATATGGCCGAAAAAAGTTACGCCGCGACGAAAAGAATCAGCAACTGGGCCGTCAAGATGCGCAGGAACATCGTCAGCGGATAGACCGTCGCGTATCCCACCGACGGCAGGTCGTTCCCCGCCACAGCATTCGAATAGGCCAGCGCAGGCGGGTCGGTCATACTCCCGGCCAGCAGCCCCGCCAGCGTAAAGTAGTTGATTTTGTAGAACAGCCGGCCGACAACCCCCACTAACAGCAGCGGC
>NZ_CANQYJ010000138.1 GCF_947628055.1 uncultured Rikenella sp.
TTGTTCACAACCGAGCAGCGTTCCGAGGGCAGAGACCGCTTGCGGGCTATGCCGAGGTAGCGCGAGGAAAACAAGCGAAGCGAAGTTAAAGAGAACAGTACCCTCAAACAGAGGCAGTGAATAACCGAACGATAAAATATTCAGACTACCCCTTCGCGAAGAATATCGTGGATATGGATGATCCCGCAATAGTCATCATTCCGATCCGGATCCAGCACCAGAAGCTGCGTAATCTTATTCTGCTCCATCATCCGGAACGCCTTGACCGCCAGCTCGTCCGCCGGGATCGTTTTCGGCGCGACCGACATGATGTCCCGCGCCCTCACCGCCGCCAACTCTCGTCCGCTCTCGAGCATCCGCCGCAAATCCCCGTCCGTGATGATCCCCTCCAGCCGCCCCGAAGCCGGATCCACCACCGCCGTCGCACCGAGACGCTTGCTCGAAATCTCGATAATGACCTCATTCAGCGGCGCCTCCGGCGCCACCTTCGGCACCCCCTCGTCCGACATGATGTCGCGCACCCGCGTGTAGAGCTTCTTCCCCAACGCCCCCCCCGGATGGAACCGCGCGAAATCCTGCGCCGTGAAGCCCCGCATCTTGAGCAGCGTCATCGCCAGCGCATCCCCCATGACCATCTGCGCCGTCGTGCTCGACGTCGGCGCCAGGTTGTTCGGACACGCCTCCTCCGCCACCGTCGTATTCAGTATCCGGTCGCTGTGCTGCGCCAGAAACGAATCGAGATTGCCCACCATCCCGATCAACAGATTCCCCATCTGCCGGATGAACGGCACCAGCACCTTGATCTCCGGCGAATTGCCGCTTTTCGAGATGCAGATGACGATGTCCTCCGGCAGGATGATCCCCAGATCGCCGTGGATGGCGTCCGCCGCGTGCATGAAGACCGCCGGCGTTCCGGTGGAATTGAGCGTCGCCACGATCTTGTTGGCGACGATGGCGCTTTTGCCGATACCCGTTATGATGAGCCGCCCCTTGCTTCGGAAGATCGTTTCGGCGATCTCGACGAAACTGAGGTCGATATAATTTTCCAGCCGTTCGACGGCGGAGCACTCGGTGCGGATGATATTCCGGGCGAATGCGATGGTATTTTCGGGAGTCACTGTCGATGGATTTTTAGACAAAGGTAGTTGGATTTCGTAAAAAATCGCTACCTTTATTGTGGCTCGCATCAGGTCGTTCTTTTTCCGGAGCGGGCGCGACAGCCATTTACGATATTCTATCTATTACGGCGAAACTATGTCTCAGCATCCGACCGATATTCTGTACGAGAGCCTGAAACGGCATTTCGGCTTTTCGCAGTTCAAGGGGAACCAGGAAGAGGTGATCCGCAACGTGCTGGCGGGGAACGACACGTTCGTATTGATGCCCACGGGAGGAGGGAAATCGCTGTGCTATCAGCTGCCGGCACTGATGATGGACGGGGTGGCGATCGTCATTTCGCCGCTCATCGCCTTGATGAAGAATCAGGTGGACTCGATGCGGACTTTCTCGATGGAAGACGGGGTGGCGCACTTCCTCAACTCTTCCTTGAATAAGAGCGCGGTGCAGCGGGTGCGCGAGGATGTCTTGGCCGGGAAGACCAAATTGCTCTATTTCGCACCCGAATCGCTGACCAAGGAGGAAAACGTCGAATTTCTGCGGCGGATCAAAATCTCGTTCTATGCGATCGACGAAGCGCACTGCATTTCGGAATGGGGGCATGATTTCCGGCCGGAGTACAGACGGATACGGCCGATTATCGCGGAGATCGGACAGGCGCCGGTGATCGCCTTGACCGCTACGGCGACGCCGAAAGTGCAGCTCGACATCCAGAAAAACCTCGGGATGCAGGACGCCAAGGTGTTCAAGTCGTCGTTCAACCGGGCGAACCTGTACTACGAAGTGCGGCCGAAAGTGGGGGCCACGAAGGAGATCATCAAGTATATCAAGCAGAACCCGGGCAAGAGCGGGATTATCTACTGCCTGTCGAGAAAAAAAGTCGAGGAGCTGGCTGAATTGCTGGTGGTGAACGGAATCAAGGCGCTGCCGTACCATGCGGGGATCGACGCGGCGACGCGGGCGGCCAACCAGGACAAATTCTTGATGGAAGAGGTGGATGTGATCGTGGCCACTATCGCGTTCGGGATGGGGATCGACAAACCGGATGTCAGGTACGTGATACACTACGATATTCCCAAGTCGTTAGAGGGATACTATCAGGAGACGGGGCGCGCGGGACGGGACGGGGGTGAAGGACGGTGCATTACGTTCTACAGTTACAAGGATATTCAGAAACTCGAAAAGTTCATGCAGGGCAAGCCGGTGGCCGAGCAGGAGATCGGGAAACTCTTGCTTCAGGAGACGGTGTCGTATGCCGAGAGCGCGATGTGCCGGCGGCGGATGCTGCTGCATTACTTCGGGGAGCAGTACGGGGCGGAGAATTGCGGCTGCTGCGACAACTGCTGCAACCCGCGCGAGGAGTTCGAGGGGCGGGAGTTCATGCGGCTGATGCTCGAAACCCTCGATGCCATCGGGCCGGGGTTCAAGGCGGACTATCTCGAAGCGATGCTGTTGGGAAAGGCGACGAATCTCATCAAATCGTACAAACACCACAAACTGGAACTGTTCGGAGCGGGGGCAGATCACGACGCGCAGTTCTGGAGTGCGGTGATCCGGCAGGGACAGATCTTGGGATTGGTGGACAAGGACATCGAAAATTACGGACTGCTGTCGATCAGCGAGGCGGGTCGGGCGTTTATCGCTCCGGGAGGGGGGTACAGCGTGAAACTGGTGTCGGACCACCGATACGAGGATACGGACGACGACGATTCGCTGGCGACGCACGGAGGCGGACGCGGCGGAGGGGCGGCGGATCCGGTGCTCTTTGCGATGCTGGACGAACTGCGACGGGAGGTGGCGAAGAAGAACAACTTACCGCCGTTCGTGATTTTCTCGGAACCGTCGCTGGAGGATATGACGATCCAGTATCCGGTGACCCTCGAGGAGATGCAGAATATCACGGGGGTCGGGGCGGGGAAGGCCAAACGCTACGGGCAGCCGTTCATCGAGCTCATCGGCCGGTATGTGGAGGAAAACAATATCGAGCGGCCGCAGGAGATGGTGGTCAAAAGCGTGGTGAACAAGAGCGGAAACAAGGTCTTCATCATCCAGAGCATCGACCGCAAGATGGATTTCGAGGATATTGCGGATGCGAGGGGGCTCTCGATGGAGGAACTGATGGACGAGATCGAGGCGATCGTGGGGTCGGGGACACGGCTCAATATCGATTACTATATTGCGGAGATGGTGGACGAGGACAAGGTGTTGGACATCATCGACTATTTTACGGAGGAGGCGCAGACGGATTCGGTGGAGGAGGCGGTGCGGGAATTAGGGGCGGATTATACGGAGGAGGAGATCCGGTTGGTGCGGGTCAAGTTCCTCTCGGAGGCGGGAAACTGACCGGTTTACGGGGATTTCGCGATCCCGAAAAGAAAGATTTTGGAAGTAAGGGCAAAGAAATACTTAGGGCAGCATTTCCTGACCGATCTGCATATCGCACGGCGCATCGCCGAAGTGCTTGAACCGGTTCCGGCGGATGCCGGCGGAACGCAGTGCGTGCTGGAGGTGGGGCCGGGGATGGGGGTGCTGACGCAATATCTGCTGCCGGTATACGGCGACCGGCTGACGGTGGCGGAGATCGACGGGGAGAGCGTGGCCTATCTGCGGGCGCATTATCCGGAGCTGCATATTATCGAAGGGGATTTTTTGCTGCTCGATCTGGCCGGTCTTTATCCGGAGGGGGTGAGGATCATCGGAAATTTCCCCTATAATATCTCGTCGCAGATTTTCTTTAAGGTTCTGGAGGCCAAAGATCTTGTGCCGGAGGTGGCGGGGATGATCCAGAAAGAGGTGGCGGTGCGGCTGGCGGCGCTTCCGGGGGGGAAGGAGTATGGGATTCTCAGTGTTTTGTTGCAGGCGTATTATGATATAGAATATCTGTTTACGGTGCCGCCGGGGGTGTTCAATCCGCCGCCGAAGGTGCAGAGTGCGGTGATCCGGCTCCGGCGGAACGGGACGGTGCGTTTGGCTTGTGACGAGGTGCTGTTCAAGCAGATTGTCAAGGCGACGTTCAACCAGCGCCGGAAAACGATACGAAATTCGCTGGGCTCGTCTTTTCCCGAGGTGCTGCATGCGGTGGCGGAGGGACGGGTGGAGGCGCATCCGTTTTTCGGTCTGCGGCCGGAAACGCTGTCGGTGGCGCAGTTTGTCGAACTGACTGGTTGGGTGGAAACAGTTTTGCGAAAAGATAAATAACTGTTTGTTCAAAGGGGAGCTTTCCAGTCGGCCGAGGTTTTTTTCTTCGGTAATCGCTTCAAACCGGCGGGACTTTCTCTCTGGTGAAAGCGTTCCCTCGCCGGGGGTAGAGGTCTTTCCTTTTCTCTCCTCTCGCTCAGACTGCCTGTAAACGCAACTTGATTCTCAATTGTAGGTTTCTTTTCGGGTCGGACGCCCGGGAAACTTAGGGTAGTTCCAGCCCGGATCGTGTGCCGAGCGGCACACGATCCGGGCTGGAACTACCCAATCCCGCAGGCTGCGACCTGAAACTATATTTGTCCCGCGCGCTGGCGGAAATCCTGTTCAAAAGCAATTCATGCTTTTGAACGATTTCCTGCTCCAACCGTCGCGCGCGGGTGCCGCTCGGCACGCGAACCGGGCTAAAACTACCCTAAACGATCCCGCAGGCTGCGACCTGAAACTATATTTGTCCCGCGCGCTGGCGGAAATCCTGTTCAAAAGCAATTCATGCTTT
>NZ_CANQYJ010000139.1 GCF_947628055.1 uncultured Rikenella sp.
GAGCCTAAGGAGTAGCGCAGCTATCTGAAAGTTTCTTTGGTTCTTTCTTTTCAAAGAAAGAACAGTCACTCACAGTAAGGTACAGAATAAGCGAACAGATAATATGCCATATATCCGGATACGAGAACTGTTTTCAGCATTGGCAGCCGCCGTCATTTTCGTGCAGTGCGCCTCCATCGCGCAGCCCCAGGGAGGGCCACGCGACTCATTGCCCCCCCTGATCGTCAGCACCGATCCCGCGCCCAAAGCCATGAACTTCAAAGGCAAACGTATTTCCCTGAACTTCAACGAATACGTCACCCTGCGCGACCAGCAGAAAGAATTTCTGATTTCGCCGCCGAACATGAACGGCAGCAAACCGACACTGACCGTCAAAGGCCGCTCCATACTCGTCGAATTTGAAGAACAGCCCGACAGCAGCACCACCTACCGCCTCGACTTCGGCAACTCCATCGCCGACAACAACGAAGGCAACCGGTTGGGGAACTACGCCTTCATCTTCTCCACCGGCCCGGAACTCGACACCCTGATCATGAGCGGTCTGACCATCGACGCCCAGACCCGCGACTCCGTGATCGGCGCCATGGTCTTCTTCTTCGACGCCACAGCCGACTCCACAGCCTCGCACGACTCCACCCTATTCAACGCCCGGCCCGACGCCGTATTCCGCACCGACAGCTCCGGCCTGTTCCTGGCCGACATACTCAAAGACAAAGACTACCGCGTATACGCCATACTCGACAAAAACGGCAACCAGCGGTACGAATCCGGAGCCGACTACGTGGCCATGCTCGACAGCGTATACAACCCCACCCGAATGCCCGACTTCGACATGTGGATCGAACCCGCCACCGGGCGCAAAGGCCCGAGGCGGCAGATCGAACCGCCGCAGCTCCGTTTTGAACTCTTTCAGGAAGAGCCGGTGCGCAGGCAGACCATACTGGGCAGCAGCCGGCCGGAACGGCAGAAATTAGAAATCATCTTCAACGCCATCGAACCCGCCGAAATCGTTTCATTCGCACCGGTCGGCATGGATTCGACGTGGTTCGTCCGCGAAAACGGCATCAAGGGAGATACCGTGTGGTACTGGATAGCGCCGCCAACCCGGGAAGCCGCCGAAGCGCTGCAAGATACCATCCGAGCGAAAATCAGCTACATGACCCGGGACAGCGTGTGGAATCCGCAGCTGAAATCCGAAGAGCTGACCTTCGTGCACCGCATCATCGACCCGAACGCCCGCCGCAGGTCGAATACGGCAGCCGCCGACAGCATCCGGAAAGTCAAAGAAGCGCAGCGCAAAGCCAAACGGGCGGCACATCTGCAAAAAAAATGGATCAAAACGGCACGGATCATCAGCCGTCGCCGAGGCGATCCCAAACGCACCGATGCCGAATTGCTGGCCGACAGCACGCTGTTCAAACAGGTGGACGTGGACACCACGCAAACCGAAAAACCGCGGCGCGACGACCAGCTGCCGGTCAAGAATCCGTTCGGATACCAGGTGCAGGCGGCCAATCCGCTGAATCCGGAAAACCACATCCGGCTCCTGTTCGACTATCCCCTGCGGTCGGTGGACGAGGCCCGGATCCGGCTGACCAAACTCTCCGAAGCCCAGTCGTCCCTGCCGAGCCGGGAACGGCAGACGACGACACCCGAGCCGGGAAAAAAGACCGAAACGCCGGAGCCGTTTACCGTGGAACTCGACAGTGCGACGCGGCGGCAGCTCACCATACGCGCCGACTGGAAAGCCGACGACGAATACAATCTGCTGATTCCCGACAGCGTATTCCTCAATATCGCCTTCCAGGGGAACGACACGCTGAAATCGACGTTCAAAGTGGCCGACGCCAGCAAATTCGGCACCGTGATCGTCGAACTCCGGGGCGACAGCCTGTTGCCGGACTATGAATACATTCTCGAACTGCAGACGCAGGACGGAAAGACCTACCAGCGGATCCGGCACGCCGCGGCAGGGGGGAGTTACAAGCTGCGCTACCTGCCGGCCAGACAATACCGGCTGCGGGTGACCGAAGACCGCAACAAAAACGGAGAGTGGGACACCGGATCGCTGGTGCAGCGGCGGCAGCCGGAACGCATCCGCATCTGGGAACACCCGGTGACAGGGCGTAATATCATGGCCAAGGAAAACTGGGACGTCGTGGTGCCGGTCGACTTGCGGGAACTTTTCAGCCGGCCGTAATGTGTTTAACCGAGATGACGATGACTTTACACCGAATCATATACATAGCCGCAGCTTTGGGAGCGGTTTTGTCCTGCGCCGCGGCGGAGGCCCAGGAGCGGGGCGTGCCGTCCGAGACTCTGACTGCGGCCTGGGCACCGGTCAAAGTGGATCACTACATCGGCGTGCGGGGAGGATATGCGATGGGTACCGCGCGGTTCGAGCCGACACGCCAGATGGAGTACAAAATGGGGCTGATGGTCGGCGGTCTGGTCTACAAGTTCGACGTGCCGGCCCAGAAGTATGTGGGCTGTATCGAGGCCGACATCAACTGGTCGCAGCGGGGCTACCGCATGCACCGGACGTTCGAGTCGGACGAGATTTACGAACGCACCTGGAACACCGTCGAGATACCGATCCTCTGGCAGCCTTACCTGCCGCTGAGCAAGGGCGGCACGCGGTTCTACCTGAGCGCCGGGCCGTACTTCAGCTATGCGTTCAGTTCGGACTACCGGGAGTACAACAAGGCGACGGGAGAGGTGTACTCGGAGGGAAAATACGAATACGACCCCACGCGGGACAACCGCTGGGGATACGGCGTCACGTTCGGGGCGGGAATGCTGTTCGCGATCCGGCGGTTTTCGATCTCGGCGGAGTTCCGCTACAATATCGGTCTGTCGGACGTTTTAAAAGGGGTGACCAAATACGAAGGGAACCCGTTCCGTTCGCCGGCCGACCAGCTGGCCGTCACCCTCGGGGTGAACTACAAGGTCCGGATGCACAAATAGACGATCCGGCTATTCGCCTTGGTAGAGCCGGTCCAGCTGGGTCTGTATCTTTTCGCTCAGGATATACTCGTCGTACTCCATATACTTGTCGACCATGCCGTTCGGCGTGATTTCGATGATGCGGTTCGCCACCGTCTCGATGAACTCGTGGTCGTGCGAGGTCATCAGTACGATCCCCGGGAATGACACCAATGAATTGTTGAACGCCTGGATCGACTCCAGATCGAGGTGGTTGGTCGGCGAATCGAGCACCAGCGTATTCGGATTTTCGATCATCATCCGCGCGATCATGCAGCGCATCTTCTCGCCCCCGGAAAGGACGCTCACTTTCTTATACACCTCTTCGCCGCTGAAGAGCATCTTGCCTAAATAGCCCCGCAGGAAGAGTTCGCTCGTATCGGGCGAATACTGGGCCAGCCAGTCGATGATCGACAGGTCGGAGTTGAAAAACGCCGTATTGTTGACCGGCAGATAAGCCGACTTGATAGTCACCCCCCATTCGATCATCCCCGCTTCCGGCTGGAGGTTGCCCGTGATGCACTCCAAGAGCGCCGTCACCGCCCGCGGCTCGCGCGACAGAAAGACGGCCTTGTCTCCCTTTTCGATGGTGAACGACAAGTCCCGGAACAGCGTCTCCCCTTCCGGCGTGGAGTAAGTCAGCCCGTCCACCGCCAGAATCTTCGTCCCCGGATCGCGCTCTGGCTGGAAAATGATCCCCGGATATTTCCGCATCGACGGTTTGATCTCCTCGATCGTGAGTTTCTCGAGCATTTTCTTGCGCGAGGTGGTCTGTTTCGATTTGGCCACATTGGCCGAGAAACGCTGGATGAACTCCATGAGCTCCTTGCGTTTTTCCTCGGCCTTTTTGTTTTGTTGGGCCAGCTGCCGGGCGGCCAGCTGGCTCGACTGGTACCAGAAGCTGTAGTTCCCGGCGAACAGATTGATGTCGCTGTAATCGATGTCGATCGTATGGGTGCTCACCGCGTCGAGGAAGTGCCGGTCGTGCGATACCACGAGCACCGTATTTTCGTAGTTCGACAGGTAGTTCTCGAGCCACATGATGGTGTTGACGTCCAGGTCGTTGGTGGGTTCGTCGAGCAGCAGGTTGTCCGGTTTGCCGAACAGGGCCTGCGCCAGCAGCACTCGCACTTTCTCCTTGGCATTCAGGTCGCCCATCAGCGAATAGTGCAGGTGCTCTTTGATCCCCAACCCGCTGAGCAGTTCGGCTGCGTCGCTTTCGGCATTCCACCCTTCCATCTCGGCGAATTTCTCTTCCAATTCTGCCGCCCGGATGCCGTCTTCGTCCGAAAAGTCTTCTTTGGCATACAGGGCGTTTTTCTCCTGCATGATCTCCCACAGGGGCTGATGTCCCATCAACACGGTGTCGAGCACGGTGTGTGCGTCGAATTCAAAGTGGTCTTGCTTGAGCACGGACAACCGTTCCCCCGGTCCGAACGCAACCGTGCCGCGCGTAGGGTCGACATCGCCTGCGAGCACGCGCAGGAAGGTGGATTTCCCGGCGCCGTTGGCGCCGATCACGCCGTAACAGTTGCCCGGGGTGAATTTGAGGTTGACGTCTTTGAATAGAACGCGCTTGCCGAATTGTACTTCCAGGTTGGATACGGTTATCATCTCTCGCTTTTTTATATTTATTCGATCTTTTATTAGTACGTACCATAGAACTGTTCTCTTTGTGAACAAAGAGAACCAGAAAAACTTTTTGAGATGCTAACGCATCTCTTGAGCCTGCCGGATA
>NZ_CANQYJ010000140.1 GCF_947628055.1 uncultured Rikenella sp.
CTGCGGTTTTCCTCGCGCTACCTCGGCATAGCCCGCAAGCGGTCTCTGCCCTCGGAACGCTGCTCGGTTCTTTGGTGGCAAAGAAAGGAAGTGCCCCGCGGCATGAGCGAAGCCCGCCCGGTTCTGCGAACCGGATTTCCGTCGGCGCGTAGGTAAAAAATGATTCTGAATAATACCGGATCGCCGCCAGCGGAAAGAGCAACGAGCACCGTCGAGTTGCGGGCCTCCCGACGGGGAGGCGGCGACTCGCGCGACCGAGGGGCGCGGTTTACTTAGCTTCCGACAGTAAAACGGCCGGAGCCGGCGGGAGCTTTGGGGTAAAGGCGGCCAATAAAACAGCCAACGGCTGCGGTTCGCGTGCCGAGCGGCACCGGGCCTCCTCCGCCACCGGCATCGCAGCCATACCCCACGCCCCGGAAACCAATAGATATTGACCTAACACCATTCAGATGTTCGACATAGTCAGATTCGAGAATCCCCGCATCCTGTGGCTCCTGCTTGTACTGGCGCCCATGATCGCATACTACGTTTACCGCACCATACAGGGACGCGCCGCCATACAAGTCTCCGCCACCAGCGGCGTGCAGCGGCTGCCGCACACCTATCGCTACTGGTTGCGGCATGCCCCGTTCGTGCTGCGGTGTCTGGTCGTGGCCCTGGTCATCTTCGCCATGGCCAGGCCCCAGAGCTCCGAAGACCGGCAGAACGTCAACGCCGAAGGAATCGACATTGTCATGACCTTAGACATATCCGGGTCGATGCTCGCACGCGACTTCACCCCCGACCGGCTCAGCGCCGCCAAAGACATCGGATCGAAATTCATCATCGGACGCCCTACCGACCGGATCGGATTAGTCGTTTTTGCCGGCGAAGCCTTCACCCAGTCGCCCATTACGACCGACCACGTATCGCTCGTCAACCTGATGAACCAGATCGAAAGCGGCATGATCGCCGACGGCACCGCCATCGGGAACGGGCTTGCCACCGCCGTGAACCGACTGAAAGAAAGCGACTCGCCGAGCAAAGTGATTATACTATTGACCGACGGCGTGAACAACAGCGGACAGATCGACCCACTGACAGCGGCACAGATCGCCGCCGATTACGGCATCCGCGTCTACACCGTCGGCGTAGGGACGGAAGGGGTCGCCCCGATGCCCGCTCTGGATGCTTGGGGCGGAATCACGTTCGTACAGGCCAAAGTCGAGATCGACGAGAAAATGCTCCGCGAGATTGCGGAACAGACCGGAGGACGTTACTTCCGCGCCACCGACAACACCAAACTCGCCGAAATATACGCCGAGATCGACCGGCTGGAAAAGACCCAAGTCGAAGTCGAGAACTTCGTCAAATACAGCGAAGTCTACCACATGTGGCTTTTATTGGCCGTCGGGCTTCTGTTCGTGGAGATATTGTGCCGCTATCTGTTCCTGCGGCAGATACCGTAAGAGCCATTCCGTCGCGGGAAAGCCGGAGAAGAGATAAAAAAGCATGGGCCCGATGCTTTTCCGCAAATGACAGACGTTGGCGGGGGTGTCTGCCTGGAAAAACAAAAGGCCCATGCAAAAACAAACGATATTCAAAACCTTGCCCGATAGACAGACAAGTACGATCTGCATGAAATAACGGTACAAAGATAGAAATAAAAACCGATAAACCGCAAAAAAAGATTAAATTTACTGTCCGAATCACAAAAAAATCAGACCATTTCCGCGGAAATCTATGAAAATCATTACTTTATGCGGCCTCGCCGCCTTTACCGCAGCCCTTGCCGGCTGCCAGAGCGCTATGACCATCAAGACCAAGCCTTATCCCGTCGCCCGCATGGACACCACCGTGGCGGACGACTACCACGGCACGATCGTCAAAGACCCGTACCGCTGGCTCGAAGACGACCGTTCGGCGGAAACCGCTGCATGGGCGGCGGCAGAAAATGAAGTGACGCAGGACTACCTGTCGCAGATCCCCTATCGCGAACGGATCAAACAGCGGCTGACGCAACTCTATGATTATCCGAAAGAAGGGACACCGTTCCGCGTCGGCGAATACTATTTCTTCTACAAAAACGACGGATTGCAGAACCAGAGCATCCTCTATCGCCGGAAAGGGTTGGACGGAGAACCGGAGGTTTTTATCGACCCGAATACTTTGTCTGCGGACGGGACTGCGGCTTTGAACACCGTCACCTTTTCGCAGGACGACCGGTATGCCGCCTACTCGGTGGCACGGTCGGGGTCGGACTGGGTGAAGATTTACGTAATGGAGGTAGCCACGCGCCGGCAGCTGCCGGACAGTATCGAATGGGTCAAGTTCAGCGGCGCGAGCTGGGGAAAGGACGGATTTTATTACAGCGGCTACGATGCACCGGAGCCGGGCAGCGGCGTCTACTCGGCGAAAAACGAATACCAGAAAGTCTACTTCCACCGGCTGGGGACTTCGCAAACTGAAGATCAGCTCATTTATGAAGACCGGGAACATCCGCTGCGTTACTTCTCCGGTTTCGTGAGCGACGACTTCCGGTGGCTCTTCATCGTGGGGTCGGAGGGGACGAGCGGAGCCGAAATCCTATACAAACGGGCGGACGAGGCAGACGCGCCGTTCCGCACCCTGTTCAAAGGATTCGCAAACGACTACTCCATCATAGACTGCGTGGGAGACACCGCCTATGTGCTGACCAACGACGCGGCGCCGAATTTCCGGTTGGTATCGGTCGATCTGAGTGCTTCGGAAGCGGCGGCCTCTGCGATGCGGAATGTCATTCCGGAGTCCGGGAACCTGTTGCAGTGGGCGACGACGGCAGGCGGGGCGATTTTTGCAGGGTATCTGCAAGACGCGTCGAGCCGGGTCTATCAATACGACATGTCGGGACGCCGGGTGCGGGAGATCGAACTGCCGGGGATCGGCACGGCAGGCGGTTTCGACGGCAAGGCGGAAGATACGGAAGTGTTCTACGGATTCAGCAGCTTCAACGTGCCGCCGACCTCGTACCGCTATACGATTGCCGACGGAACTTCGACGCTGTACCACGCGACGGAAGTGAATTTCGACGTTTCGGCATTCACGGTGGAACAAGTCTTCTATCCGTCGAAAGACGGCACGCGGGTGCCGATGTTCTTAGTCTACAAGAAAGGGTTGAAACGGGACGGGGCGAATCCGGTCTATCTCTACGCTTACGGGGGATTCAACATCAGCATGCCGCCGAGTTTCTCGCCGTCGCGGATTCTGCTGCTCGAGCAGGGCGGGATTTTTGCGCTGGCCAACATCCGGGGCGGGAGCGAATACGGCGAGGCTTGGCACCGGGCAGGGATGTTGGAAAAGAAACAGAACGTGTTCGACGACTTCATCGCGGCAGCCGAATACCTGATTGCGGAACGATATACATCGCCGGAAAAGCTGGCCATTGCGGGGGGGTCGAACGGAGGGCTGCTGGTCGGGGCGTGCCTGACGCAGCGGCCGGACTTGTACTGCGCGACGTTCCCGATGGTGGGGGTGCTGGACATGCTGCGCTACCACAAGTTCACGATCGGCTGGGGCTGGGTCGTGGAGTACGGCTCGGCGGACAACGCGACCGACTTTCCGTATCTCTATAAATATTCGCCGCTGCACAACATCCGGCAGGGGACGTGCTACCCGCCGACGATGATCATGACAGCGGATCATGACGACCGGGTGGTGCCGGCCCATTCGTTCAAGTTCGGGGCGACGCTTCAGGCGGCGCAGTCGGCGGCGGGGTGCGAGGCTCCGATCTTGCTGCGGGTCGAATCCGATGCGGGGCACGGCGCGGGAAAACCGGTCTCGAAATCGATTCAGGAGCAGGCGGATATCTGGTCGTTCTTCCTCTGGAACGCAGGGATCAGGGATTTGAAGTAGTTTTTGGCGGCAGGGCGGTGTATCCGGCAGCAAATCCGAAGCGGAAAACGAACGAATGAAAAGTCGGCTATGGGAAATTTCAAGGAAGAGATAGCGAAGATACGCGCTTTCGTATTTGATGTGGACGGCGTGTTCACCGACGGACGGATACTCATTACTCCGGAAGGCGAGTTCCTGCGCGAATACAGCATGCGCGACGGGCTGGCCGTGGTGCGGGCTGTGGAAAAGGGATACCCGATCGGCATCATCTCCGGAGGCCGCGGCGACCAGCTCCGCAAACGCATGGAAGGGTTGGGCATTCGGCATATCTATACCGGCCAAGACTCCAAGATCGAATCGCTGCACCATTTTTCCGAACAGTGCGGCGTACCCTTGCATGAAATGATATACATGGGCGACGACTATCCCGACATCGAACCGATGCGGGCCGTGCGGCTCGCCGCCGCCCCTGCCGACGCCGCAGATGCGGTGAAAGGGATGGTGCATTACGTCTCCGCATTCGACGGCGGACGGGGATGCGTGCGCGACATGATCGAGCAGGTTCTCCGGGCCAGGGGCGACTGGTTTGAAATTTAGACGATTATATAGTATCGTACCCGCATTTTTAACCATTTTTCGAGTTCGGCTCTGCGCCGGGGGCCGCTTCTCGCGGCCGGGGGGCGGTGCGAGCCGAAAAATCGGGACAAGGGAGGGCTGGTACGATAAAATATATAATCGCGATTGGATCGTACCCACATTTTAACCATTTTTCGAGTTCGGCTCTGCGCCGGGGGCCGCTTCTCGCGGCCGGGGGGCGGTGCGAGCCGAAAAATC
>NZ_CANQYJ010000141.1 GCF_947628055.1 uncultured Rikenella sp.
GGCGACAACAGGTATTTTGGTGAAAGTATAAAAAACTTCCCGGAAGCGTCGTGTTTTGCCTTGAGGAGGCCGCGCAGGACGCGCGAACTCCCGACAAGGCGAAACCGACTGGAGGCACTTTGGTTTCGCCTTCCTCCTGGCGCCTCGGCCATTCGAGCAAGCTCGAAGGCACTCGCCTGTTGCGTTGGTTCTTTGTCTACTTTGACCTGCGGTCTTCCTCGCGCTACCTCGGCATAGCTCGCAAGCGGTCTCTGCCCTCGGAACGCTGCTCAGTTCCTTTGGTGACAAAGAAAGTAGAAACCCCGCCGAATCGAAGCGATAAAAACGAACGATCCGATTTACTGCCCCGCTTTGATCTCGATCAACACATCGTCCTTGCCCACCGTTTTCCCCGGTACCACCGTCACTTTCGTCACCGTCCCCTTCATGTGCGTGGCAATCGTATTCTGCATCTTCATCGCCTCCAGCACCAGCAGCGCCTCGCCGCTTCCCACCGTTTGCCCCTCCGAGACGAAAACATCCAGAATCTTGCCCGGCATCGGAGCCTTGATGACCTCTTTCTTCGACAGCCCCGCCTTCGCTGCCAGCATCCGCTTACGGCTCAGCGAAAACGGCGTCTCCACCGAGAAATTATAGTTCACCCCGTTCAGCACAATGCTGTATGTATTCGCGCTTTGCTGCACAATTTCGTAAGGATAGCGCATCCCGTTGCAGGAGAGCACATTCACCCCGTCCGCCTCCTGCACCAGGTCGATCCGGATCGGTTTGCGCTGGTAACGGTATTCGTAATTGTTTTTGACCGAAAACTCGTACTCGGCGTTGGTATCCGTATCGAGTGCGATCAGTTTGGCCGTATTGGTAGTTTTTTTCGGTGTCATGGTTTTCAATAGCGTAAGAGAGATAGATTACAAATTCCGGATCCGCCGATTGAGCACCCACGGGTCGATCCCCGTCTCCGGCCCCACGTCCGGCACCGTCTCATGCGTGTACTGGTACAAAGCCAGCATCGCTGCCATCAGCTCCTCGTCCGGTTCGCGATAAACCAGCGATTCGAGCTTCGTCTCGATGAACGAAGTGTCGAAATCGCCGCTGCAGAACGCCTCGTTGTGCAGCACCGCCTTGCAGAACGGAATGGTGGTCTTCACCCCCTTGATATGGAACCTCTCCAGCGCCGACAGCGTCCGTTCGATGGCCTGTTTCCGGTCTTTGCCGTGGACGATGAGCTTGGCGATCATCGAGTCGAACCAGGGCGTGATTTCCGATCCCGGCACAATCCCGGTGTCGATCCTGATGTTGTCCCCCTGCGGCAGTCGCAGCTGCTTGATCGTCCCCATCGACGGCGTGAAGTTCGCCTGTACATCCTCGGCATTGACCCGGCACTCGATGGCCCAGCCGTTGAGCTTCACGTCGCTCTGTTTGATCGGCAGCTTCTCGCCCGAAGCGATCCGCAGTTGCAGCTCGACAAGATCAAGTCCGGTAATCGCCTCGGTGATCGGGTGTTCGACCTGAATCCGGGTGTTCATCTCCATGAAGTAGAAGTTTTTGTTTTTGTCCAACAAAAACTCGACTGTCCCCAAACTTTCGTATCCCGCTCCTTTGGCCAGTTTCACCGCCACGCGGGCCATCTTGTTCCGCAGTGTGGCATCGAGCGCCGATGACGGGGCTTCTTCCAAGAGTTTCTGGTGTTTGCGCTGCACGGAGCACTCCCGTTCCCCCAGATGAACCACATTCCCGTGTGCATCTGCAACGATCTGAAATTCGATATGTTTCGGATTTTCGAGGTATTTCTCGATAAAGACCGAAGGGTCGCCGAATGCGCTCTGGGCTTCCGACGATGCGGCATGGAACATCCGTTCCATTTCGTCGGGTTTATGCACGATCCGCATCCCGCGCCCGCCGCCGCCCGATGCGGCCTTGATAATAACCGGATAGCCGATCTTCTTGGCGATCTTCGCGCCTTCCTTGACATCTTTGACGCTGCCTTCGCTGCCCTGGAGCATCGGTACGCCGTTCTTGGCGGCAATCTCTTTGGCGATGATCTTGTCGCCCATGTCTTTGATGAGCTTGGCCGGAGGCCCCACGAATTTAATTCCTGCATCGGCGCATTTCTGGGCAAAGTCGGCGTTTTCGGACAGGTATCCGTATCCTGGATGCAATGCCTGCACTTTATTGTCCACGGCCAGTTTCACGAGGTTGTCGATGTCCAAAAATTCAGGGGTCGTCCCGTCGGTCTCCGGAAAGTCGATCACTTGGTCGGCGAAGTTCAAATAAACGGCGTTGGGCTCTTTGACTGTGCGGATGACGTAGGTCTTGATCCCCATCCGCTTGGCGGTGCGGCAGATGCGTATGGCTATCTCGCCGCGGTTGGCTATCAATATCGATTTTATCATAATCTTTTCTCTCTCTCTTTAATCGTTCGTTTTCTTTCGACTGTTCTTTGGCGACCGTGTGGAACCGTACCTTTTCTGAAGAAAAGGTACCCAAAAGACTTTCCGATAGCTGCGCTACTCCTTAGGCTCCGCAGTCCTCTTGCATTGCATTTTTTTGGGGGTGTGGCAATAGCGGGCATAAGGTAATTTATACTCGATAGCCCGCTATTGCTCACACCCCAAGAGAATCAAAGACAAGGGTACCCGGCAGGCTCAAGAGATGCGCAAGCATCTCAAAAAGTTTTTTTGGTTCTTTTTGTTCACAAAAAGAACAGTACCCTCCTGTCGCTAAATACCGGCGCAAAGAAAACGAACAGTTACCAAGCAGTAAAAAGTGATCGATTAGAGCGGCGTATTGCCATGTTTGCGCCGCGGCAAGCTGACCGACTTTTTTTCCAGCGTTTTGAGTGCATTGATAATCTTCGAGCGCGTCACCCGCGGATCGATCACCTCGTCGATGAAGCCCTTTTCGTCCGCAATATACGGATTGGCGATCTCCTCGCGATACTTCGCCGAGAGTTCCTTTTTGAGCGCCACCGGGTCTTCCGCCTCCGCCAGCTCCTTGCGGTAGAGGATCGCCGTCGCCCCGTCCGGCCCCATCACGGCAATCTCCGCCGTCGGCCATGCATAGCAGAAGTCGCCTCCCACCCCCTTGCTGTTCATCACGATATACGCCCCCCCGTACGCCTTGCGCAGGATCACCGTGATTCTCGGCACCGTCGCCCGCGTATAGGAGTAAAGCAATTTCGCCCCGTGGCGAATGATCCCCGCATGTTCCTGATCCGTCCCCGGCAGGAAGCCCGGCACATCCTCGAACGTCACGATCGGAATATTGAAACTGTCGCAGAAATTGATGAACCGCGCCCCTTTCACCGAAGCGTCGATGTCCAGCGTTCCCGCCATCACCTTCGGCTGATTCGCCACGATTCCCACCACATATCCCCCGATCCGGGCCAGCCCCG
Source organism: uncultured Rikenella sp. (assembly GCF_947628055.1). Lineage (GTDB taxonomy): Bacteria > Bacteroidota > Bacteroidia > Bacteroidales > Rikenellaceae > Rikenella. The sequence continues at coordinate 3,392 of NZ_CANQYJ010000141.1, forward strand.
TCACCAGATTCCGCGCATGGCCCGCCCCCACTTCAAAGAACCGGCCGTGGTCGGTGATCATCCGGATGACCTCCAGCACGTCGTACGGTTTGTCCGGATCGTCCGGCACCACGTCGAGCAGCGCCTCTTCGGCTCGATCCGCCGGGTCGTCGGTTCCGACGAACGGCGGGTTCTCGATATTATTGGCCGGCAGGAACGAGAGCAGCATCTTGATCCCTTTGATGGTATTTTCGTCGTCGCTGAAGACGAAGTCCGCCACCCCCGTTCTCGTGGAGTGTACGGTAGCCCCCCCCAGCTCTTCCGCTGTGACCTCTTCGTTCAGCACCTGCCGCACGACGTCCGGCCCGGTCACGAACATATAACTCGTGGACTCGGTCATAAAGATGAAGTCGGTCAAGGCCGGCGAATAGACCGCCCCGCCCGCCGCCGGCCCCATGATGGCCGAGATCTGCGGTATCACGCCCGACGCCAGCACGTTCTGCCGGAAGATATTGGCGTATCCGTTCAGGCTGGTGATCCCTTCCTGAATGCGTGCGCCGCCGGAGTCGATCAAGGCGATGAGCGGCGATCCGGTCTTGAGGGCCATGCTCTGCACTTTGACGATCTTGGCGGCGTGCACCGACCCGAGCGATCCCCCGAGCACGTTGAAGTCCTGCGAGAATGCGTACACGGATTTCCCGCCGACTGTCCCGTACCCAGCGATCACGCCGTCACCCAGTGCGGTCGTGGATTTCCCGAATCCTCCCGCTGCGGCGGGGATCGCATAGGCGTCTACTTCTTCAAAGCTCCCTTCGTCGAAGAGCAGGTCGATCCGCTCCCGTGCGGTGAGTTTCCCGCGGTTGTGCTGTTTCTCGTAGTATTTCGCGTCGTATTGTTTCTCTAAGGTGGCTTGACGGGCCAAAAATCTTTCGTATGCTTTCCCCATAACTGTTAATTTCGTAAGGGTTCGTTTTATTTGCACTGTGGACGGGAGGGAACTGTTCTCTTTAACTGCGCTTCGCTTGTTTTGCCTCCGGCTTCCTCGCGCTACCTCGGCATAGTCCGCCAGCGGCC
>NZ_CANQYJ010000142.1 GCF_947628055.1 uncultured Rikenella sp.
TCCTCGCGCTACCTCGGCATAGCCCACAAGTGGTCTCTGCCCTCGGAACGCTGCTCGGTTCCTCCTCGCCGCTCACCATAGTCCGCAAGCGGCCTCTGGATTCGCTGGCAGCGTCGGTTGTTCACAAAGAAAACGGTACCCTCAAACATAGGGTAGCAATTAAGCGATCGGTTAAAATCAGGGTCGGGGAGACCGCACTCCCGCAAGGCCGTAACCGCCCCGCCGGCATCAGCAAACATAAAAGACAGATTAAGCGAACGTCGCCCTCACCTCTTCGCGATCATCGAAATGGTGCCGAATCCCCGCAATTTCCTGATACGGTTCATGCCCCTTGCCTGCAACCAAAATCAAATCCCCCGGCCGGGCCAGCGCCGCCGCCGTGCGGATCGCCTCCCGCCGGTCAGCGATAACCAACGTCCGGGCCGATTGTTCCGCATCGAGCCCTCCCCGCATCTCGTCGAGAATTGCCTGCGGCTCCTCGAACCGCGGATTGTCCGATGTGAGGATCACCCGCGACGAACCGTCCGCCGCCACCCGCGCCATGACCGGCCGCTTGGTCGCATCACGGTTTCCCCCGCAACCCACTACCGTAATCAATTGCGCATCTTTCTTCCGCAGTTCGTTGATCGTGTCGATCACATTCTGCAATGCGTCCGGCGTATGCGCATAGTCTACGATCGCCAGCCGCCCGTCCGCCGCCCGGATCTGTTCAAAACGGCCGCTCACCGGGGTCAGTGTGCTCATCACCCGCAGCACCTCCGCCGACTTCTGCCCCAGCTCCATTGCCGCCCCGTAGATCGCCGTTAGGTTATAGGCGTTGAACCGTCCGATGAACTGCATCCATACCTCCTGCCGGTTCATCTCGATCTCCATGCCGTCCAGATGTTCCTCGACGATCCGCCCGTGGTAGTCCGCCACGTTCCGCAGAGAATAGGTGACTTTCCGGTGTGCCGGCGAATTTTGCAACATCACCTCCCCGTTTTTGTCGTCGATGTTGGTCAGTGCGAACGCCTCTTTCGGCAGTCCGGTGAAGAAAGCCTGCTTGGCCTTGATATACTCCGCAAAGGTCTTGTGGTAGTCGAGGTGGTCGTGGGTGATATTGGTGAAAATCCCGCCCGCAAAGGTCAGCTTTTCGATCCGTTTCTGGACGATGCTGTGCGAGCTGACTTCCATAAAACAGTAGTCGCATCCCGCCTCGACCATCTCTGCCATCAACCGGTTGAGTGTCAGCGGATCGGGTGTTGTGTGGGTCGATTCGATCCGTTCTTCCGCCACCCGGTATACGACGGTCGAGATCAAGCCGCATTTATGTCCGAGTGCGGTGAACAGATCGTAAAGCAAGGTGGCGACAGTGGTCTTCCCGTTGGTTCCGGTCACGCCGACCAACCGGAGTTTGTCGCTCGGATGGCCGTAGTAAGCGGCGGCCAGCACGGCCAATGCGGCAGCGCTGTCTTCGACCAGCACGTAGCTGACTGCCGGATCCAAATCTCCGGCGGGCAATGTCTCGCACACGATGGCCGAAGCTCCCTGAGCCACGGCGTCGGAAATATAGTCGTGTCCGTCCACTTTCGTACCGCGCACGGCCACGAACAGGTCTCCTTTTTCGACTTTCCTCGAGTTGAACTGGATGCACCGTATGCCCGGTCGTTGAGGTCCGGTGATCCTTGCGCCGGACAGCTCATTGAAAATATGTACCATATAAGTCCGTTAAATGCTTCCCCGCTTCGTGCACCGAATTCGCACACCGGATATTTGTCCGACGCGCATATGGAGTGTTTTCCCTTTCCCGCCGGCCGGATTCGTCGTATCGGCCGGGGTGGGCTTTTGCGAGCCTGAATGGGCTTTGCGAGGTTTTCAAAGGTACGAGATAATATCGACAAAATTAAATGCTTTTTCTCTTGCGAATGTGTCGTTCTCCGCCATGGCCGGGGCTGTCAAGGAAATTTTGTTGCGGGAAACGGTTGCCTTGCCGACCGTGCAGGAAAACCGGCTTTTGCGTCTGTCAGGCGGGTGTTTCGCACCGTGCGGAGAGGGCCGCTGGACACTCGATCCGGGTCTGTCGGAGGCGGAGTTTTTAGGGTAGAGGCTACCCCAGCGATGCGTCGCCGTCCGCCGTAGGGCCTCGTTGGGGCTTTTATTGAAGTTTGAGAGAGCTTATTTAAGCGGGGCCGCCTGACTTGACCGGAGGGCGGTTCCGTGTTTTAGGGTAGTTACGGCCCCGGATCGCGTGCCGAGCGGCACCGCCCGCCCGGCGTAAGGGCAGTACCCTCTTTGGGTAGGTTATCTTGCTGCCGGCAGGCCAATAGAACACCCGAAGGGTGCGGTTGGAGTGCCGAGCAGCACCGACACCGCGCGCGACGGCTGGAGTAGGAAATCGTTCAAAAGCAGCTTGCGCTTTTGAACCGGATTTCCGCCAGCGCGCGGGAAGTGACTTTTTCGGTATCCGACTCGGAGAGTCGGGCGCCCCGAAGCCCCCGGCTGCGGAGGGGCGCAACGCGCACAATTTGTTGCTCCTCCGCTGGCTTCGGGACGGGGTTGCGGCGTGCCCGGTTCTGCGAATCGGGTTTCTGCCAGCATGCGAGACAAAGCATGAGCGGCTTTCAGTTCTAAACGGCCGGAGCCAGTGGGGACTGCAAACGAACGCAGAGAGAAAATTGCAGGCCTCCGCCCGGGGTGGCTCCGGCCTGTCATTGAGAGATCACAGCCAAACAGGATTTTCGCCAGCGCGCGGGATAAAGCTGTTTTTGATCTGCAACCTGAAGGTCTTGCCCGCGCAGGCTTCGGGCTGAAATTGGATACTCCTGTTAGTCGTCATTCCGTGTATAGTGCGCGCCCCGAAACCACCCGACACGAACGGTGCCGCTCGGCATGTGAACCGAGAGTTTGCTCAGACAAGCCCCGCCGGCTTCGGGGCTAAATGGCAACTTATTTTTGGCGTGGAAAAATATTTCCGCGAAGCGGGCAGGCCGGAGCTTCGCCCCGCGAAAGGTGCTGCTGGGCACTCCAAGACAGTTACACCCCGGAAGCCCCAAAAGCTTTTTCAAAAAAACAGCGAACAGCACCGCACAGATAACAGAGCGCGATTATATACTTATTGTATCTTTTCCCTCTTTCAAACTCGGCACTGCGCCGAGGAGTGCCGCTCGGTACTTGAACCAGACTTGCCGGTCTCCGATCTTTTGATGTAGAAGTCACTCCTATAGAAGTCGGAACCGGTGCGAGCCGAAAAAGGGTTAATAAATAATCGCCTGACCGAGAGATTTAAAATCCCGGGATTTGCGGGAACAAATCCAGCCCCGTGAGCCGCTCCACACTGTCCACCGTTACCTCGAAATCGTCGAACCTTTTACCCTCCAGCGCCACCGCCCCGTTCGGCATCACATAAGCCACCCCCTCGAAATCATCCGCCTTGCGGAGCGCCACCGCCTTGAAAAACAAGTCAGGCACCGCCACACCGTCGCCGATAGTGCGCCAGCGGCCTGGCAGCACCGTCCCCGCCACGATATACAACGTATCGTAATCCCGGGTCAGTTCCCTCAACTTCTCTTCCAGTGTTTTCCACACCCCCCGGTTCAATTTCGGCAGCTGGGGAGCCATATTGGAATAGAGGAACGTCGCCCGGTTAGCCGGTTCGGAACACTTCCGGTCGGCCGACGGCAGCAAATGCCCCCGGTCATAGCCGCTCCCTTTGTAATCCGCCGCCCCAGCCGACGCCCAACCGTAAATCTCCAACCGCGGATCGGGCCGGAACGCATCGCTGCGGCCCGCATCGCCTGTCACATCACTGAGAGTCAGTTTATAAGCTACCCACCGCGAAACCTTGCACTCCGGCCGATAAAGGAACGTGTAGCGCCCTTCCTCGTTATAAATGGCCGTATCCTGATCGCCGAGCACCGGCAACTCAAGTCCGCCGGGCAAAGACGGCTTTTCCGTAACGGGCGGCGGCGGTTCTTCTCCGACTGGCGCGAGGTTGTGCGAACATGCGATTGCCAGGGCTGCCAGCGCCATCCAGAACAGAACCCAGCACCATACCCGGGGCGGCACGGCACCTTTGCGGCGGGGCTTCGTTCTTTTGGGATTCTTTCCTCGGTTCATGATCGCCTGCGGTTTAAGATAAATGTAGGTTTTATTGTGCGTGTTCAGTATAGAACTGTTCTCTTTGTGAACAAAGAGAACCAGAAAAACTTTTTGAGATGCTTGCGCATCTCTTGAGCCTGCCGGGTACCCTTGTTTTCGATTCGTTTGGGGTGTGAGCAATAGCGGGCACTTAGGTAAGTAACGCCTTAAGCCCGCTATTGCCACGCCCCAAAGAAAACGCAATGCAAGAGGACTGCGGAGCCTAAGGAGTAGCGCAGCTATCGGAAAGTCTTTTGGGTACCTTTTCTTCAGAAA
>NZ_CANQYJ010000143.1 GCF_947628055.1 uncultured Rikenella sp.
GCAATATGTCAATTTCGTTAATCATCGTCCCATTGGACAGATAAAATATGCACTAATTTAATTCAACCAACAGGTAGTTCTCTTTTTTCAAAAAGAAAATGGTGGCTTCCCGTACAAAGAATAAAGTATATAAATTTGTGGATTATGAAGAGCAATGTACCTTTAGCCGAGCGGATGCGTCCGACGACCCTCGACCAATATATCGGACAGACCCATTTGGTGGGGCCGGACGGCGTGTTGCGCAAATTCGTGACTACACACAATCTCTCCTCTTTCATCTTGTGGGGGCCTCCGGGCGTAGGGAAGACCACGCTGGCCCAGATCATGGCCCGGTCATTGGAACGCAAATTCTTCACACTCAGCGCCATAAATGCAGGAGTTAAAGAAGTGCGCGAAGTGCTGGAGAAAGCCAGGTCGAGCCGATTCTTCGACTCGGCACCGCCCGTACTGTTCATCGACGAAATCCACCGCTTCAACAAAGCCCAGCAGGACTCGCTGCTGGGAGCAGTCGAACAAGGCGTCGTCACCCTGATCGGGGCGACGACCGAAAACCCCTCGTTCGAGATCATCCGGCCACTGCTCTCACGGTGCCAGGTCTATATTCTGAAGCCCTTGGCCGAAGAAGATTTGAAAAAACTGCTCGACCGCGTCATCACGGAAGACCCCTGCCTGAAAGAGCTGGACATACGGATCGAAGAGACCGGCGCCCTGCTCGGATTCAGCGGCGGAGACGCCCGGAAGCTGCTCAATATCGTCGAAATGATTTGCAGCACGGCAGGCGACGAAAAAATCGTTATCAACGACGAGACGGTGCGGGCTTCACTGCAACAAAATATAGCCCGGTACGACAAGAACGGCGAGGAACATTACGACGTCATTTCGGCCTTTATCAAGAGCGTCCGGGGGAGCGATCCGAACGCAGCCATATACTATTTGGCCCGGATGCTGGCCGGCGGCGAAGAGCCGCGGTTCATCGCCCGGCGGCTGTGCATACTGGCTTCCGAGGACATCGGGCTGGCCAATCCGAACGCCTTGCTGCTGGCCGAGGCCTGTTTCAATACGGTGCATAACATCGGAATGCCGGAAGCGCGGATCACGCTGGCGCAGACCACGATTTATTTAGCGACATCGCCTAAGAGCAACTCGGCCTACTTGGCCATCGACAAGGCCATGGCGCAGGTCGAGAAAGAAGGGTACCGGCCTGTGCCGCTCCACTTGCGGAACGCCCCTACCCCACTGATGGAACAGGCGGGATATGGAACGGGATACAAGTATGCGCACGACTATCCGGGCCATTTCGTCGATCTGGAGTTCATGCCGGAGGGGTTGAGCGGCAAACGGTTCTGGGAACCGGCCGAAAATCCGGCGGAAGGGAAAATGAAAGCTCGCATGGACGATCTTTGGCAAGGGAAATATTAGACCGGTTTGGGGTTTGAGGGGAAAATAATTAGATTTACAGAAAAAAGCGATTTTTATGACGATGAAGTGCAGCCATACCGGGACCAAGAACAAAGATATCCGGGTCGAAATACCCGGATTTACCGATGACAACAAGAAGGGGCCGTTCTTTTTGATGGCGGGGCCGTGCGTGGTCGAGAACGAAGATATTGTGATGAGTACGGCCCGGGAAATGGTGGAGATCACTTCCCGGCTGGGGATTCCGTATATCTTCAAAGCATCGTACCGCAAGGCCAACCGGAGCCGGGGTGACTCGTTTACGGGGATCGGGGACATCCGGGCGCTGAACTTGCTGGCGAAAGTGCGGCGGGAGTTCGGCGTACCGGTGGTGACCGACATACACAATCCGGAAGAGGCGGCGATGGCGGCGGAATATGTCGATGTGCTCCAGATACCGGCTTTCCTGTGCCGGCAGACCGACCTGCTGACGGCGGCGGCCGAGACCGGCAAGTGGGTCAATATCAAGAAAGGACAATTTTTGGCACCGGAGTCGATGGCATTTGCGGCGGCCAAGATTACGGAAGCGGGGAATGACCGGGTGATACTCACGGATCGGGGGACGATGTTCGGCTATCAGGACTTGGTGGTGGATTACCGGGGGATACCGATCATGCAGCGGACGGGATTTCCGGTGGTGATGGATATTACCCATTCGCTGCAGCAGCCCAACCAGAGCAGCGGGGTGACGGGCGGACATCCGGAAATGATCGAAACCATTGCGCGGGCGGCGATTGCAGTAGGGGTCGACGGCCTGTTCGTCGAGACGCATCCGGATCCGGCGCATGCGTTGTCGGACGGAGCCAATATGTTACCCCTTGACCAGATGGATGGGATGCTCGAACGCCTCCTCGCTTTGCGGCAGACCATTCTGACCTTTTAATTCTCAAAGATTTACGACCAAAACCTATGGAACAGACCGATCGGACGGAAAACAAACGGGAACAGATTATCGAGACACTGAAGACAAAGTCGGCATTGCTTCAGCATATTTTCGACAATACACAGCAGGTTTTCTGTCAGCTCAAGGAGATTTTGCAGGAGTATGCCGTGGAGGTGAACGACCGGTTGGAGGGGAATACCGACAAACGGGTCAAAATGGAATACCGCGACCGGGGAAAATTCGAGGCCCAGCTCCAGATGGCCGGCGACATCCTGATTTTCAGCATGCACACCAATGTATTCCAGTTCGAGCGGGAGAATATCATCTGGCAGAATTCCTATGTGAAGCAGGACAAGCAGAACGCTTATTGCGGGGTGATCAACATCTACAACTTTCTGGCCGACTCGTTCAAATACAACCGGTCGGCGGACGAGGGGTACTTAGTGGCGCGGATCTTTATCAACCGCGACTTTCAGTACATGGTCGAAGGGAAACGGCAGGTGGCGTTCCGGCACGACCGGTTCGGACAGGGGGCCATTACGCCGGAAGCCTTGACGGAAATTATCGAAAATACGATGGCTTACACGCTGGACTTCGATCTGCTCGTGCCGCCGTACGATACGGTCAAGTTAGTGACGGTAGACCAGATGAATACCAAAATCGAGAACTCGAAACTCCAGACCGGCAAGCGGTTGGGGTATCAGTTCCGTTCAGATGATGTGTAGATGCAGACATATCGCCACGTCACTCCTGCTCTTCTGCCTTGCCCCGTTCGTTTACGCGCAGACACCCCCTCTCGTTGCCGAGCCGGCGCGAACGGCCAACTACGATGACCAGATGCACAGCGATACGATCGTTGTGCCCATGAATTTCCGCGAACGGAGCGAAAAGTCCGATGCTTTCTACGACACGCTTCGGTACCGCCGATACAAGAATCCCATCACCCAGTTTCTGTTCCGTTCACTGATCCGTAACCGGGATGCCAGCGACGAAGGGCCTCCCATGCTCGATTTCACGCGGAACCGGAATTATTTCGAGCACTATTCCGGCAAACGCATCGCTGCCGTGCGCCTCACCCAGGCCAATGTCTTTTCACCGAGGAATCCGGCTGAAAAAGTGAGTTGGGGACAACGTTTCCTGGATAAAATCCACATCCGTACCCAGAAGAAGCAATTGACGCAGAACCTCCTGTTCCAGGTCGGGGACACGATCAATCCTTACGTCATGGGGATCAACGAAGAGATGCTCCGCAGCCTGCCTTATCTTTCGACGGCTTATTTCGTGGTTTTGCCGGATCCGCACGATTCGTCGGCAGTCATTGTGAACATTTTCGCCCGTGACAACTGGTCTCTCAGCGCCGATGCCTCGTTCGGTAGCATCGAGAACCGGATCTCCGTTTTCGACCGGAATTTTCTGGGCACCGGCGATGAAATCAAGCTGACATTCAGCAGCGAGAAAGGATTGAAACATATCGGAACCGAAATCGATTATACGGCCCGGAACCTGCTCGGTTCTTTTACCGACGTGACGGTCAAAATGGGAGTCGGCGCAAACAGCAACATCGGACAGTTCACCGTGGAGCATCCTTTCATACTCCCTTCCGACTGGGCGTTCGGATTCGAAGCAGGCCGCTGCTACAAGCGGGAAAAATTGTCACTGACCGACACCACTTATTATGTCAACCGTTTCCGGGTGAACGGCTGGATCGGCAAATCCTGGTGTCTGAACTGGCACAACGGGACGAATGTCTATATCGCCGCTTCACTGGGCAAGGAACAATACATCAACCGGCCGCCGGTGACCGAAAGTCTGAACCCTTTTTATCACAACCGCGACCTTTTCCTGTTCAGCATAGGTTTCGCCCGCCGCAACTATTTCCAGGGTAATATGATTTACGGTTACGGGCGGACTGAAGACATCCCTTACGGTTTTCGCGTGGAGCTTGTGGGAGGGCGTCAGTGGGAAGAAAAACTGGGCGGCAGGGATTACTGGGGGG
>NZ_CANQYJ010000144.1 GCF_947628055.1 uncultured Rikenella sp.
AAGGAGTAGCGCAGCTATCTGAAAGTTTCTTTGGTTCTTTCTTTTCAAAGAAAGAACAGTCACTCACAGCACAGTGCTAAATAAACCTACGGTTTTTACAAATAACTTTTATTCTGGCGCCCGTTGGGAAGTCCGACAGACATTAGTTTATCTGCACTTCGACAGCCGCCGGGAAAAGCCGTTCCGGATCAAAGAAAGCAGCGCAGCTGTTCACCAAATGAGCCGCATTCAGTTCGACCTTGCCCTTGAACGCCTCGCGTCCGTTCACCCGGACAGTCACCGGTTTATCCAAGTCGACCAGCTTGTCGTTCAGGTAGATCACCACTTTCCCCTTGGTCGCCGGCGTGTAGATTTTAATATATTTCTTTGCCAAATTCCACTGACTGGTCCGTTCAATCACTTTCCACGTCACGGTATTGACATTCAAGTTCACCGTATTCCCGTCGATCGTCATTTCGTAGCACGAGCGCGACGAGGCGTCGTCGTTCGATCGTTCCTTTACATACAGGTTATAGAATCCGTCGCGATACCGTCCGTCCATCTCGAAGTTTTCCCAGAAGACATACTTCGGATGCGGATTCCGTATATAGGTTTTCATCCACGGCGTTGTCTGTCGATAGTCGATCGAGGTATGTGTCGCCCTCGGAACGACCTGAATGTCATGGATGTAATATCCCGGATGCAATTCCTGCAAACGATCGAATTCCTCTTTGGCCGCTTTGGTCAGCTCGTTGCGGCAGAATCCGTTGTCTTTTGAGCCTGTGCGGAATGAAAAGGCAATATTGGCACAATTCTCCGCCGGCGCATTTTCCAACGGTTCGCCCCCTGCAATCGGCCCCGCAGCCGCCAAGTAGTCGGCATAGAACGAGGCCAGACGCTGACTCCCGTAAGCCCCTTCCGAAATACCGAAGAAGTAGACGCGGTTCGGATCAATTTCGCCCGAAACGAATGCCTGTCGCAGCAAGCGTTCCCAAGCCTGTTGTTTTGCTTTCTGCCACCAGCGATAATAGTTTCCTTCGTTCGGGATCTGCGGAATGAAGTAGGCCGACGGAGCGTCGTTAAAATACGAACAGATCGCAAAACCTCCGTTCCATTCATTGATTTTCGGTCCGGAGCCGTGCAGGTAGAGGAACAGCGGCCAGCCCGCCTCCGGTTTTTCTGGCCCTTTGGTTCCGTAATAGTAGGGCATCACAGCGTTCGGTTCATAAGCCGTCAGGTCGAACTTGCCGCTATGGTCTTTGCTCAACGCCTGCAGGGAGATCAGTTTGTCTTCCGCCAAATCTCGGTTGGCGGCTTTCCACGAATCCCAAACCGCGGTCTGTTCTTCGGCGACCTGGTCGGCGGTCAGGACAGCGTCGGTCGGGTAATAAGGAGTTTTGTCTCCTCCCAAGCTCTTGGTGAAATAAGCAACGTATGCTTCTTTGGCTTCCCCGTCGTCCGGCGGGATCGGGTTGGCAGCTTTGCTGTATCCGCAAGTGAGCATCGGGATTAGTCCGAGCAGAAAAAGTGAGTTTTTCATAAAAGTCAGTGCTTTTGGTGCCGTAAAGATACTTAATAATTGTCCCCGCATTCTTCAACCATTTTCAGCTCGTGCCGGTGTCGTACTTCCCACAGCGGTCTCTACCCTAAAAAATCGGCATTCGAGCCGGGCTGTAACTAACCCCCAATGTAGATTTATTTTACATACCCACTTTGAGGGAACTGTTCCTTTTGTTCACAAAAGGAATCGAAAAAACTTTTTGAGATGCTTCGCATCTCTTGAGCCTGCCGGGTACCCTGGTCTTTGATTTGTCGGGGTGCAGAGAATCGGGCCGATATGATGAGGTTCAATACCTAATCGGCCCGATTCCCGCGCCCCGAACCAAACGCAATGCCAAAGGACTGCGGAGCCTAAGGAGTAGCGCAGCTATCTGAAAGTTTCTTTGGTTCTTTCTTTTCAAAGAAAGAACAGTCACTCACGGTACAGTGCTAAATAAACCTACCGTTTTTCAAATGATCAATCCCGGGATTTTTCAGCGATGCGAAAAGAAATGCCGTTCCGTTTTATACGAAACTTCTATTCGACATAACTGCTGTTGTCCCAGCAATGGGTGCACAGTTGTTCCTTGGGCAATCCGATCGCTTCCACCACATCCTGCAGCCGTTGGAACTTCAGCGACGTGAGTTGCAACTGCTGCCCCATCACCTCGACCATCTTCCGATGCTTTTCGCTGTTGTCGTCCGCATACTCCGCCAGCGCCTCGTCCGAGAGTTTGTCCGTCCCCTCGAGGTCGCGGATCACCCGCCGTGCATAGAGGTCGAACGTCGAACGCGACGTCGAGAAATTCAGGAATCGGCACGGAAAGATCAACGGCGGACAGGCGATCCGCATATGCACCTCCTCGACCCCCACCTCCTTGAGCTTCACGACATTGTCCTTGAGCTGCGTGCCCCGCACGATCGAGTCGTCCATGAAGACGATCTTCGCCCCCCGCGTGAACGCCTCGTTCGGCAGCAGCTTCATTTTCGCCACCAAGTCCCTCATCGCCTGATTCTGCGGCATGAAACTGCGCGGCCACGTCGGAGTGTATTTGACGAACGGCCGTTTGTAGGGAATCCGTTTCGCATTGCTGTACCCGATGGCGTGTCCCACCCCCGAGTCCGGAATGCCCGCCGCGAAATCCGCTTCGACATCTCCGTCCCGCGCCGCCATCGCCGCCCCGCACCGATACCGCGCGTCTTCGACGTTGACCCCTTCGTAGCACGACGACGGATAGCCGTAATAGACCCACAGGAACGAACAGATCTGTTTCCGCGTCCCCGGCGCCAGAATGTCCGTAACGCCGTCGCGCGTGAGCTGCACCGCCTCGCCCGGCCCCAAGTCTTTCACATACTCGTACCCCAGATTGAGAAACGACGAGCTCTCCGACGCCGCCACGTACCCGAAATCGTTTTTCCCGATAATGACCGGTGTCCGGCCGAAGCGGTCGCGCGCCGCATAAATCCCGTGTTCGGTGAGGATCAGCATCGAGCACGATCCCTTGACCGTCCGCTGCACGTTTTCGATCCCTTCCTTGAATGTCCGGCTCTGGCTGATCAAGATCGCCACCAATTCCGTCGGGTTGATCTCCGACCCGGACAGCTCTGCGAAGTGCACGTTTTCCGCCAGAAGCCGTTCGGTGATCTCGTCTATGTTTTCGATCCGGGCCACGGTCACGACCGAAAACCGCCCGAGGTGGCTCGTGACGGTCACGGGCTGCGATTCAAAGTCGCTGATCACGCCGATCCCGAGGCATGAACCGGCGAATTTCGGCAGGTCGTCCTCGAATTTGTTCCGGAAGTAGCCGTTTTCGAGGCTGTGGATCGACCGGATGAATTTCTCTCCGTTGAAAAAGGCGAGCCCGGCGCGTTTGGTGCCGAGGTGGGAATGGTAGTCGGTGCAGTAAAAGACGTCATTGACGCATTCGCGCCGCGAGGCGCAACCGAAAAATCCGCTCATAGGACGCTGTGGTGTTTTATGTGACGAGATATTATCTGAGTTTGTGCGAAATGAGGTTCATAAATTCCTCGCGGGTCTGAATCTGGGTCAGGAAAGCCCCGGTAAATGCCGAGGTGGTGGTCGCGGAGTTCTGTTTCTCGACGCCGCGCATCTGCATGCACATATGGCTCGCCTCGATCACCACGGCCACGCCCAGCGGATTCAATGCTTCCTGTATGCAATCGCGGATCTGCACGGTGAGCCGCTCCTGCACTTGCAACCGCCGCGCGAAGCAGTCTACCACTCTCGGTATTTTGGAGAGCCCGGTGATGAATCCGTTCGGTATATAAGCTACGTGCGCTTTCCCGTAGAATGGCACCATGTGGTGCTCGCACAGCGAGTAGAGTTCGATGTCTTTCACGACGACCATCTGCTTGTATTCTTCCCGAAAACGGGCGGAGAGCAGAATTTCGATCGGGTTCTGTTCGTACCCTTGTGTCATGAATGACATGGCTTTGGCTACGCGTTCGGGGGTCTTGAGCAGGCCTTCGCGGGCTGGGTCTTCTCCCAATATTTCCAAAATGGCTTTATAGTGCTGCGCTAATTGCGCGATCTTCACTTCGTCGTACTCCATAAAATTGTAATTCTTATCCGTTCGTTTATTCTCCGCCTTAATTTGGAGGGAACCGTACCTTTTCTGAAGAAAAGGTACCCAAAAGACTTTCAGATAGCTGCGCTACTCCTTAGGCTCCGCAGTCCTCTTGCATTGCGTTTTCTTTGGGGTGTGGCAATAGCG
>NZ_CANQYJ010000145.1 GCF_947628055.1 uncultured Rikenella sp.
GAGGACTGCGGAGCCTAAGGAGTAGCGCAGCTATCTGAAAGTCTTTTGGGTACCTTTTCTTCAGAAAAGGTACGGTTGCCTCCAACTAAGGCAGAGAATAAACGAACCATAAAAACACATATGACACATCAAGGATTGAATCCACAGCAGGTAGCCGAGAGCCGCGAGAGATACGGCAGCAACAGCCTCACGCCCGCACCGAAGACACCGCTATGGAAACTCTTTTTGGAGAAATTTTCCGATCCCGTCATTCGGATCCTGCTCATCGCCGCCTTTCTCTCGCTCGGCATATCATTCGTACACGGCGAATACTACGAGACCATCGGGATATTCTGCGCCATATTTCTCGCCACCGGCGTCGCCTTCTGGTTTGAAGTCGACGCCGCGCGGAAATTCGACATCCTCAACCAAGTCAACGACGACAGCCCCGTGCGCGTGATACGCGACGGACAAGTGCGCGAAATAGGCAAGCGGGAGATCGTCGTAGGCGACATCATCCTGCTGGACACCGGCGACGAGATACCCGCCGACGCGGAACTCTTGGAAGCCGTATCGCTGCAAGTCAACGAATCGAACCTCACCGGCGAGCCCTCGGCACCGAAAACCATCCACCCCGAAGACTTCAAAAAAGACGCCACCTATCCCGGGAACCACGTGCTGCGGGGGACGACCGTGATCGACGGGCACGGGGTGGCACAAGTCATCCGCGTGGGCGACGCCACGGAATTCGGCAAAGTGGCGCGGCAGGCGACCGTGAAATCGGAAGAAATCACACCGCTCAACCGCCAGCTCGACCGGCTGGCCAAACTGATCGGCGTGGTCGGATTCGCCTTGGCATTCATCACATTCTTCGCACTCTTCCTGAAAGACATCCTCGTCGGGCCGGATCATTTCACATGGAGCCAGATCGGACTGCTGGGAGCCGTGCTGGCCGGAGCCGCAGTGGCATTAGTCAAAGTGTGGGTGCCGATCGTCTGCGACGCCTTTTACCTGGCAGGCAAGCCGAAACCGCTGCCTGCGGCGGTCGCCAAACTCGGCTGGCTGTTCTGGTTCGTGCTCGGCATAGTGGTATTTGCGGCGATTGCCGCGGTCGGGATGCTCTTCGGCGTCAACCCGACCCACGCCCAGTCCTGGATCGGCCTCGAAGCGGCGGGGCGGATACTCAACTACTTCATGGTGGCCGTGACCCTGATCGTGGTGGCCGTGCCGGAAGGGCTGCCGATGAGCGTCACCTTATCTTTGGCCCTCTCCATACGCAAGATGCTCCGGACCAATAACCTGGTGCGCAAAATGCACGCGACGGAGACCATGGGGGCCACGACCGTCATCTGCACCGACAAGACCGGAACGCTGACCCAGAACCGGATGAGCGTGGAAGCGGCCCATTTCGATTTCGGGGTGCCGGACGATGTGATTTACGAGGGGATTGCAGTCAACACGACAGCCAATCTGAATCGGGACGACCCGGCGCATCCGAAGCCGCTGGGGAATCCGACCGAAGGGGCGTTGCTGCTTTGGCTCGACGGACACTCTCCGGCACAGGATTACGCCGCGCTGCGACAGGCAGCGGGGATGGTGGCGCAGCTGCCGTTCTCGACGCGGCACAAGTATATGGCCACGATCGTCCGCTCGACCGTGCAGGACTTCAAAGGGGACACCGTCTTATATGTGAAAGGCGCGCCGGAGATCATGCTCGCCCGTTGCACGGGCCTCTCGGACGAGCAGCGGCGGGAGATCGAAGCACAGCTCCTGGAGTACCAGGGCAAGGCGATGCGGACGTTAGGATTCGCATACAAAATACTGCCTGCCGACACGGATTATGCACACTATGACGGAGAGCGGCTCAAGGCGTTGGTGGCAGAGGGGGGCTTGATTTTCATGGGCTACACGGCGATTATGGACCCGGTGCGGAAAGATGTGCCGGCGGCGGTGGCGGAGTGTATGAATGCGGGAATCGCGGTGAAGATCGTCACAGGGGATACGCCGGGGACGGCACGCGAGATCGGTCGGCAGATCGGGCTGTGGGATCCGGCGGCGGACGGGCCGGAAAACGAAATTACGGGCGTAGAGTGGGAGGCTTTGTCGGACGAGGAGGCGCTGGAGCGGGCCGCCTCGATCAAGATCATGTCGCGGGCGCGGCCGATGGACAAGCAGCGGCTGGTGCAGATGCTCCAGAAGCGGGGCGAGGTGGTGGCGGTGACAGGCGACGGAACGAACGATGCGCCGGCGCTGAACTTTGCGAATGTGGGGCTGTCGATGGGCAGCGGCACGTCGGTGGCCAAGGAGGCGAGCGACATCACGCTGCTGGACGACTCGTTCGCGAGCATCGCCACGGCGGTGATGTGGGGACGGTCGGTGTACCGCAATATCCAGCGGTTCGTGCTGTTCCAGCTGACGATCAATGTGGCGGCGCTGACGATCGTCTTCATGGGCTCCATGCTGGGTTTCACGCTGCCGCTGACGGTGACGCAGATGCTGTGGGTCAATCTGATTATGGACACGTTCGCGGCGGGGGCTTTGGCGTCGCTGCCGCCGGACAAGCATGAGATGAAACACAAGCCGAGACGGACGTCGGATTTCATCATCAGTCCGTTCATGCGGCGGTCGATTCTCTGGACGGGGTTCGGTTTCGTGGCGGCTTTGCTGGTGCTGCTCTACATTTTCGGGCATACGGGGGGGGGCGTTACGCCGTACAAGCTGTCGGCGTTCTTCACGGTGTTCGTGATGTTTCAGTTCTGGAACATGTTCAATGCGAAGGCGTATGCGAGCGGGCGCTCGGCGTTCCACGGTTTGCTGCACGACACGGGGTTCTTAGTCGTGGCGTCTCTGATCGTCATCGGGCAGGTGCTGATCGTCTCGTTCGGTGGCGAGGTGTTCCGTGTGGTGCCGCTGATGCTGCGGGACTGGGCGATCATCTTCGCTTCGACGTCGGCGGTGCTGTGGATCGGCGAGCTGATCCGCCTGATTGTCTACCGCCGGGAAGGACGGTAAATGTGGGCTTGTTGTGCACTGTGCCGTAAGTGACTGTTCTTTCTTTGAAAAGAAAGGCCCCATAGGGGCTTTCCGGGCTGTAATTACCCTAATCCTTAGGCTCCGCAGTCCTGCTCAATCTTTTGGGGGGCCGGAACCAGCGGGCCGTTTAGGGTAGTTACAACCCGGTTCGAGTGCCGAGCGGCACTCTCTGCCCGGGGTGGCTCCGGGGCGTCATAGGGAGATCATGACTGAAAACCCCTCTTGGATGCCGTTAGATATAACGGCCCGCCCGCTGCCGCGGGATTTTCGAGCACCGCTGCGGGGGGATGGCAAAGGGGACTGGCCCCCTTTGATGCGCTTTTTGCTTACTTTTTAACTGCGCTTCGCTTGTTTTCCTCCTCGCCGCTCGGCAAAGCGTGCAAGCCTTCTTTGCTCTCGCTGGCAGCGTCGGTTATCGCATCATAAAAGTAAGTGCCCGCCCTGCAGGAGGGCTGCAAAGAAAAGGCTTTTTTTAAGAAGAAAGCCCCGCCGAATCGAGGCGACAAAAAAACTACTATTTGCGACCGTAGGTCGCGCGGGCCGCAGCATCGCCCTGCGGAGGTGTAGAACAAGCCCTATTCCGTATCTCCGGTCAGGGAACCCGGCGATTTATTTCCATGGGGGCGGAGGGGGGAGGAACGGGGCGCTTCACACTCCTATCCTTACCTCCTACTCCCGTACGCAACGGACCGGAAAACCGATAGCCGGTGCAGGCCAACCGCCACCGTCGTTGAAACCGCTGGGTTTGACTGTACTCGCGGTCGAGTAAAGGTAGTATATCACTCCGTTGGTACTGGTAGAGGACATACAGCTTAATTCAACGGTCACCAGATTGAAATTGCCATTCAGCCAATGGCGGTATCCGGCAGCGGGATACCAAGTCTTACCGGCAGCTCCGTGTACAACTGTGTTGAAAACTCGTCCTCCGGAAATATCCAGCACGCTGTTGTCCATATTGAAAGCTTTCCAAGGACTCGGATTGGGAATATCCGTTGTGGTACCGCTTTTCGGCAATCGCCAACCGTTCGGACAGGGGTCGAACAAAGTCTTGATCTCGTCCCGCCAAAGTTCGCCGTTCTGCGGAGATGTCCAGTCATTCTGCGCCGCCGCGAAATAGAACGCGACGGGGTTGCGG
>NZ_CANQYJ010000146.1 GCF_947628055.1 uncultured Rikenella sp.
GGCGAAGCCGCTCGGGGGGTGGGCGCGAGGTCGAACTGAGGAGCAGTAGAGCGGTCTATTGCCCCGGCCCAAAGAAAAAGCAATGCAGGAGGACTGCGGAGCCTAAGAAGTCGGGTAATTACAGCCCGGAAAGCCCCTATGGGGCCTTTCTTTTCAAAGAAAGAACAGTCACTCACAGTAGGGCACAGAATGAACGAACGATTATTCCGGTCGGTAAAGTTAGGCATTTTTCCGCATCGGGACAGGCCGATATAGCGCAAATCATTTCGCAGCCCACCATTCGATATGAGTATTTATACCCATTCCTACAGCAAAGAGATTTTCATACCTTTGTTATCGTAATAATTTTCTTTCAGGCACGCCGGAGATAGACAGACAGACAACATGCCGGCGAAAACATTAAACCCACGGAATGGACAACTTCACCCCCACCCGCTACACCCTGACCAACGTGGCCACCGGCCGTGAATTTGAAGACCGGGGATGGATGCTCGACGACCCCGAGAGCCCGGAACCCTCACTGATACGCACCCGCTACGCCAGCAAACAGATCCACGTGCGGAGCGAAGACCACGGCATCTACCGATTTTGCGACTGGCTGCCCGTGCGCCGGATGCTCAAAGGCTCCCACGCCCCGGTGACCTACAAAAGCAAACGGCTCGCCGAACACCTCGGATTGAAAAACCTGTATATCACCTTCAGCGGCTACTTTCCCGAAGTCGGAGCCCGGATGACCACCTGCTCGTTCAAGGAAACCGAAGCCTACAACGTCTGCGCCCGCAGAGCCGACGACGAGAAACGCGTGCTGGTAGTCGCATCGGCGGGGAATACCGCACGAGCCTTCGCCAAAGTATGCTCCGACAACCGCATTCCGCTGCTGCTGTCCGTACCCGAAGACAACATCAACGCCCTTTGGTTCGAGGCACCGCTCGATCCGTGCGTGAAACTCATCGCACCGCAGACAGGAGGCGACTATTTCGACGCCATCCATTTGAGCAACCTGGCTTTGGGATCACCCTTGTTTTATGCCGAGGGAGGAGCCAAGAACGTCGCCCGGCGCGACGGGATGGCCACGACCGTGCTGTCGGCGGCGACGACCATAGGCGAAATACCGGACTACTACTTCCAGGCCGTGGGGAGCGGCACCGGCGCCATTGCCGCCTGGGAAGCCAATATGCGGCTCATCGAAGACGGCCGGTTCGGGAACAAAGTGATGAAACTGATGGTATCGCAGAACATACCGTTCACCCCGATGTACGACGCATGGCGGGCGGACTCGCGCGAGATGCTGCCATACGACGCCGACCAGGCGCGGGCGGACGCCGAAGCGATCGACGCCAAAGTGCTGTCGAACCGCAAACCGCCGTACAGCGTGCGCGGCGGACTGTACGACGCCTTGAAAGCGACAGACGGCGATATTTTAGTAGCCACGAACGAAGAGGCAAGGGCGGCGCGCCGTTTGTTCGAGGAGATGGAAGGAGTGGATATCTACTCGGCCGCGGGAGTGGCCCTGGCGACGCTGATCCAGGCAGTGAAAGCAGGCACGGTCGATCCGGACAAGATCGTGATGCTGAATATCACCGGCGGCGGCGAGCACTACTTCCAGCGGGACAAACAGCTGTGGTATCTCAAACCGCACCAGGTCTTTCCGCTCGACCCGGAGCCGGACTATGTAGTCCGTACCGTCGAAAAACTTTTTGCAAGAGGATAAATCCGAGAACCGGCCTTACAAGGGGTCATCTATGGGACGCGACCGCACTCCGCACGTGGGCATCTACGGCGTGACGAACGCCGGGAAAAGCAGCCTGCTGAACCGACTGACCGGCCAGCAGGCAGCCATCGTGTCGCCGCTGGCGGGCACGACAGCCGATCCCGTGCGGCGGACATTCGAGATCGCAGGCTATGGGCCGGTGGTATTCATCGACACGGCGGGAATCGACGACGAGGCCGGCGAACTGGGGCGGCAGCGGGTGCGGAAAACGCGGCAAACGTTGACGGAAGTCGATCTGGCGGTGGTTCTTTTGAGAGAATCCGAACCGTCGGTAATGGAGCGGCGGTGGATAGAGACTGTCCGGGCCAACGATATTCCGACACTTATCTTGCCGAACCGGGCGGAACTTCTTTCGTCGGATGAAATCTTAAAACGTATTCGGGAAAACATTCCGGAACTGTCGCAGAAGGTGCCGCCGTTTTTCGGGGAGCGCCCGATTGCGGCGGGGGACACGATCCTATTCGTCTGTCCGATCGACGGGGCGGCTCCGGCAGGGCGACTGATCCTGCCGCAGGTGCAAGCGCTGCGTGCGGCGCTGGACTTGGGAGCGATAGCGGTGGCGGTGCAGCCGGGACAGCTCGCGGCGGCTTTGCCAGTCCATAAACCGCGGCTGATCGTGACCGACAGTCAGGCGTTCCGGGAGGTGACGGCGGTGGCGCGTGAGCTCTGTCCGGCGACAGAGGTGACTTCGTTCAGCGTTCTACTTGCGGAACAGAAAGGGGATGCGGAGGTCTATGCCGAAGGGTTGCGGGCGGTCGACACCCTCAAACCGGGCGACCGGATATTGATTGTCGAAAACTGCTCGCACCAGATCACTTGCGAAGACATCGGACGGACGAAAATTCCGCAGTGGCTGCGGGAATATACGGGAACTGAAGACCTGCGGTTCACGTTCGTCAGCGGCCGCGACCCGTTTCCGGCGGAGCTGGGCTCACCGGGGGGATATTTTGCGCTGGCGGTGCAGTGCGGGGGGTGCGTCTCGACGCGGCGGCAGATTCAGGCGCGCATTCACGCTTGTCGCAAAAACGGGGTGCCGATCACCAATTACGGCATGCTGATCCGCAAGCTGCGGGTGGGGCGGTCAATTCATCGGTGATTTTCGCCGGCGGTAACACGGGTTCCGGCAAAACGAAGTTTCGCAAGCCCGGCGCGGGGCCCCGTTGGGGCTTTTGTTAGAGTTTGAGAGGACTTAGTTAAACGGCCTGCCCGGCCCGATGGCAGTTTCCTCCTTTGGGGATAGTTTATCTTGCTACCGGCAGGCCAATAAAACACCCGAAGGGTGCGGATCGCATGCCGAGCGGCACCCCGCGCGCGACGGCTGGAGTAGGAAATCGTTCAAAAGCAATTCATGCTTTTGAACAGGATTTCCGCCAGTGCGCGGATAAAGAATAATTGGGGTAGTTCCGACCTAAGCGAAACGCAGTTTCGCACGCCCACCGCGGGCACGCGGCCCCGCGCGGGAGCGCAGTCTCCTCAAACTCCCCGCGCGCGACGGTTGGAATAGGAAATCGTTCAAAAGCAGCTTGCGTTTTTGAACAAGATTTCCGCCAGCGCGCGGACAATGAATAATTGGGATAGAGGCGGCCATAGCGATGTGTTAGCATCGCTCGCCCGGCGGAGGCACCCGCGGCCCGCCCGGCCCGAGGGCAGTTTCTTCCGGTTAAAGGTGTAGCCTCCCCCCGCTGGAGTGCCCAGCGGCACCGACCCCGCGCGCGACGGTTGGAATAGGAAATCGTTCAAAAACATGAATTGCTTTTGAACAAGATTTCCGCCAGCGCGCGGGACAATGAATAATTGGGGGTAGAGGCTGCCATAGCGATGCGTTAGCATCGCTCGCCCGGCGGAGGCACCCGCGGCCTGCCCGGCCCGATGGCAGTTTCCTCCGATTAAGGTATAGCAAACTTCCCCGCTGGAGTGCCGAGCGGCACCGGCATCCGCGCGCAACGGCTGGAGTAGGAAATCGTTCAAAAGCGCAGCTGCTTTTGAACAAGATTTCCGCCAGCGCGCGGACAAAAAATAATTTGGGGTAGAGGCTGCCATAGCAATGTGTTAGCATCGCTCGCCCGGCGGGGGCACCCGCGGCCCGCCCGGCCCGACGGCAGTTTCCTCCTTTGGCGATAGTTTATCTTGCTACCGGCAGGCCAATAAAACACCCGAAGGGTGCGGTTCGCGTGTCGAGCGGCACCGGCATCCGCGCGCAACGGCTGGAGTAGGAAATCGTTCAAAAACAATTCATGCTTTTGAACAGGATTTCCGCCAGTGCGCGGGCAAAGAATGTTCATCCCCCGGCACGCGGGTAAAGAATGATTCTGAATAGTACCGGGTCGCCGCCAGCGGAAAGAGCAACGAGCTCTGCCGAAGTTGCTCGCGC
>NZ_CANQYJ010000147.1 GCF_947628055.1 uncultured Rikenella sp.
CTCGTCCTGCCACAGCGCGTTGTTCTGCGGAGATGTCCAGTCATTCTGCGCCGCCGCGAAATAGAACGCGCCGGGGTTGCGGATCGCGGAAAAAATCACAGCACTTAACAATTCCGTAATCTAAAATTAACCGAATGCTAAGAACCGGATAACAAAGCGTTAACATAGGCATTCTATGTTTGCAATGTACAAAAGACGGAACAAACAAACCCTAAAAAGGATGCTTATGAAACGAAAATCGACGACACTGGTTCTGGCAGCCCTGCTCCTCGCCGGATCGAACGTCACCGCCGCCGAAGGCAGTCACGGCGAATCCGCAGCGATCGCTCCCAAAGTGGAGGAAGGAGGACTGAAAGTCCGCTTCGGAGAAAAAGGCGGACAGCTCAAAATCTCCGGCTACTTGCAAGCCCAGTGGCAGCTGGCCCAGCAGAAAGGAATCGCCGCCTTCACCGACGGCGGCTCGTTCAATGCCAACAGCGACAACCGCTTTATGGTTCGCCGCGGACGGGTGAAATTCACCTACGATCTCGGCGTGATGCAAGTAGTCTTCCAACCCGATTTCACCGAAAAAGGGGTATCAATCAAGGACGCCTACATCAAACTGACCGCGCCCTCGCAGATCATCGGCGGACAGGTGGGTCTCTTCGACCGGCCGTTCGGCTACGAAATCAGTTACTCTTCGTCGAAACGCGAGTCGCCGGAACGGAGCCGCGTCTACCTCTCGCTGTTCCCCAACGAGCGTGACCTCGGAGCCATGCTGACGCTGCGGGGCAAAAAAGGCACTTTTCTGAACCGTTTCACCCTCAACGGCGGCCTGTTCAACGGCAACGGCATCGGGCAGGAGACCGACTCCCGCAAGGACTTCATCGGCCGGCTGGCTTACCTGCATGCCTACCGGACGGGCGAATGGGGAGCCGCATTCTCCTATTACGGAGGCGGCGTGTTGAATCCGGCGAACGAGAACTACAAGTTCGTCAAAGGTCAGGGATTCGTGCAGCAGGACGGAGTGAAAGGCGACTACTCGAAACGTCATTATTTCGGTGCTGCGGCGCAGGTCTCGCAGCAGTGGGCCGCCGGAACGACCCATATCCGGGCCGAGTACCTCTGGGGCAAGCAGCCGGGGACGCTCAACAAGAACGCCGATCCGGGCGGTACGTCGTTCGGTGCGGGGAAAGATCCGCTCTATCTGCGCAACTTCCGCGGAGCCTATGTGTACTTCATTCAGGACATCGGCAAATCGAAACACTCGGTAGTCTTCAAGTATGACAACTACGATCCGAACACGAAGGTCGGCGCGAACGAGATCGGCCGTTTGCAAGGTACGGGGGCGGCGGACGTGGCTTACAACACCTACGGCATCGGCTATCTGTTCCGGTGGAACAAATACCTGACTCTCTCGGCCTACTACGATTTCGTGGACAACGAGAAGTGTCCCGGCCTCTCCAGTACGGATCCGCTCAAGGATTATGCTTCGCACATCAAGCAGAATGTGCTGACTTTGAGGGTGCAGGCGAAGTTCTAAAGTGCTTTCCGGATCGCTCTGGCGAGCCGTCGGGCGCCCCCGTGGGGGCTGGGGCGCCCGAAATTCACAAAAAATTATTCAGATAAATAACTCAAAAAACAAACGGATATGAAAAAGATCGTAATGCTTATCGCGGCGCTGATGCTGGTCGGCGGTCAGGCTATGGCTCAGAAGCTCAAAGGTTCGGACTCGGTGCTTCCGCTGGCTCAGAAGGAGGCGGAAAACTACCTCAAGAAGAATCCGGGTGCGGATGTGACTGTGACGGGCGGCGGTTCGGGTGTGGGCCTCGCTGCGCTGATCGACAACACGACTGACATCGCTATGGCGTCGCGCAAGATCAAAATCGACGAGCGGCTGAAGCTCCAGAATGCCCGGCGGCCGGTGGTCGAAAAGATTATCGCTTGGGATGCGCTGGCGGTGGTGGTGAATCCGAAGAATCCGGTGTCGCAGCTGACGCGCGAACAGTTAGAGGGCATTTTCACGGGATCGATCACGAACTGGAAACAGGTCGGGGGGCCGGACTGGAAGATCGTGGTCTATTCGCGCGAAACGAGCTCGGGAACGTATGAGTTTTTTAAGGAGAGTGTGCTGAAGAATAAGAATTACATGGCGTCGGTGCTGTCGATGCCGGCCACGGGGGCGATCATCCAGTCGGTGTCGCAGACGCCGGGGGCGATCGGTTATGTGGGCCATGCTTATGTGAATGACGAGGTGAAGGCGCTGAAGGTGTCGTATGATGGCAAGACGTTCGTGGCGCCGACTTATGCCAATGCGAAGAATAAAACTTATCCGGTGGTGCGCCCGCTCTATTTCTACTACACGAAGGATCATGAAGCTGCTGTAAGGGCTTTCGTCGGTTATGTGATGTCGCCGGAGGGGCAAAAGTGGGTCAAGGAGGTGGGATATATCGATGTGCTGTAAGGTGGCTCTCGATCTATTAACCGTTCGTTTAATTGCTGCCCTATTGTTTGAGGGTACTGTTCTCTTTGTGAACAAAGAGAACCAGAAAAACTTTTTGAGATGCTTGCGCATCTCTTGAGCCTGCCGGGTACCCTTGGCTTCGACTTTCTTGGGGTGTGAGCAATAGCGGGCTATTGAATACTGTGTCTTAAGCCCGCTATTGCCACACCCCAAAGAAAACGCAATGCAAGAGGACTGCGGAGCGTAAGGAGTAGCGCAGCTATCTGAAAGTTTCTTTGGTTCTTTCTTTTCAAAGAAAGAACAGTCACTCACAGTTGGGTAAAGATTAAACGAACACTTAAATAAACCAGATGAACAAACGATTCAGGCGGATAGTCGAAGGGATAGTCGAGCGCGTGCTGATGGTCAGCGGCGGCGTCACCTCAGTGACCATACTGCTCATAGTATTCTTTCTGTTCAGGG
Source organism: uncultured Rikenella sp. (assembly GCF_947628055.1). Taxonomy (GTDB): domain Bacteria; phylum Bacteroidota; class Bacteroidia; order Bacteroidales; family Rikenellaceae; genus Rikenella. The sequence goes on from NZ_CANQYJ010000147.1 coordinate 2,906, forward strand.
AAGGAGCCGGATTATTCGGCAGTCCGACCGTAGAGCAAGGGTATGTGGTGGCAGTCAACCGGGAGAACCCCGTGCACGACCTCACGCCCGTGCAGCTCAAGGAGATTTTCGACGGCCAGATCACCAACTGGAACGAGTTGGGAGGAGCAGACGAGCCGATCGTGGTCTTCCGGTTGAACGACATCGAACAGTACGCGAGCTATGAGGAACTGGGCGACGAGCTTCAGTTCATTCCGCAGTGCCTGAGCAAAATCATTGCGGAGCACCCGGGGATGATCGCATTCTTTCCGGACACCTATCTTGAGAAAGATTTCCCGGGCCAGGTGATCGACAAGCGGAATATCGCGCCGGGCGAGTTTTTCCTCGGCGACGAGTGGTTCCCGACGGCGACGCCGGCCCCGCTGTTCGGGATCGTGCCGTTAGTGACCGGGACGCTGTGGGTTTCGTTGGCGGCGATCCTTTTCGCGCTGCCGTTAGGCATGGCAGTGGCGATCTACATGGCGGAGCTGGCGGACGAGCGGGTGCGTAAGCTGCTCAAACCGGTGATCGAACTGCTGGCGGGGATTCCGTCGGTGGTGTACGGATTCTTCGGTTTGGTGGTGATCGTGCCGTTGATTCAGCGGGTGTTCGGTCTGCCGGTGGGCGAGACGGCGCTGGCGGGGAGCGTGATTCTGGCGATTATGGCGCTGCCGACGATCATCACGGTGGCGGAGGATTCGATCCGGAATGTGCCGCGGTCGGTGAAAGAGGCTTCGCTGGCGCTGGGGGCGACGCAGTGGCAGACGATCCGGAGGGTGGTGCTGCCGTATTCGGCGTCGGGAATCATGGCGGCGGCGGTGCTGGGCATTGGCCGGGCTATCGGCGAAACGATGGCGGTGCTGATGGTGACGGGAAATTCGGCGATCATTCCGCATGGCCTGCTGGAACCGGTACGGACGATCCCGGCGACGATAGCGGCGGAACTGGGTGAGGCGCCGAATGGAGGGGTCCACTACGAGGCGCTGTTCCTGCTGGGCTGTATCCTGTTCGTCATTACGCTGATTATCAGTATTGTGGCGGAAATGATGGCGGCGCGAAAACCCAAACAACAAATTTAATTGTAACCGTTCGTTTATTTTCTACCCTATTGGGAGGGTACTGTTCTCTTTGTGAACAAAGAGAACCAGAAAAACTTTTTGAGATGCTTGCGCATCTCTTGAGCCTGC
>NZ_CANQYJ010000148.1 GCF_947628055.1 uncultured Rikenella sp.
GCTCGAATGGCCGAGGCGCCAGGAGGAAGGCGAAGCCAAACTTTCTGAGATGCTAACGCATCTCTTGAGCCTGCCGGATACCCTTGTCTTCGATTTGTCGGGGTGTGGGGAATCGGGCCGACCTCATAAGGTTTATCCCTTATCGGCCCGATTCCCGTACCCCGAACCCAATGCAAAGAAAGAGGACTGCGGAGCCTAAGGAGTAGCGCAGCTATCTGAAAGTTTCTTTGGTTCTTTCTTTTCAAAGAAAGAACAGTTCCATCCAGCACAGGGCAATATAAACCTACGGTTTTTTATCGCCTCGAGCCGGGTGTCGCTCGGCACACGAGCCGAAGAGTTCACACCGTTCGATACAGTCCCCGCTGATTCCGGCCCGTGTGAAAATTGTTGTAAAAATTGTACATTTGAAACAAATATTCGGACTATGAAAAAAACGACCTTTTATAAAGCGGCGTTCGCAGGAGCGGCCGCATGCTTGGCCGCAACGGTGCCGACACCGGTTTCGGCCCAGGTGAACGCATTTCCGCAGGGAATCGGCTCCCGGACTATCGAGGGATATACTTTGCCCCGGACAGTGGTGACCGTAACGCTGGCGGTCGAGCGAGAAGTGATCCTGCGGGGGCCGTATGCCAAGTTCGCTTCGCAGTACCTCGGCATTTCGGGGGCGGCGATGAGCGACAAGCAGAACTACCGGATCGTTGATGCCTCGTTGGGCTATTACGAAGAGCCGGATCCGTCGCAGACCTACCACCTGGATCAGCCGGTCGACGTGCAGAGCAAGGCTTTCCACTGGCTCTCGGCAGTACAGCCGCAGCGGCCCTTGCTGGCCGATGCGGAGTTCCAGGGAGCGGCGATCGGAAACAACAATCCGTTTACGGATGTGAGCCTCAATCCGTTGTACGGGACGACTGTGGAACGAAGCGGGCTGGCCGACAGCGGGAGCTTCGGCGAACTGCCGGTGAACCGCACTTCCACTGTGGAAAAAAGTACGGAACAGATGGCGGCCGATGCGGCCAATGCGATTTTCACCTTGCGCAAGCGGCGCTTCGATCTGGTGACGGGGGAGATGGGTGAAAATGTATTCGGTGCGGGCCTTTCTGCGGCGCTTGAGGAGATGGATCGGATCGAATCGGAATACCTCGCCCTGTTTATCGGCAAACGTTATACTCAGCGGATTGTGAAGACTTTCTCGGTACTGCCTCCGGCGAGCGGGACGACAATCGTATGCCGGTTTTCACCGACAAAAGGCGTGGTGCCGGAAACGGATCTTTCGGGCCGGCCTGTCGTGATCTCAATGACGGAGGAGACGGGAGCTTCCGAAAAAGGGTTGTCAGGCGGGAACGGCGGTTCGAGGAAAGGGGCGGTGAGCGTGCGCTACCGGATCCCGGCGGTGCAGATTGTCAAGCTGGTGGACGGCAATGAAGAGCTGGCGCGGGAACGTGTTCCGGTGTTCCAAATGGGGAAAGTCACTTCCGCCCCGGTGGTGTTTTAATCCGTACAATTTATTTTAGTCGTTGCGATCCTTTAGGATCGCTGCCTCCGCGGTGCATGCTCACCATAGTCCGCAAGCGGCGAGGAGGAACCGAGCTGCGTTCCGAGGGCAGAGACCACTTGTGGGCTATGCCGAGGTAGCACGAGGAAGCCGGAGGCAAAACAAGCGCAGCACAGTTAGCGAGAACCAGAAAACCGATACCGCAGCCGAGAGCCGTCGAGCTTGCTCGAATGGCCGAGGCGCCAAGAGGAAGGCGCAGTCAAACTTTTTGAGATGCTTGCGCATCTCTTGAGCCTGCCGGATACCCTTGGCTTCGATCCTCTTGGGCCGGGCAATAGACCGCTCTATTACTCCTTAGTTCGACCTCGCGCCCACCCCCGAGCGGCTTCGCCGCTGGGCGCGAAGGTCGGCGATCCAAAGGATCGCAATATTAAAGAGCAGTCTATTGCCCCGGCCCAAAGAAAACTCGATGCAAGAGGACTGCGGAGCCTAAGGATTCGGGTAATTACAGCCCGGAAAGCCCCTATGGGGCCTTTCTTTTCAAAGAAAGAACAGTCACTCACAGCACCGTGCTAATAAACCTACGGTTTTTACAAACTGCTTTCGCATGGGCCGGCGCCAGCGGGGCTTTGGGTAGAGGCGGCCAATAAAACAGCCAACGGCTGCGGTTCGAGTGCCGAGCGGTACCGGGTCTCCGCCGCCGAAACAAAAAACAATACAAAAAATTATGCTTCAAGCAGCTCTTTTCGATATGGACGGCGTGATCGTAGACAACCGCGATGCCCACCTGCACGCTTTCGTGAAATTCGCCGAACGGCACGGCATTCCAAACCTCGATCCGCAAACCCTGCTGCCCTATTTCGGCTCCACCAACGCCGTCATTATGAGCCATCTCTTCGGTCGGGACGACATTCCGGCGGAGAAAGTCGAACGCCTTTCGCAGGAAAAAGAGGAAATCTACCGCGAGCTTTACGATCCGGTGATGCAGCCGGCTCCGGGACTTTCTGAACTGTTGAAAGCTCTTCGGACAGCGGGCGTCAAGATCGCCGTAGGCAGTTCCGCACCGCGGGTCAACGTCGATTTCGTGCTCGACCGGTGCGGCATCGCCGGGTATTTCGACGCCGTCGCGTCCGGCTCCGAAATTTCGCGCAGCAAACCCGATCCGGAGGTTTACCTACTGGCGGCCCGAAAGCTCGGCACGGAACCGCAGGAGTGCGTCGTCTTTGAAGACGCTTTCGTCGGGATGGAAGCCGCCCGGCGAGCGGGCGCCAAAGTGGTGGCGATAGCTTCCACTTTCCCTGCGGAAATGATCCGCGGGAAAGGCGATTACGACCTGCTGACCGACAGTTTCCGCCATGTGACGATACCGGAACTGGAAAAATTATGGGAATAAGCCCGCTGACCTGCCACGTGTCGAATTACACCTCGTTCCGCAGGCCTTGCCGTTCCGTTGTCTTCGGATTTGTCCGTCGTCCGGCAGGCTGCAAAAACGTTCGGGCGGGTTCCATGAATATGGAACCCGCCCGAAGCCGTCTCTATACGACGATCCGTCCGAAAACAAGCCTTAGATCGCCTGGCTGATGAAGAATACGGCAGCCACCCCCAGAATCGCGTAAAGTTCCGGGAAAGCCAACAGGATCAGCGAGTTACCGAATACGTCATGTCCATTACCGATCGCGGTAATGGCATTGGCTGCCACCTGTCCCTGCCGCAGCGAGCTCCAGAGGCTCACCAGTCCCAGCGCCAATCCCCCGCCGACAATCGCCGCAGCCTGTGCCATCGTAATTTCCGGGGTCAGGAACCCCTTGAGCAAGAAGTATCCCAAGAAGCCGTAAAGCCCCTGCGTCGAAGGCATCGCGCAGAGAATCATATAACTCCCGAACGCTCCTTTGTTCTTTTTCATCGCTCCCACGGCGGCGTTCCCGCTGATGGTGGTGCCGTAGCAACTCCCGACTCCCGAAAAGACAAGCATGATCGCGATTCCGAGATAAGCAAACAAGATTGGTTCCATAGTCTTTTTCTGTTTTTTGGTTTTTATTTTTATTTGTCGTTGTTTCTTTTCTTTATCGGCCTGTGGGAGGCCATTGCCTTACGTAAATTCGGGAGCTGCTCGAATGTGCAAAGCGGACGGTTCGCAGCCTCTCCCACCAAAACTCGGTGCCGCTGGGCATTCCGACCGGGCTGTAGCTATTATCTTCTTTTGACCGGATCCAGCGGAACTGTATTGAGCAGAGCGAACTTTTCGGCTCGAATACTGAGCTGTAACTACCCGAAATATTCTCCGCGGAGTGCGGCCCGAATGTTTCGGAAATATTCTCTTTGCCCGCGCGCGGGCGGAAATCCGGTTCCCCGATCTCCCTCTGTCAGGCCGGAGGTGCCGCTCGGCACTCGAACCGGGTTGGAACTATCCAAAATATTCTCCGCCGGCTCCGGCTTTGGGGAACCGAAATTCGCAATTATTCTTTGTTCCGCGCGCCGGGAAAATCGTTCGTTTTCAACTCTCGTTGAAATCGTCGATTTTCCTTTTTCG
>NZ_CANQYJ010000149.1 GCF_947628055.1 uncultured Rikenella sp.
GAGCGCAGTCTCCTCAAACTCCCCGCGCGCGACGGCTGGAGAAGGAAATCGTTCAAAAGCAGCTTGCGCTTTTGAACCGGATTTTCTCCGGCACGTGGGATGAATACAGCTTCAGGTCGCAGCCTGCGGAGTTGGGGTAGTTACAGCTCGGCACTCGAGCCGAACTCGAAAGAGGAGAAAGGTACAATAAAGCATACAATCGCATTTTAGAAACCCGCCCCTCTGTTCGCAGCCCCCGGCTACCGGATCCGTAAACTTTTCTTAAATTTGTAGGAATATCTTCCATTACACCCCGCACTATGAAACGATACTGCCCCCATTTGTTCAGTTATACCCGTCGGTGGAGCCATCCGATCCGGATCGGCAGCCACCTCGTATTGGGCGGCGGCGCACCGATCGTAGTGCAGTCGATGACCACGACCAACACGGCCGATGTCGAAGCCTCCGCCAAACAAGTGATGCGCATCGCCGCAGCCGGAGCCGAGATGGTGCGGCTCACCGCGCCGGGGCGAACCGAAGCCGAACGGCTGCTCACCATCCGGCGGCGCATCGAAGAACAGGAATGCTATGTACCGCTCGTGGCCGACATCCACTTCAACCCGCAAGTGGCATTGATTGCGGCACAGTATGTCAGCAAAGTGCGGATCAACCCCGGAAATTTCATCGACAAACGGGCTACATTCCAGAAAGTGACCTACACCGACGAAGAGTATGCGGCGGAATTGGAGCGGCTGCGGGTGCAGCTCACGGCACTGATCGAGGTGTGCAAATACTACAACACCGTGATCCGGATCGGAGTGAACCACGGATCGCTGTCCGACCGGATCATGTCGAGATACGGGGACACGACGGACGGGATGGTCGAGTCGGCTATGGAATTTCTACGGATTTGCCAGGCGGAACATTATGATCGGATCGTGATCTCGATGAAATCGAGCAACACGCGGGTGATGGTCGAGGCTTACCGCAAATTGGTCGTGCGGATGGACGAGGAAGGGATGAAATATCCGCTGCATCTGGGCGTGACGGAGGCGGGCGAAGGAGAAGACGGGCGGATCCGGTCGGCGGTGGGGATCGGGGCGCTGCTGGCGGACGGGATCGGGGACACGATCCGGGTCTCCTTGACCGAAGCCCCGGAAAACGAGATCGCCCCGGCACGGATATTGGCGGACTACTTCGTGGGGCGGGAGATGCACAACTATATTCCGGTGGACGACGACCCGCTGCCTTACGACCCGTACAACTACTCCAAGAGGGTTTCGTCCGCCGTCTCTTTTCACGGCATTTCGATCGGCGGAGGGGCGCCGCCGGTCGTGGTGGGGGATCGTACAGCGGGGGCGGATTTGTCGCCGGACGATTTCGTCCTGACGACGCCGCGGCGGGCCATGCAGGGGCGGGATAACGGCGAGGGATGGATTGCCTGTGCGCTGGAACACCTGAACTACGAGTTTTTAGAATGGCTGGAACACCATCCGGAAAGGGTGCTCGTACTGGTATCCGAAAACATGCACTGGGTGGGGGAAATGCGGGCCTGCTTCGTGCAGCTGATGCGGCACGGGATTACAAACCCGGTGATCATGAGCCGTTGCTACGGCGAGCGGTCGTTGGAACGGTTGCAGCTCTATGCAGCGGCGGACTTCGGCGCGCTGCTGCTCGACGGCTTCGGGGACGGGGTCTGGATCGTGAACGAGGTTTTCACTACTGAATACGACGAGGATACTCACGGTCATCTCATCGAGAAAGAGTGCGATGTGACGCCGGATTTCGACCTGACCTCCCTGTCGTTCTCGATTCTGCAAGCGGCTCGGACAAGGATTTCGCGGACGGAGATCATCTCCTGTCCGGGGTGCGGGCGGACGCTGTTTGAACTCCAAAGTGTGGCGCGGGCGGTCAAAGACCGCTTCGGCGGTTATCCGGGGCTGAAGATTGCGGTGATGGGCTGTATCGTGAACGGGCCGGGCGAGATGGCGGATGCCGACTTCGGCTACGTGGGGGCGGGGAACGGATTGGTGACGCTCTATCGGGGCAAGGAGGTGGTGGAACGCAATATCCCGCAGGAGGAAGCATTGGAGCGGCTGGAGCAGCTGATTCAAGCTGACCGCGGTCTTGCGATGCCGGGCTGTAGCTTTTACAAGGATAAGATTGACTTATAAATAAAAAATGACAAAAGAGGAAGTGCTCGACTTGCTCAAAGGGGTGAAGCATCCGGAGCAGGACAAAGATATCGTGTCGCTGGGCATGGTGGACAATCTGGCAATCGACCCGGCGACGGGGGCGGTTCGCTTTACGCTGAGACTGACCAAGCCGCGCGACCCGATGGCGGGATCGGTGCGGCGTGCGGCGGAGGCTGTTTTGCAGGAGGCCACGGGAGTGGGAGCTACTATTGTGGTGGCGGAACCGCTGCCGCCGGACTCGAAAGCGGCGAAACAGCAGACGCTGAAGTCCAATACCGCCACGCTGTCTATCGGTCGGGTGATTGCGGTGGCGTCGGGCAAGGGAGGCGTGGGCAAGAGCACGGTGACGGCGAACCTGGCGGTGGCTTTGGCGGCCGAAGGGTTCCGGGTGGGGGTCTTGGACGCGGACATCTACGGGCCGTCGATGCCGAAAATGTTCGGTGTGGAGGATTACAAACCGGTGGCGGAAGTGGCGGAGGACGGATCGGACTTGGAGTATATCGTTCCGGCGGAGGCATACGGGGTGAAGGTCATGTCGATCGGTTTTTTCATCTCGAACGGGGATGCTTTGGTCTGGCGGGGGCCGATGGCGACCAACGCGCTGCGGCAGCTGTTGCACCAGACGGCTTGGGGCGAGCTGGATTATCTGCTGATCGACCTGCCGCCGGGAACGGGCGACTTGCACCTGACCATCGTCAGCGAGTTGAAGCTGTCGGGGGCGGTGATCGTCAGCACGCCGCAAGAGGTGGCGCTGCTGGATGTGGTGCGGGGAATCGCGATGTTCCGCAACGAGCATGTGAATGTGCCGATCCGGGGGATTGTCGAGAATATGGCGTGGTTCACGCCGGCGGAGTTGCCGGATAACAAGTACTATATCTTCGGGCCGGCGGGAGTGGAGAATGGCGGGGTGGCGCGACTGGCACGAGAGCGGGGGGTGCCGTTCTTGGGCTCGATTCCGCTGGTGCAGGCGATCGCTGAGGGGGGGGATGCGGGTGAGCCTATCGCGGCGCGTGATTCGGTGACGGGCAAGGCGTTCCGCAATTTGGCGCAGGCATTGGTGCGGAATGAATAGCGGCACCGCGGCTGGGGCTTTTGTTGGGGTTTGCGTTGCGTTTTCCTGGTGCGGGGCCTCGTTGGGGCTTTTGTTGGAGTTGGAGAGGACTTATTAAGCGGCCCTATTTCAACGCCGACGGAATAAGCATGGGGGTAGAGGCTGCCCAAGCGATACGAAGTATCGCAAGCCCGGCGGGGGCACCTGCGGCCTGCCCGGCCCGAGGGCAGTTTCCTCCTTTGGAACAGAACGCGCGAACAAGTATAGTTTCGGGTCGCAGCCTGCGGAGTTGGTGTAGTTACAGCCCGGATCGAGTGCCGAGCGGCACCTGGCCTCCCGAGGGGGAGGCGTCCGGCCCGACAGAGGGAGATCGCGCCCGAACCAGATTTCCGCCAGCGCGCAGGTTTTGTTCGGGGTAGTTCCGGCCATAGCGAAACGCAGTTTCGCAAGCCCACCGCGGGGCCCCGTTGGGGCGTTTGTTGAAATTTGAGAGGACTTATTTAGCGGCTCCGCCCGGCCCGAGGGCAGTTCCCTCCTTTGGGGTAGTTTATCTTGCTGCCGGCAGGCCAGCAGAACACCCGAAGGGTGCGGCTGGAGTGCCCAGCGGCACCCCGCGCGCGACGGATAGAGAAGGAAATCGTTCAAAAGCAATTCATGCTTTTGAACAGGATTTCCGCCAGCGCGCGGACAAAGAATGTTCATTCCGGCGCGTGGGTAAAGAATGATTCTGAATAGTACCGGGTCGCCGCCAGCGGAAAGAGCAACGAGCTCTGCCGAAGTTGCTCGCGC
>NZ_CANQYJ010000150.1 GCF_947628055.1 uncultured Rikenella sp.
TCCCACAACACTCAACTGACAGACCTGAGGTGCGGTGCCAATCAGTTGACCACTCTCGATGTTTCCCACAACACTCAATTGACAAGACTGGAGTGCTACAATAATCAGTTGACGGCTCTCGATGTTTCCCACAACACTCAACTGACAGACCTGGGGTGCAGCTACAATCAGTTGACGGCTCTCGATGTTTCCCACAACACTCAACTGACATACCTGGGGTGCTACGATAATCAGCTGACCACTCTCGATGTCTCCCACAACACTCAACTGACAAGACTGGGGTGCGAGGCCAATCAGTTGACGGCTCTCGATGTTTCCCACAACACTCAACTGACAGACCTGAGGTGCAGCTACAATCAGTTGACGGCTCTCGATGTTTCCCACAACACTCAACTGACAGACCTGTACTGCAGCTACAATCAGTTGACGGCTCTCGATGTCTCCCACAACACTCAACTGACAGACCTGTACTGCAGCGACAATCAGTTGACGGCTCTCGATGTCTCCCACAACACTCAACTGACATACCTGGGGTGCAGCTACAATCAGTTGACGGCTCTCGATGTTTCCCACAACACTCAACTGACATACCTGGGGTGCAGCTACAATCAGTTGACGGCTCTCGATATCTCAAACAATCAAAAGATCGAAGAGTTTAGTTGCTATGGTAATCCCGGTGAGAATAATAAATTCATTGTAACATCATGGTTTGACTCCTCGGCTGTTCCTTCAGATCATTTCACAAAGGGGTCATGGGATTACAATGGCAATACCGTAACAATCGAATACAGCAAAGTGAAATAAGAGAAATCTATCTATCATCACTTGGGTTTCATCGTGATGATTCGGTTTGTTGGTCAGCCGTTGTGCGAAAAATTGAAGAACTATATCGTCAAAAACATCTATGTGTTTGAGATGAAATAATAGTATAGACTTTCTCCGGCGCAGTTCGCATTGTAAACCGAATCCCCCATGCCACACCGAACTGCGCCGGGGATTTTTTGTACGCGATTATATACTTTAATGTACTGTTCTCCTCTTTTCGAGATCGGCTCTGCGCCGGGGGCCGCTTCTCGCGGCCGGGGGGGGCGGCGCGAGCCGAAAAGGGATGGCTGGTACGATAAAATATATAATCGCGTTAATTGAACAGTCATTCCACAACGTTCGCCGGTTCCCTGAGGATTCCCTTTTTATAGAAAATGCCGTCCGGAACTCTGTTCCGGACGGCATTTGTGCAGATGAGCTCTCGGAGATCAAGGAAAAAGGCGGAAAGTCCCTTGCAAAAAACTACCGTCGCTGTTCCTGTCTGAGCGAGAGAGGCGTTTTGCCGAACTCCCGCTTGAAGAGCTTGATGAAGTGCGAAATGTTATCGAACCGGCATTCGTAGCCGATCTGCGAGATGGCTTTGTTGGTCGAAATCACCAGCAGCCGTGCGTGCAGCAACCGTTGCCTGATGATCCACCGGTGGGGCGTGTCGCCGAACACGCGCTGGAAATCGTTTTTGAACGAAGTGAGGCTCTTGTTGGTTTTCAAGGCCAGCTCTTCGATGGTCAGGTTCTCGAACACCGAGTTGCGGACGATACTTTCAAAAGAGTCGCTCAGCCGGTCGATGCACTGGAGCATCTTGTGCTGCAGGCCGTACTCTTTGTAGACGATCACCATGTAGGCGAATTCGGCCAGCTTGAGCCGCGTCAGCTGCGGGTGCACGTTCAGGTAGTCCGTGTCCATGTAAGGCGCCAGGGAGTCGAAAAAAAGCTGCATTTCGGGCCATGCCCGCGCACTGACGTGAGCCAGCGTCGGATCGGGCCGCCCTCCCTGCGGGCGGCGGATCTCCATGCCGTAGAGCGATATCAGCGTGGACAAGGCGTCAGCCATCATTCGGTTGTCGAATGCCAGGCAGGTTTCCTTGTAAGGGCCGTCCGCCGCAGGAATGTTCTCGATGTAATGCTTTCCGGGAGCCAGAAAAAAGACCTCTCCCGCCCGCACCGTGTATTTGGCATGGGCATACTGGATCGTCTTGGATCCGTTCTCCACCATTCCGATCAGGTTATCGGTCAGCTCCATCCATTCGGCACCGTGATCCGCATGGGTCACATACTGCCACAAAGAGGCGGATTGTCCGGTGTCGTTTCCTATCATTTTGGGTAACTCCGACATAAATTGACAACAATTATAAATTAAAGTATAGTTTCCCGTCGCAAGGGACACAAATATAATCCATAAATAAGCCTAAATGTTTTGTATTTAATCGTTTTATAGTATATAACGAACTTTATGAGGCATTCAGTCTCGGCCATCGGGGAGGCCCAGGCAAATTACGGTAAAACAGACAACAAGCGTGCCAAGGCAAAAACCGGAAGCCTGTTTTGTATTTCAAGGAAAAGTTATACCTTTGTGGGCTGAAATATCCTTCGGGAATTTCATAAGCAACCAATAACCAACATTTTATCAATTTACGGACAACTTTATGAACCGTTACGAAACCGTTTTCATTGCTACTCCCGTGCTTTCGGACGTACAGCTGAAAGAACTGGTAGGCAAATTCCAGGGTGTCATCACCGAGAACGGCGGCAAAGTGAACTACACCGAAGAGTGGGGTTTGCGCAAGCTCGCCTATCCGATCCAAAAGAAGACCACGGGCTTCTATACGCTGATCGAGTTCGAGGGGGAAGGCAAACTGATCGACATACTGGAAACCCAGTATCGCCGCGACGAACGCGTCATCCGCTTCCTGACTTTCAAACAGGACAAGTACGCGGCTGAATATGCAGAAAAACGCAGAAACCTTAACGCAGCTAAATCGAAGGAGCAATAATCATGGCAGCACCGCAATCCGAAATCCGTTACCTCAATCCGGTATCCGTTGAGGTCAAAAAGAAAAAATACTGCCGCTTCAAAAAAGCGGGCATCAAATATGTCGATTACAAAGACGCGGAATTCCTCAAAAAATTCCTCAATGAACAGGGAAAAATCCTGCCCAGACGCCTGACGGGAACGTCGCAGAAGTTCCAGAAAAAAGTGGCTACCGCGGTCAAACGCGCGCGGCATCTGGCTATTCTGCCGTTCGTAACCGACCTTTTGAAATAATTCTTAACCGAGGAGAAGAAGAACACTATGGAAATCATCCTGAAACAAGATGTCGATAACCTCGGCAATAAGGACCAGATCGTGAACGTGCGGCCGGGGTACGCCAATAACTACCTCATCCCGCAGGGATTTGCAACGGCGGCTACGGCTTCCGCCAAGAAGGTGCTGGCCGAGAAAATCAAGCAGCAGGCGCATAAGGAGGCCAAGATGGTGGCCGATGCTCAGGCTGTGGCCGATAAACTCAACGGGGTTGCGGTGGCGCTCACCGTTAAAACGGCCGAAGGCGGCAAAATATTCGGCTCGGTGACGGCGGCGCAGGTGGCTGACGCTATCGAAGCCAAAGGATTCTCGATCGACAAACGGAATGTCAAGGTCGATACCATCAAGGAAATCGGCGAATACAAGGCAGTGGTTAAGATCTACAAGGATATCAAGGCGGAAGTGGCTGTGTCGGTAGCGGCGGAAGGTGCTGCCGATGCGCCGGCGGCGGAGTAAGTTAACGCTAAGCTGGCCTTTCTCTCTTTCGGCGGAATCTCCTCGCGGGGCGGGGAGATTCCGCTTGTTTTCGGGGTAAATCTCTCGGCGGGCCTCTTTGCGAAAGCTGGCGGCATCTCGGGAACAAACACCTTATTCCTTTGTTCATTAACCGCTCGTTCATTCTGTACCCTATTGGATGGAACCGTACCTTTTCTGAAGAAAAGGTACCCAAAAGACTTTCAGATAGCTGCGCTACTCCTTAGGCTCCGCAGTCCTCTTGCATTGCGTTTTTTTTGGGGTGTGGCAATAGCGGGCTTAAGGCACAGTACTCAATAGCCCGCTATTGCTCACACCCCAAAAAGATCAAAAACAAGGGTACCCGGCAGGCTCAAGAGATGCGTTAGCATCTCAAAAAGTTTTTCTGGTTCTCTTTGTTCACAAAG
>NZ_CANQYJ010000151.1 GCF_947628055.1 uncultured Rikenella sp.
GCGCCGGGGGCCGCTTCTCGCGGCCGGGGGGCGGTGCGAGCCGAAAAATCGGGACAAGGGAGGGCTGGTACGATAAAGTATATAATCGCGATTGGATCGTACCCGCATTTTTCAATCGTTTTTCGGTTCGGTTCGGTGCCGAGCGGCACCGAACCGAACCTTTTCCGCCACAATACGCTTCCCGGCACAGAACCGAACCGCCGGAGCCATCCGGCTGCCGCGAAAGACAGGTACACCTTTCCTGCACTCGACACAGGAAAAACCCAACCGACCGATGAAGAAATTCCTTGCGGAAGTCGCTGAAAACCTCTACCGGACATACGGCACCGGCATCTCCGACCTGCACATCATCTTTCCCGGCAAGCGGGCGCGGCTCTTTTTCAACGACGCCCTGCTCGGCCTGACCGAGGGACGCCCGATGTGGCAGCCCCGGTATCTCTCGATGGACGACCTGATCCGCAGCCTGTCGCCTTTGGAGGGGGGAGATCACCTGCGCCTGACCGCCGAACTCTACCGGATTTACAACGAGTATCATCCCGAGCCATTCGACCGGTTTTTCCGCTGGGGCGAGATGCTTCTTTCGGACTTCGACACCATAGACAAATACCTGATCGACGCCGAAACCCTCTATGCCAACATCAGCGACCTGCACGACATCGAAGACCGGTTCGGCGGGCTGTTCGCCGGGAACGACGAAGCGATGGAACTGGTGCGCGGCTTCTGGACCACCCTGAACCGGCGGGGAGTGCAATCGGCCGAACAACAGCAATTCCTGAAAATATGGCGCTCGCTGCATACCATCTATACGGCCTATAAGAATCGGCTGCGTACACTCGGCATCGGCTACAGCGGGATGATCTACCGCGACATGGCCGAGAGCCTCGACCTCTCGGCGGAGTCAGACAAGCGGTTCGACGGCAAGATATTTTGTTTCGTCGGATTCAACGCGCTCAATGAATGCGAAAAACGGCTCTTCGACTACCTGAAAGAGACGGGCGCCGGACGATTCTATTGGGACTACGACAATTACTTCTACCGGTCGGACGACCAGGAAGCCGGACGGTTCATCCGGCGCAATACAGCACGGTTCGGCGACGACGCGCCCGATTTGGAACGGGATCATTTCGTACAGCCCAAACAGATCGAAGTCATTTCCACCCCGTCCGATATTTTGCAGTGCAAAGCCCTGTATCGGAAGTTGGAAGAGATCCACGACGAGCAGGGCTTCTTAGACAAGGAGACCGCCATCGTGCTGACCGACGAGAATCTGCTCCTGCCCGTTCTCCACTCCATTCCGCCCGCAGTCCGGAACCTCAACGTGACGATGGGGTACCCGTTGGCGAACACCGTGCCGTACATTCTGCTCGAAAGGCTGCTGATGCTCCAGAGCCACGCCCGCGAAGGGCGATTCTCGTACACCGACGTGCTGGGCATCCTTTCCCATCCATATGTGGCGGAACAGGCAGCCGAAGCGGCCAAAGCGGCGGCCGAACACATCGACACCTGGCAGACGGTGTGGGTGCCGCCGGATCTTTTCGCAGGCAACGACCTGCTCCGGCGCATTTTCCGGCCCGTGAAGGACGTCGACGACATGCAGCGGTACATCGAAGAGATATTGTCCGGATTAGGCGCCATCCCCTCCGACACCGTGGAGGCGCGCGAGCGGAAAGAGTTCCTCTTCACCCTACTGGAAAATGTGCTCCGGTTGGGGAACACCGTGCGGGAATGCGACATCGAACTGTCGCTCGGCATCTATATCTCACTGGTGCGGCAGACACTGGTCCAATGCCGGGTGCCTTACGAAGGGGAGCCGCTCAGCGGCCTGCAGGTCATGGGGATTCTGGAGACCCGCAACCTCGACTTCGACAACGTGATCCTGCTCTCGCTCACCGACGACACCTTTCCGGGGAACCGCGACGGAAATTCATACGTACCGTTCAACCTGCGGCAGGCTTTCGGCCTGCCCACGCCGCAGGATCACGAAGCGATGTACGCCTATTACTTCTACCGGCTCATCGCACGGTGCCGCCGGCTGATCCTGATGTACAGCTCGGCGGCCGACGACAATCGGACAGGCGAGCAGAGCCGCTATATCTACCAGTTGGAGTACGAGGCGCCCCACGAGGTGGAACGGGCCAGCGTCGACCTGCGGATCGACTACCGGCCGGTGGAGCCGATCCTCGTGCCCAAAACGCCGGAGATCATGCGGCAGATGCAGCAGATGAGGTTCTATCCGTCGACACTGAACCGCTATATCGATTGTCCGCTGAAGTTCTACTTTGCGGATGTCGAACGGCTCGAGGCTCCGGAGCAGCTCGGACAGGAGGTCACCCATCTGGACGTAGGGAACACCCTGCACCGGGCTTTGGAGCTGCTCTGTACGCCGCTTGTCGGGAAACCGGACGCAGCCCGGCATATCGCCGCCTTCACCTCATCCGACATGCAGATCGTTACGGAACAGGCGATGGCGGACGTCATGGGCGCGCGGGGGCAGGACATAGAGATCAGCGGCCGGATCCAGATGCACCGCGACATCGTGATACGGTATCTTCAGAATATCCTGCACCACGACTCGCAAAGCCACGCGGAACCTTTCCGGATATCGGGTCTGGAGAAAGAAGTGAAACATACCTTCGGGCTGGGCGGACGATGCGTCACGCTGGCCGGAAAGGCCGACCGGATCGACCTGCTCGGCGACGGCACGCTGCGGATCGTGGATTACAAGAGCGGGGGCGATACGCCGGAGTTCGCCTCGATAGAAAGTCTTTTCACGAACGAAAAGGTCACGCGCGACGGCGAGCTCCGCTACGAGCCGCATAACGGAGGAGTGCTGCAAACCCTGCTCTATGCGCTGGTGCTCGGAGCGGAGGAGCGGGTCGAGGTGTCGCCTGCGCTGTATGTGGCCCGCAAGATGAGGATGGACGACTACTCGCCCTATCCTGTATGCAAGGAAGAGGGCATGGCACCCCTGAAGCGTCTGCGGCCGGAACAGTCGGCGGCACTCGTTCACGGGTTGGAAGAGCTTTTCGCGGCGATGTTCGATGCTTCGCAGCCGTTCGGGCAGACGGAGCATGTGCAAAAATGCGCCGTCTGCGATTTCCGGAGTATCTGTCGCCGGTAACGGAGCCGATGGTATTCAAAAAACAGCGGGCGCAGGAATGATCCTGTGCCCGCTGATCGTAAAGCGAATATAACGAATTATTGTCTGGTGTAAACAGTCTCTTCGTCCGAACCATCCAAGTGCATGACAATGCTCTTCTTGTTTACCGTTCCCGTGACGGATTCTCCTGCAACCGTTAACGTTACATTCGGTGAATTGTACACATAAGTTCCAACTTGCTGGTCAGAATCAGTGGTTACACCGTCCTCTTTGTTGAAAAAAGAAGCGGTGAACCGGGTATCGGAAGTAAAAGTTATCGTACTGCCCCATTCATAAGTAGTCCCTCGTATCTCCTGTATTTCATAAGCTTTCCAGGTGGTACCCGTCAGATCGGTAATTTTCTCATCATCTTTGCAGCCTGTCAGCCCTAAAACAGCAACCGTCAAAAATAAAAGAATTTTCTTCATTGTCATAAATTAGTTAGTAGATTAACTCTCTTACAAACATAATCTAAAAAATTTATTTGCACAAAATATGATTTTATTTGTTATTAATAACACTAAATCTACCATATTTTATACCGATTCCACCTCTAAGTTCAGTCCTTGATCGCCACGACCGGATTCGTGCGCGTGGCTTTCATCGACTGCCAGAGCACCGTGAGGAACGCGATCGCAAAGGCAGTAAGCCCCGCCAGCGCGAAGATCGTCCACGACAACGGAATCCGATAGGCATATCCTGCGAGCCACCCCCGCATCAGGTACCAGATCACCGGCACCGCCACCACGAACGCCACCAAGACCAATTTCAGGAAACCCATGACCAACTGCGCGAGCACCTCGCCGCTCGTGGC
>NZ_CANQYJ010000152.1 GCF_947628055.1 uncultured Rikenella sp.
CAAACATAGGGTAGTGATTAATCGAACCGTTAAAATAAACGTACCGTGCGGGCATCGTCCGTAAGCCGCATAGACCTGAAATCCACCCCCGTCAGCAGCACCGCCCCCGGACGTTTGCCCGCCTCGAAACTTCCGATTTCGTCAGCAAATCCCAGCGACAGCGCCCCATTCAGCGTCGCCCACTGTAAAATCGCCGCCAAAGGTATCCCCGGATTATGTTCGGAGAGCCACTTGATCTCCTCCGCCAGCGACAGCGACGTATTCGACGACAGACTGTCCGTCCCCAGCGCCACCCGCGCCCCCGCCTCATACAGCATTTGCGCCGGCGGGAAATCCGCATCGATATAGTAATTCGACCGCGGGCAAAGCACGAACGTCACATCCTCGAAATAATTCAGAATCAAGTCCATATCCCGGTGCCGCATCTGCGTGTTATGGATCAGCACCAAATGCGCATCCCTCGGCAAAGAAGCCACCAGCCGCTCCGCATGCCCCCCGTAAGCCAGAAAATCCGGTTCCCGTCCCGCCGCCCCCTTCACCATCTCGTAAATCCCCCCTCTTCGGTCGAAAAACTCCACCTCCGCCGGCGTCTCCATAAAATGGATCGACATCCGCGGCGAATCCGCCCCCAGCCTGAACAGTTTGTCCGACATGAAATAGGTCGAATGCTGCGTCGGCGTGATAGCCAAGCCGTCCCGAGCAGCCTCCGCCAGCAGCGGGTCCACCGCCCGGTGGTAAAGGCCCTCCGCCTCATCGTCCGCCGGCATCCCGAAAAACTCCGCAAACGTATGGTACCGCGTCCTTCCCTCCCGCATCGCCCTGACCTTGGCCGGGAACGAAGTCGTATCGTTGCTGATGTCCCCCACCGCCTGAATCCCCTCCCGCCACATCGACAAATCCTCCTCGACCGCCCGCGCGACCTGAACCTCGCGCGAATAATCGTTGCGTTTGGACACCACATGCTCGATGAACCTCACCATGCCCACGTGCTGCGGAATCGCACCCTTGAAAAAAGAAAGTTCCAGGTGACAATGGGCATTGGTCATGCCCGGGATCAGAATACCGTTGTGGTATTCGGTTTGCGGCAGAGAGTCGATGTTTTCGCACTGCTCCGCGCCGATGACCGTGCCGTCGGAGGCGAAATGCACCACCCCGTTGCGCACGAGCTTACCGTCGGAGGCCAGGAGGTACGGGGCCGCCACATTTCGCGAGACTGTCGAGACAGCGTCTTTCATAATAAGGATATAATTGAGTCGGGAATCCGGTGATCCGTTCCAGGAACAAAGCACGCGCCTGACGCACAGGCAGGACATGCACCAGCCGGAAGCCCGCCAGGTAACAGGTATCCTTGGGCAGATCCGTCCGCACGGTTTCCGACAAGGCGATCTCCAGCAGTTTGACCTCCGGCCCCACGCTGATTTCTCCCGAATAAGCGACGGTATCCTTCGCCGTCGGGAGCCACAGCGTGGTCTCCGTGGTTTTCCCTCCCTGCGTCGTCCGCCGGCTGCGTACCGACTTGGTGTAGGAACGGGCATGACCGCCCGTCGAATAATCGAACTCGATCCGATAGATGCCCGGCGCCACGGACGAATCCTCCGGCACCCGCCCGGCATAACTCACCTTGTAACCGTCGAGCCTGCCCAGCAGCACCGTATCGCTTCGGAACACCGTATCGGCTGTCCGCGCCTGCGCGGTCGAGTCGATCCGCAGCTGTTCCTCGTACCGGCCCTCGGCGTCGATCCGCGCCAGCTTGATGTCGCTGGCCACGCCGTTCAGGATATTGGCCAGCGGATTGCTCTTCCGCATAGACATTTCACGGATCGTGAACCGGAAATCCTCCATCGTGTAGCCGTATTTCCGGAGAATCCCGGTGTGCACGTCGAGCGAGTCGATCGGCGTTCCACCCGCAGCCGGCCGATCCACCTGAAGAATCGCCTGGCTCACCAGCGCTTCGCGCATGATCGAGCGCATATCCCCCTCCGGTATGGCTTTCGGCCCGCGATGGCACGAAGCCAGCGCCAAGACCGAAACCACCGCCCAAAATATATGTCTGTATCTTGTCATTTCCGTTTAATCAGCCCGGCGGCCGTCAATGCGCTCACCGCCATGCCCAGCAACAATACCCCTCCCGCCACGACGATCAGGTCGGACAGCTCGATCCGCACCGGATAGGCATCCATAAGAAACGCGTCTCCGGCCAGTTTTATGATTCCGGCCTGCTGTTGCAGGACGGCGAATCCCACTCCGAGCAAAATCCCCGCCGCCACGCCGCAGGCCGCAATCAGCGTCCCTTCCCAGGCAAAGATGCGCCTCAACAGCGCCGGCGTGCCGCCCATAGCCAGCAACATCTCCCGGTCACGCTCTTTGTCGGCTGCCAGCATCACCACCGATCCCACCAGGCTCAGCGCGGCGATCAGCACCACGAACATCAGCAGCAGGTAGATCACCCACTTTTCCTGCTCCACCATTCGATAGACGGTCTCTTTCTGCTCGAAGCGGGTCTTCACCTCGAATCCCGGCCCTGCTGCGGTTGCGACCGCGCGCTTGCCCGCTTCAGGCGATATATCTTCTTTGAGCCGGATCTCCAGCGATGAAACCTGATCCCCTGCCCCCATCAGCCGCCGCGCGAACTCCAGCGGCACGAAGATGTACCGGGAGTCGGTCTGCTCGTCCAGCGCGTAAATTCCTCCGGGGCGTATGTTCGCTGTCCGATAGTAAGACATGGGCAGAAAAGAGGCTGCCGAACTGTTGCTTCCCGGACGAATGGCATAAATCCGCAACGGTTCCGGAAAGGCGGTCTGCACGCCCAGCGCATAAGCCACTCCTTGTCCGACGACCGCTTCGCCCGGATCGCCGTACTGCAACCGGTATCTGCCCTGCACCATCCGCCGCGCGATGGGCACCACGTCCCGGTAAGCGGAGTCCACTCCGCGCATGACGGCGATCCACTGGCGGTCGGAATAGGTGATCAGCACATTCTGCTCGGCGGTGGCGCTCACGGTCTCCACTTCGGGCAAGGCTGCGATTTTTCCGCACAGCCCGGCGGCGTCGAACAGCTGTCCCTGCCGCGGGGTCAGACGCAGGTCGGAGTCGAATTCGCTGTACATCTTCCCGATGAAATCCCCCAGCCCGTTGTGGAACGAAAGGATCACGACCAGTGCCGTCACGGGCACTGCGACGGCCACAAAGCTCACTCCGGCGATCCAATTGATCACTGAGCGGGATTTCCGGCTGAAAAGATGTTTGCGGGCGATGAATAACGGTAGCATAACGTCCTGCTGCGTGGCGTACAAAGGTACGATTTATTTTTAACCGTTGCGATCTTTGGGGTCGCTGGCGTCTGCGGTGCCGCGCGGCTCCCGATCCGCAGCCGTTGGCCGTTTCTTTCGTTAGTTCCAGTCATTGTTGTTGGAATCCGATAAACCGCGACCTTGGGTCGCGCGCCCAGCGTCGCCCCACGCGGAGGGTGCAACGTTCGCTACGCTTACTTGCTCCTCCGCCGGCGTCGGACAGTACTGCTGGGCACCCGATCCGGGCTGGAACTACCCTTTCTTGGCCGGAGCCAGCGGGGCCGCATAGCGAGCCAAGCGAGTTGCGGTCCTTCGCGGGGCGAAGCTCCGGCCCGCCCGCTTCGCGGGATTTTCGGGCACTGTTACGGGAGGCTGCGGCCCGCAGTACCTTGCGGCACGCAAAACGATTAGACACCGGCATTCTTACCTGGTCGTATAACTATCTCTTAACCGGCGCCAGCGGAGGTGTTTAGGGTAGTTACAGCCCGGTTCGAGCACT
The DNA here is from genome assembly GCF_947628055.1 of uncultured Rikenella sp. GTDB lineage: Bacteria > Bacteroidota > Bacteroidia > Bacteroidales > Rikenellaceae > Rikenella. Next base: position 3,790 of record NZ_CANQYJ010000152.1, read on the forward strand.
GAACGGCACCGGGTCGGGCGCCCGGGAGAGAACGCAACGAGCTCTGCCGAGTTGCGGGCCTCCCGACGGGGAGGCGTCCGGCCCGACATGGGGAGATCGCAGCCGAACCGAGTTTCCACCGGCGCGCAGGTTTTGTTCGGGGTAATTCCGGCCCAAGC
>NZ_CANQYJ010000153.1 GCF_947628055.1 uncultured Rikenella sp.
GGGTTGCAGCCTGCGGAGCTAAGCAACGAAGTTGCGGGCCTCCGCTGCGGGAGGCTGCGGCCCGACAAAGGGAGATCGCAGCCAAAAGTCCTTTAGCGTCCCAGCCGCACCGGGTCGGACGCCCGGGAGACCTCGGGTAGTTCCAACCCGGATCGAGTGCCGAGCGGCACCGGCCCTCCGCATGCTTGGGGCTGCGGCCCGCCCGGTTTTGCGAACCGGAGTTTCACCGGTGCGCAGGCAAAGCATAGTTCTTTGTCTCAAAATGGGTTGTAGTCCGCGGAGGATATTGGGGGTAGTTACGGCCCGGTTTGAGTATCCGTCTGCACCGACCGACGCCGGCGGAGGCGCAAGTAAGCGCAGCAAACTTTGCACCCTCCGCAGGGGGCGGCGTCGGGCGCGCGACCGTAGGTCGCGATTTATTGGATTCCGACAACAACGATTAGAAACTAAACGGAGAAAGAAACTAATAAAACAGCCAACGGCTGCGGTTCGAGTGTTCAGCGGCACCAGGCCTGCGCCCGGGAGACCTCGGGTAGTTCCAGCCCGGATCGAGTGCCGAGCAGCACCGCCAGCCTGACAGGGGGAGATCATAGCCCAAATTCCTTTCATATGCCGAACAGCACCGCTGCTCGGTTCTTTTGCCGTCAAAAGAAAGGAAATGGCCACGCGGCTGAGCGAGACAGCAAAAGCAACGGCTAAAGATCATTGAATAATCATTTCGCGGCGCGGCGCCCGGAGCTTCGCCGTGCGAAGGGTGCTCCAACCCCTCTCGAGGGCCTGGCGATTCTGCAGATCGCGCTGCTCATACCTCCGTTCGAGCCCTATCCCCTGCCAGACCGCGCAGGCCGAACCGTTTTACATCAGTCCCGGCGCAACGTATTTCGCCAGAACCCATCCCCCGGCTACCAACCATACGAACAGTATCGCGGCGAGCAGAAAAGGCTTGAATCCCGCTTTCCTGAATTTCTCGATGCTGGTCTCCGCGCCGAGTGCGGTCATGGCCATCGTCAGCAGGAATACATCGAATTGTTTGATGAATGCGATCGCCCCGGCTGGCAGCAGTCCTAACGAGTTGAATGCGATCACGCCGAGGAAGCCGATGGCGAACCACGGGATCGAGATTTTCCCTTTGTCGTTGTCCGCGGCCGATGCGTTGCCGCGCCTCTGCCGTTTCCGCATCCGTATGCGCGAGACCGTGAAGCTGATGATGAGCAGCACGGGCACTAACAGGATCACGCGGATCATCTTGACGATGATGGCTGTGTCGGAGATTTCCTGCCCCATCGCATTTCCTGCGCCGACTACATGGGCCACTTCGTGTAAGGTCGCGCCGGTGTACAGCCCCATCTGTGCCGGTTCGAGTTCCAGCGTTCCGCTGCGGTAGAGGGCCGGATAGAGGAACATGGCGAGGGTGCCGAATATGACGACTGTGGATACGGCCACTGCGGTCTTGTACGGTTTGGTGCGGATCGTGGCTTCGGCTCCCAACACAGCGGCGGCGCCGCATATCCCGCTGCCGACGGAGGTGAGCAGGGCGATGCCTTTGTCCATCCGGAGCAGTCGTCCGATCAGCACGCCGCCGCTGATTGTCGTCGCGACGATGAGGGTGTCAATAATGATGGCGGGAAGTCCTACCTGAACGATGTCCTGGAAGGTGAGGTTGAAGCCGTACAGGATGATGCCTGTCCTGAGCAGCTGTTTGGAGCAGAAGAGGATGCCGGGTACCCATGTCGCGGGCAGCCGGTTGCGTAAGCTGTTGGCGTAGAGCATCCCGAGCACGATCCCGACGATCAGGGGGCTGAGGGACAGGCTGCGGATGAGGTCGGTCTCGGCGATCCAGAAGGCGGCGCAGGTGAAGAGGGCTATGAGCAGGATGCCGTGGAGCATGTTGCCTTGGTGTTCACTTAGTTTCATGTTTGTCTGTTGTTTTTTTATCGCTTCGACCGGCGAGGTTTTCTTTCTGGCGGAAGGCTCTGCGGGCGTTTGTTCTTTAAAAAACTTTTTTTGATGCCCTCCTGCCGGGCAGGTGCTTTTTCTTAGTCGCCTCTAGTCGGCTGGGTTTTCTCTCTGGCGGAAGGCTCTGCGGGAGTTTGTTCTTTATAAAAAATTTTTCTTGTTGCCCGCAGGGCGGGCTTTTTCTTTGCAATCGCCTCGGGCGGAGTTTTCTCTCTGGCAGAAGGCTCTGCTGGCATTTGTCCTTTATAAAGAACAAACGCCAGTTTGAAACGATTACCAAAAAACACCCACTCGAGGCCATAAAAACCGAACGATCAAAAATCTTATCCGGCATTGATAGCCAGCAATTCGTCGATATAGCGGCGATCGTTGGCCAGCCGCGGCACCTTGTTCTGCCCGCCCAGCTTCTCGCGACTCCGCATCCAACGGTAAAAAGCCCCCTTTCGGGCCACCACCAACTGAGGCGCCATCAGCGTCGTATTGCGGAACCGTTTGGCCGCATAATCCGAATTGACCTCCTGCAAAGTCTTGTCCAGCATCTCGGCAAACAGCATGACATCCGACGGCGGCGCGTCGAACTCCACGAACCACTGATGCCCCCCCTTGGCACGCCCCTTCATGAAAATCGGAGCCGCCGTGTACTCTTTGACCTTGGCCCCCGTCGCCGCACATGCCGCAGCTATAGCCCGTTCCGCATTGTCTATAATCACCTCCTCGCCGAAAGCATTGATATAGCTCTTGGTTCTGCCCGTAATCCGGATCTTGTACGGGGCGAGGCTGGTGAACTCCACCGTGTCGCCGATCATGTACCGCCAAAGTCCTCCGTTGGTGGAAATAATCATCGCATAGTTGACCCCCGTTTCGACATCGGCCAGCGTCACCGCCCGCGCCGGTTCATGCAGGTCTTTGAGCGGCAGGAACTCGTAAAAGATGCCGTAGTCGAGCATCAGCAGCATGTCCTGCGTCGAGAGGTTGTCCTGCAGGGCGAAGAATCCTTCGGAAGCGTTGTAGGTCTCCATGTACTTCATCTGCGAGGTGGGGATCAGCTTTTTGTATTGTTCGCGGTAAGGCGTGAAACTGACTCCGCCGTGGATGAACAGCGAGAGGTCGGGCCATACGTCCAGCAAGTTATCTTCGCCGGTGTATTCGAGCATTCTGTTCATCAGCACGAGATTCCAGGAAGGCACTCCGGCGAACGACGTGATGCGCTGCCGGGAACAACGCCGACAAATCGCTTCGACTTTCTGCTCGAAGTCCGGGATCAGCGCGATCCCCATAGAAGGCTCGCGCATCAGGCCGACCCATTTCGGGGCATTGTGGATCAGAATGGCGGATAGGTCTCCGCTCTGCGCCCCTGCTCCCATCGTGTCGAGCCGGTGACTGCCGCCCAAGGTCAATGTTTTGCCGTCGAATGCTTTGCTGCGGGGGTTGTTGTAGGCGAAAACGGTCATCACGTCTTTGCCGCCGCGGAAGTGGCACTGTTCCAATGATTCTCTGGTGATGGGGATGTATTTGCTGCGGTCGCCGGTGGTGCCGGACGATTTGGCGAACCATCTGACTTTCCCGGGCCACAGGATGTTCTCTTCGCCTGCCCGGACGCGGTCGATCTCGGGCCGCAGTTCGTCGTATCCGACTACGGGAATCCGACGCTGAAAGTCTTCCACGGTGCCGAATTCTCCGAAGCCGTGGCGTTTGAAGTATTCGGTCTTTGCTCCGTAACCGACCAGCAATCGGAATTGCTCGAATTGCACGTCCCATGGCTGACGCCGAAATCGGTCGATGGCTTTCAACCGCTTGGAGTAAATGGCGGTCAATATCGAATTGCTCAGTGACATAACTTCTCAAATATCCGTTCGTTTATTTCATTACCCTATGTTTGAGGGTACTGTTCTCTTTGTGAACAAAGAGAACCAGAAAAACTTTCTGAGATGCTTGCGCATCTCTTGAGCCTGCCGGATACCCTTGTCTTCG
>NZ_CANQYJ010000154.1 GCF_947628055.1 uncultured Rikenella sp.
CGGTACCCTCTTTGGGGTAGTTTATCTTGCTGCCGGCAGGCCAATAAAACACCCGAAGGGTGCGGATCGCATGCCGAGCGGCCCCGGCACCGCATCTTACAAAGCGAAATCATTTCGACAAACGACAGTTTATTGAAATAAGATTTCGCTGGCGCGCAGGAAAAGCAGCAGAAGTAAAGGCGGCTCGGTTCGTGTGTCGAGCGACCCTGGTCCCGCGCGTGACAGTTGGAGTAGGAAATCGTTCAAAAGCAGTTTGCGCTTTTGAACAAAATTTCCGCCAGCGCGCGGGAAGTGGATTTCTCGGTATCCGACTCGCAGAGTCGGGCGCCCCGAAGCCACCCGGCGCGGAGGGGCGCAACGCGCACAGCTTGTTGCTCCTCTGCTGGCTTCGGGACGGGGTTGCGGCCCGCCCGGTTCTGCGAACCGGAGACTGTGAAACCCGACGCGCGGAACAACGACTGTTTTGATCTGCAAAGGCCGGAACCGGCGGGGGTATCTGGGGTGGCACCCTGGGAACACCACAAGGGCGGCAAAAGGCAATTCGGCTTCGTTTCCCTCCTTGCCTCCGGACATCCGACGAATCGCACGCAAGTGACTGCGTCGGTTGTTCGCCAAAAGAACACACACTCAAACCGGCCAAAAACAGATCGATAGATTTAATCGTAGTTTTTTCGATGCAAGGGTTTGCATATTGCCGAAAAAAACTTACCTTTGCATCCGTAAATATGATCGCGGGGTGGAGCAGTTGGCAGCTCGTTGGGCTCATAACCCAAAGGTCGGAGGTTCGAGTCCTCCCCCCGCTACTGAGAGGTTCTGCGTTGTCGCAGAACCTCTTTTTTTATCTGAGGGACGCCCGGAACCGGTGAGCGGAACTGCATCCCGACGAGTAACCAGGAATATAAGCGACAAAACAGCCTTTTACCCAATCGGTAAAAGGCTGTTTTGTTGAAATTGCTGTTGTGCTGCACGAAATGTCCTTCGGCTTTCCCTTCACGCAGTGCCTGACAACTCTCACGCACATTCCGCCCCGCTGTATTTCATCTCCGAAGAAGAGCGGATAGTAGTGTTTTCCCGGTCTCCTCGCCGATTCGTCGCAATCAATCATATCATCTGATTAACCGTTCGATTATTCTTTACCTTATTGGAGGCAACTGCCGCTTTCTTGAAAGAAAGTGGCGCAAAGAACTTTTGAGATAGCTGCGCTACTCCTTAGGCTCCGCAGTCCTCTTGCATTGCGTTTGCTTTTGGCCGGTGCAATAGACCGCTCTATTGCACCTCAGTTCGACCTCGCGCCCACCCCCCGAGCGGCTTCGCCGCTGGGCGCAGAGGTCGGCGATCCGAAGGATCGCAATATAAAGAGCGGTCTATTGCTCCCGGCCAAAAAGGATCGAAAACATAAGGGTATCCGGCAGGCTCAAGAGATGCGTTAGCATCTCAAAAAGTTTTTCTGGTTCTCGCTAACTTCGCTTCGCTCGTTTTCCTCCTCGCCGCTCACCATAGTCCGCAAGCGGCCTCTGGATTCGCTGGCAGCGTCGGTTGTTCACAAAGAGAACAATACCCTCCCAATAGAGTAGAAAATAATCGACCGGTTATTTAAAGATCAGTTTGAGAATGTCATTTCCATTGGCCAAGATGACGATGCCGAAAACGATGATCATACCCACCAGCTGCGCCCGTTCCATGAACTTGTCGCTCGGCGTCCGGCGCGTAATCATCTCGTACAGGATAAACACCATGTGCCCCCCGTCCAGCATCGGGATCGGCAGGATATTCAGCACCGCCAGCATGATCGAGATCAGCGCCGTGATCTGCCAGAACGAGAGCCAGTTCCACTCGCCCGGGAAGAAATTGCCCATCGCGATGATCCCCCCCACCGACTTGTACGCCTCCGTTTCCGGCGAGACGATCAGTTTCAGCTGTTTCAGATAGCTTCCGATCGAAGTGAACGCCCGGCCGCAACCCACCGGGATCGCCTCCCAGAACGAATACTGCCGCGTGCTGATCGGATAGATCGCCGCCAGGTTCGTACCCGCCAGATACGCCCCCACCTGTCCCTCCGCAGAGACCGGCACCTCCGCCGTCAGCCGCTCCCCGCCCCGGACGAACGTCACGGACGCCGTATCCCCCTTATGTCCGGCGAACGCCGTGCGGAACTCGTCGAACCACCGCATCGGCACCCCGTCGACCGCCACTAATGAGTCGCCCGCCGCAAGCCCCGCCCTCTCCGCGCCCCCGCCCGGCATCACCTTGCCCACCACGAACGGCATGCGCAGCGAGATGAACTCCTTGTCCTTGAGCATCGACTTGATATGCTTCGTGTCGATCGTGACCGTCACCGGTCTGCCGTCGCGCTCCACCTGCACCTCGCGCACCTCGTCCAACAGAATGGTCGCCGGCACCTGCAAATAGTTGTCCACGTATTCCCCCCCCACCGAGATGATCTTGTCCCCGTCGCGGAAGCCGATCTCGTGCGCCACCTCGCTGAACATGAAGCCCGGCTCGACATCTTCGGTCTTGATATACGAATCGCCCCACGCACAGGTAATCCCGATATAGATCCCGATCGCCAGCAGGATGTTCATCAGCACCCCGCCCACGATAATCAGCAGCCGCTGCCAGGCCGGTTTCGAGCGGTACTCCCACGGCTTCGGTTCGCTTTTCAGCTGGTCTTTGTCCATCGACTCGTCCACCATGCCGGCGATCTTGCAATACCCGCCGAACGGCACCCAGCCCATCCCGTATTCCGTCTCGCCGATGCGGAATTTGAAGATCGAAAACCACGGGTTGAAAAAAAGGTAGAACTTTTCCACCCGCGTGCGGAAAATCTTGGCGAACAGGAAGTGGCCGAATTCGTGGACCAGCACCAACAGGGAAAAACAGGTGATGACCTGCAAAATTTTGATGAAAACCTCCATTTATAGAAGAAAGTAGTAGTATTAACGGTTTAAAAACGAGCCGAGTATCCGCCCTTTCACCACCTCCCGCGCTTCGGTGTCGAGCGACACGTAATCCTCTAACGTCCGCAGCGCACAGTCCCTCCCTGTTGAAGAATAGTGCTCCAGCGCCCGCCGAATGATCTTGTAAATATCTGTAAAACGGATGCGCCCCTCTAAAAATTCCGCCACCGCCACCTCGTTGGCCGCGTTCATCACGCAAGCCCCCCCCGGGCCATATCCCCCTCCAAGCACTTCATAGGCCAGCCTCAGACACGGATATTTCGCTTCGTCCGGCATCTCGAAAGTCAGCGCGCCGCACAATGCCGGCTCAAAAACCGCCGCCCCTTTCACCGGCAGCCGGTACGGAAAGGTCAGCGCATACTGGATCGGCAGCCGCATGTCCGGCACCCCCATCTGCGCTTTGAACGCTCCGTCCGCAAATTCCACGAACGAATGCACCGCCGACTGCGGATGCACGACCACGTTGATCCGTTCCGCCGGCAGATCGAACAGCCACCGCGCTTCGATCACCTCGAACCCTTTGTTCATCATCGTGGCGCAGTCGACCGTGATTTTCCTGCCCATCTCCCAGCAGGGGTGTTTCAAAGCATCGGCCACGGTAACCCGATCGAGCTCCGCCTGCGGCACATCCCGGAACGCTCCGCCCGAAGCGGTCAGCACTATCCGTTTCACAGACGCCGCGGTTTCCCCTATCAGGCATTGGAAAATCGCCGAGTGTTCCGAATCGACCGGAATAATCGGCGCCTGGCATCGCTTCGCCTCTCCCATGACCAGTTCGCCCGCCACCACTAAGGTCTCCTTATTGGCCAGCGCTATTTTCTTCCCCGCGCGTATCGCTGCCAAGGTCGGCGCCAGCCCCGCGAACCCCACCATGGCCGCCACCACGGTATCCACCCCCG
>NZ_CANQYJ010000155.1 GCF_947628055.1 uncultured Rikenella sp.
CCAAAAAATCCCGACGGGGCCCCGCACCGAAAACATCAGGACGGCCTGCAGACACCCAGCTCCGGCGACACCCCCGCAGTCCACAAAGATAGTAAAAAACGACAGACCGAAAAACAAGTTGGACCGCATGGAATATGTCCTTATATTTGTGTAATGAAAACCGCACCACGGTAATCCGAACAGGCCGGAACGCACTCGGTTTGTTCCCATTTGCCGGTACTAACACCTCCGAGCCTTTTATAACATGATGTACGTGCTATTCGTGATATTGACCTTTGTTATTTCGGCGGCCATCGGATGGTTCGCCATACCCCGCATCGTCATTATCGCAAAAATGAAACGCCTGTTCGACGAAACCAACGCGCGAAAAGTCCATAAGGGAGCTGTTCCGCGGCTGGGAGGACTGTCGTTTTTCCCGGCCGCACTGTTCTCTTTCGCATTCGTGCTGGGGCTGCGGTACTACTATGGATACGATGTCGCTCTCGATTTGCAGGTCGAGCTGCTGACCGAATTCCTGTTCGTGATGGCCGGCATGCTGATCCTCTACTTCGTAGGGATGGCCGATGATCTGATCGGGGTCGGGTACCGCAACAAATTCGTGGCACAGTTCTTCGCGGGGATATGTCTGGTATTCGCAGGGGTGACGGTGTTCGACTTGCAGGGATTGTTCGGCGTGCACCGGCTGCCGTTTGCGCTGGATGCCGTGCTGACCGTCGTGGCGGTCGTGCTGACCGTCAATGCGTTCAACCTGATCGACGGCGTGGACGGATTGTGCTCGGGACTGGGGACGATTATCCTGACCACGCTGGGGATTCTTTTTATCTACTACCAGCTGTTCGTGTACGCCATGTTCGCGTTCGGGATGGTGGGGGTGCTGATCGCGTTTTTCCAGTACAACGTGCTGGGAACCCGGCTCAAGGTGTTCATGGGGGACACGGGTTCCTTGACGTTGGGATACATGATCATTTTTCTGGGGCTGAAGTTCATCAACCTCGAAAATACGACTTTCATCAGCGTTGGGTTCAATTCCACGCTGGCTATACTGGCGGGGATGCTGTTCCTGCCGGTGTTCGACACCTGCCGGGTGTTCGTGAGCCGGATCTCGCGCGACAGATCGCCGTTTTTCCCGGACAAGAGCCATGTGCACCACAAATTGCTCCGGCTCAACCGCACGCATTTGCAGAGCACGGGGATTCTGCTGTTGATGGAGATCGGTTTCGTTTTGTTGAATTTCGTACTGGCGGAGTTCCTGGGGCTGGACATCAACTGGGTGCTGCTGGCGGATATTTTGCTGGGGGTGGGGTTCAATGTGGTGCTCAACAAGCTGATCGACCGTTATGGGCGGGAGCTGGACGAGCACGAAGTGATGCAGAAACCGTAACGGGACTGGTGGCGAAGGTTTTTTGGGGGCGTTTTTTCGGTGTTTTCTGCGGGCTGCGGAAACATTGCCCCTCTGCCGGGGGTGGCTCGGGGTCACGGGAACCTAAGTATATTAACTGTTGGATTTCCGCGTCAGCGGTGCTTTGGGCCGGGCAGGTGATAGGGTGTGAAAGCCTTGAAGCCTTGAAGCCTTGAAGCCTTGAAGCCTCGAGGACCTGAAGCCTTAAAGCCTTGAAAGCCTTGAAAGCCCTGAGGCCCAAATGTTACACCTGCACCGTCGTCGGCCCCGCGAGATGCACAACCCGAAATCAACTTAGCCAAAACACCATATAGAAACACAACGAAACATGAGACCTTATACCCTCGCAGGAAAAAAAGACACCCGATCCGGATTCGGCGACGCCATGACCCAGCTCGGACGTACCAATCCCGATGTCGTGGCCCTATGCGCCGACCTGGCCGGCTCGCTCAAACTCGGCACCTTCATCCAGGAAAATCCCGGCCGTTTTTTTGAGGCCGGGATCGCAGAAGCCAATATGATCGGCGTCGGCACCGGCCTCGCCTTAGGCGGGAAAGTGCCATTCGTCACCACCTTCGCCGCATTTGCCACCGGCCGCGTCTACGACCAGATCCGGCAAAGCGTCGCCTACTCGAATGCCAACGTGAAGATCGCCGCCTCGCACGCCGGGATCACCCTCGGCGAAGACGGAGCGACCCACCAGATCATGGAAGACATCGGACTGATGAAAATGCTCCCGAACATGGTAGTCATCAACCCGTGCGACTATAACCAGACCCGAGCCGCCACCTTAGCTGCCGCGGCATACCAAGGGCCGGTGTACCTGCGCTTCGGGAGGCCTGCGGAACCTGTCTATACGCCCGAAGACGAACCGTTCGTGATCGGCAAAGCCGTGCGGTGGAGCGAAGGGACGGATGTGACCATCCTCGCTACCGGACATCTGATGTGGCGCGCCATCCGGGCAGCCGAACAACTCGAAAGCGAAGGCGTGGGGGTAGACCTGCTCAATATCCACACGATCAAGCCGTTAGATGAGGAAGCGATCCTTGCGTCGGTGCGCAAGACCGGATGCGTCGTGACCTGCGAAGAACACATGATGAACGGCGGACTGGGGGACAGTGTGGCCCAGCTGCTGGCCCGGAATTTTCCGGTGCCGCAGGAATACGTCGCCGTGGACGACCGATTCGGCGAAAGCGGGACCCCGGCCGAATTGATGGTGAAATTCCACCTCGACACGCCGGACGTCGTCGCTGCCGCGCATCGGGCGATGGAACGGAAAAAACAACGTTAGGGGATGTTTTCGGAGAAGGAATAGCGGTCGGTTTTGCAGGGAAAATCCGGAGCGGAGATTGTCTCCTCTCCGGATTCCTGCTTTTTTGAGACCTGCGGAACGACCGGACACCGCCGGAGGCGGGATGGGCGTAAACGGAGAGCGGAACCAGTCCCGTTGTGCGGATAAATGCTATTTTTGCAAACGATGTGCGGCAAAACCGGCATCCGAAGAAGTATGACGAAAAATCGCATGGACACGGAAGAATTACTGAACTGGGACCGGGAACACCTCTGGCACCCGTACACGTCGGCTTCGGCACCGCTGCCGGCCTATGCGGTGCGGCGGGCCGACGGGGTGCGGATCGAGCTGGAGGACGGGCGTCAACTCATCGACGGGATGTCGTCGTGGTGGTGCGCCGTGCACGGCTACAACCACCCGAGGCTCAACGCGGCGGCCGAGCGGCAGTTGGGCGAAATGTCGCACGTGATGTTCGGAGGGCTGACCCACCGGCCGGCGGTGGAGCTGGGGCGGCGGCTGCTGGCGATGGCGCCGGGCGCCGGGCTGCCGCAGGGTGATCCGCGGAAACCGGAGTTTGTCTTTTTCGCAGACTCCGGCTCGGTGGCGGTGGAGGTGGCGATGAAGATGGCGATGCAGTGGCAGCTCTCGCAGGGGCGTCCGGAACGGAATGAGTTTATGACGATCCGGGGGGGATACCACGGGGATACGTGGAATGCGATGAGCGTCTGCGATCCGGAGGGCGGGATGCACACGCTGTGGCGGGGACGGCTGGCGGTGCAGCATTTCGTGCCGAGGCCGGAGGTGCCTTTCGGCGGGGAGTGGTCTGAGGCGGCTATAGAACCGATTCGTAAAGCATTTATGGAGCACCGGGAACGGCTGGCGGCATTCATTCTGGAGCCTGTCGTGCAGGGAGCGGGCGGAATGTGGTTCTACAGTCCGGAATACTTACGGGGCATTGCGGAGCTGTGCCGGGAGTTCGACGTTCTGCTGATTGCGGACGAGATCGCGACGGGTTTCGGCCGGACGGGACGGATGTTCGCCTGCGAGTGGGCTGGCGTGGTGCCGGACATTCTGTGCGTGGGCAAGGCGCTCACGGGG
>NZ_CANQYJ010000156.1 GCF_947628055.1 uncultured Rikenella sp.
CGGAGCGTAAGGAGTAGCGCAGCTATCTGAAAGTTTCTTTGGTTCTTTCTTTTCAAAGAAAGAACAGTCACTCACAGCACGGTGCAAAATAAACCTACTGTTACTTCGCACGAGTTATGCGAAGTACTTTGGCGCCCGCGGCAATTCTTCTCTTTTTGCCGACAGCAAAACCGAGAAAAATACCCATTAACTCCCACTAATTAAAACTGGAAATAGATAAACGGCTGCACATCACCGTTTCGCATCTGCATAATAAGCCAAATCAAGCCCGTCAGCATCGCCGCATACAACACGATCGGCAGCCGCTGCACGATCTGCATCGTGCGGGCCTCGATCCGGGCACTCGCAAAGTGAAGCAGATACCCCGTTGCCATCAAAAGTACCACCCACCTGTAACCCGTCACGAAATCAAAGAAAATCTCCGGGTGGAATGCCGTGAAAATCTGCGAGAAGACCTGCCCGGCCACCTCCATCGACGGCGAACGGAAGAAAACCCATGTGGCACAGACGAAACTGAACGTGACCGCAATCCCCATCACCCGTCTCCAGCGCGGCATGCCCGCCCCCGTCGGTTTGAAACTCCGGAAATGGTGCATCGTCCACTTGTGGACAGCCAATCCCGTCCCGTGCAGCCCCCCCCACACGATGAAACGCATCGCCGCCCCGTGCCACAATCCGCCTAAAAGCATCGTGATCATCAGATTCAGGTAGGTGCGGAACCTCCCTTTGCGGTTCCCGCCTAACGAAATGTACAGGTAGTCCTTGAGCCACGAACTGAGCGAGATGTGCCACCGCCGCCAAAATTCCGTGATCGTCGCCGACTTGTAAGGCGAATCAAAGTTGGCGTTGAACCGGAAACCCAGCAGCAACGCGATCCCGATCGCCATATCCGAATAGCCCGAGAAATCGCAATAGATCTGCAGCGCATACCCCAATACCCCCATCAAGTTTTCGAGCCCCGTATAGAGCATCGGATTGTCGAAGATGCGATCCACGAAATTGAGACTGATGAAGTCCGAAATCACCGCCTTTTTGAACAACCCGCACAAGATCAGCCAGAAACCCTCGCCGAACTGCGCCCGGCTGACCACCAGAGGCCGCTGGCGTATCTGCGGGATGAAGTCTCGGGCCCGCACGATCGGCCCCGCCACGAGTTGCGGGAAGAACGAGATGTAGAACAGATAGTCGATCCAGCGGTGCAGCGGCTCCACCTTGCCGCGGTAGAGGTCGATGATGTAGCTCATCGACTGGAAGGTGAAGAACGAGATGCCGATCGGCAGAAAGATATTCTGAAATTCCCACGGATCGGCCAGAAACCGGTTGAAAATCTCGATCAGGAAGTCGGTGTACTTGAAATAGCCCAGCATGCCGAGGTTGAGGCATACGCTGAGGGCCACCCACCATCGTTTGGCCCGCCGCGAAACCGATCGGGAGATGGAGCGGCCGATCAGGAAGTCGCTCGTGGCCGTGAAGATCAGGAGCAGGAAAAAGAGTCCGCTGGTCTTATAGTAGAAATAGAGCGAGAAGAGTGTGACGTAGACGATCCGCAAAGTCGTCGTCCGGCGCATGAATCCGTAAAAAAACGTAAACCCCAGAAAAAGAAAGAGAAACAGACCGCTGGTGAACAGCAGCGGCTCTTCGGGGTTGTATTTCAGCAGTTCGATCAGGTTACTGAGCTGTATGGCCATGGCCGATGTATCCGTTGTAAAGTGCATTATAGATCAGAAGGCCCTGTATGCGGTAGCCTTCTTCGGTGTAGTGTATTCTGTCGCGTGCCATCAGATCGTGAGCGGCCCAGTTTTTGGCCGATCCGTCGCCGCCGGTCGCCGCGTAGACGTCGATAAAGGCCACCCCTTTATCCTGTGCATAACGTTTCAGCGTCCGACTGATCGGGCCGAAGTTGGCATTCGGCACGCCTTTGCGGAAAGCCTGTGCCGGAGCGGTCAGCAGGATCGCCGCCTCGGGATTGGTCTCCCGCAGCGGTGCCACGAAGCGGTCGATCTCGCGATAGAAAACGTCGTCGTTGAAGTTGCTCCCGGCGGCTTCGTTCGATCCCATCGAAAGAATGATCAGGTCGGGTTCCAACGCCGCACTCTGCCGAATCACTTCGTCCTGTTTCGCCCAGTGCAGGAAGCAGGCGCTGTTGACTCCCAAGGCATGGTACAGCACGCCGTCGTGTCCGTTTTCGAGCGAGAAGCCATAAATCGGCCCTTTGGCGAATTTGCCGTCGGAGTAGGTGTGCAGTTCGAGCGAATCGACTGCTGCCACCAGGTCGATGTCGGTGTTGAAGTCGTAGATGATGTCCGGCGCGCCTAAACCTGCCGAAAGGTTCTCGTCGGCTTCGATGATCGGGGCGTATTGGCCGTGAAAAACGCGCACTTTGTTGAACCGGTAGTCGAGTGTGTCGCTGCTGGAGTTGAAGGTGCAGAGCAGAATCCGGTTGTCTGCCGTCGAGCTTTGCACGGAGATGCCGCTGATGCCGATCGGCAGACCGGGTCGGGCGTTCACCACGCGGCTGGACGACCATTCGCCGCAGCGGCCGCGGACGGCTTGGATGGCGTAGTCGCGCGGTTCGTTGCTGCCGCAGAGCTTGTAAGGGACGATCATGCCGCGTCCTGCGTTGCCGAACCGACTGTGCAGGTGGCGCATAATCACGTCGGAAAGAAATCCGGCCTGGATATGCGAGTCGCCGAAGTGGATGATATTGACTTTGTGCAGGCCGTCGTCCGAATCGGACAGCGTATCGGCGGCAGCGAGGGTGTGAACGCTGTCGAGCCGGTGCAGTTTGGCGTAGAATGGCGCAAGGTTGTCCGCCGGGTCGTACAGGGTGTCGGCGGCTGTGCTGACGAACGGATAGGAGGCGATGAAGAGCGAGTCGGACGATTCGCCGGCCGGACTTTCCTGTGTGGATTGCTGTCCGGCGGCGCAGCTGCTCAAAACGGCCATCGCTGCGAATACCGTATATGCAATAGGTTTCAACATCTTGTCCTTAACTGTTTCGTTTTATTTATACGACCTGCATCGCTCTGTCGTTTTTAATTTCGTTGTGTCTGCGGGCTTTCTCCCGGCGCCCCGGCTCTCTATTTACTACAGTATTTCGAGCATGGCGTGTACCACTGCGCGGGTATGCACTCCTCGGGGGCAAACCATGCGGCATTTGCCGCAAAGCATGCACTCTTTCAGTGCCTTTTTCGCTGTCTCGTATTCTCCCCGCCGGACGAGGTGCTGCACTTTCCGCAGGCTGAATGGGGTGAACTGTCCGGCTGTGCAGGTGGCGGTGCAGCTGCCGCAGCCGATGCACAGCTGTGTGGTCGGCTCGCGCGCGATAATCTTGTCTCGCAGTACCGGATCTATCTTGTCTATGTAGATCGCTCGCGGTGCGTTGATCGTAAATCCAAAATCCATATCCCTAAACTTTATCTGTTCGTTTATTCTGTGCCCTATTGGAGGCAACCGTACCTTTTCTGAAGAAAAGGTACCCAAAAGACTTTTGAGATAGCTGCGCTACTCCTTAGGCTCCGCAGTCCTCTTGCATTGCGTTTTCTTTGGGGTGTGGCAATAGCGGGCATAAG
>NZ_CANQYJ010000157.1 GCF_947628055.1 uncultured Rikenella sp.
GGCGCGAGCAACTTCGGCGGTGCTCGTTGCTCTTTCCGCTGGCGGCGACCCGGTGCTATTCAGAATCATTCTTTACCCACGCACCGGCGGAAACTCAGTTCGGTTGCGATCTCTCTATGACAGGCCGGAGCCACCCCGGGCGGAGGCCTGCAATTTTCTCGCTGCGCTCATTTGCAGTCCCCGCTGGCTCCGGCCCATTTTGCCACAAAAAACTATTTCATTCCGTGCGCTGGCGGAAAGCTTGTTCAAAAGCGCAAGCTGCTTTTGAACGATTTCCTACTCCAGCTGTCGCGCGCGGGGAGTTTGAGGAGACTGCGCTCCCGCGCGGGGCCGCGTGCCCGCGGTGGACGAGCGAAACTGCGTTTTGCCGGAACCTGCCGGGTACAAATTGCTTGTGATTCGCGCGCCGGGAAAATCGTTCGTTTTCAACTCACGTTGAAACCGTCAATTTTCCTTTTTCGGCGTGGCGCGCGGAGATGAACTTGCTTTTTCCCGCGCGCTGGCGGAAATCTTGTTCAAAAGCAATTCATGCTTTTGAACGATTTCCGTCTCCAGCCGTCGCGCGCGCGGTGCCGGGACCCTCGGCACGCGAATATAGGAGTTTGCGCCGCCTTAACGGGAGGAAACTGCCCTCGGGCCGGGCGGGCCGCGGGTGCCCCCGCCGGGCTTGCGATACTTCGTATCGCCTGGGCTGCCTCTACCCCAAATTATTTTTTTCCCGAGCGCTGGCGGAAATCCTGTTCAAAAGCGCAAGCGGCTTTTGAACGATTTCCTTTTCCAGCGGTGTCGCGCAAGGCTGGCGCTGCTTGACATGCGATTCAGACCGCTTTTACATTATTTTTCCCGAGCGCCAGCGAAATCTTATTTCAACAAACTGTCGTTTGTCGAAATGATTTCGCTCTGTAAGGCGCGGCGCGCGGGGTGCCCTCGGTACTCCAGCCAAGGTATTTGTTTCGCCTTAACCGGATGGAACTGCGCTCCCGCGCGAGGCCGCGTGCCCGCGGCGGGCTTGCGATGCTGCGCATCGCTGAGGCAAGCTCTATTCCAACTTTTTTGTCCCGCGTGTCGAAAAAACTCCCCAATCCCCCTGCACCAACGGTAGGTAAAATTACGATTTTTCACCGAACAAGGCGCATTTTGACCACAAAATGCGCCTTGCCATTCCACCCGATCGGAAAGAGAGCCTCCCGCCCCCCGTTAGCCACTACCCCAATTTCTGGAACTCTTCCGGCGTCACGGTCTTTTCGTTCACCTTGATCTGCGCCGCCACCGCCTCGATCACCTTCCGTTCACCCACCTTGTCGTAAATCTTGCGCACCTCCTCCTTGTTCCCCAGAATCGAATTCACGAAGTTTTCCAGCATATCATCCGCCACGGTGTGCATTCCGTAATACTGGAACTGCATCATCGCCACCTCTTTGGCTTCCGCCTTCACATCCTCCTGCGTGATTTCGAGCTGGTTGTCCTTCATCACCTTGCGCCGGATCAAGTCCCAACGCAGCATGTCGAGGAACTGCGGAAAATCCTTTTCGATCTCCTCCATCGAGAACTTTTCCTCGTTCACCCGGTAAAGCCAGTTTTTCAGGAACGCTTCCGGCAATGACAAACCCGTCTTCTCCAACAAGTACTTCCGCACGTCCGCCGTAAACTTGAACTCGGTTTCCTTGGCCAGCTCGCCGCGCACCTGCTCGTCGATCTTCGCATCGAACTGTTCCGGCGTCGTCACGTCCCCGGCCGGGAAAGCCATCTTGAAAAACTCTTCGTTCAGCTCCGGTTCGGCGAACTTCCGAATCTGGGTAATGGTGAACGTATATTTCGGATCCATCCCTTCGAGTTCCGCTTCCTTGACACCCAGAATCGAAGCCCGCTGGGAAGGAGTTTTGTAAATTTCGTTGACGTCCACTTCAACGGCATCCCCTACTTTCTTGCCGATAAACGGTTTGCGCGCCTCTTCATCCATGCCGATCAGCCCCACGTAAGCATCGTCCACGACCGTATTCCCCTGCGTCAAAGTCCCGGTCAGCGCTTCGTCGGAGGTCACGGCATCGACGTCTACCAACTTCCCGAACCGCCGCATGTAGTTGCTTCGGAACCCTTTCCGCATATCGTCGTTCGGTTCGATCGTGTATTTCGTCACGCTGTTTTTCTTGGTCAGCGCCAGATTCACTTCCGGCGCCAGCCCGATCTCGAACACGAATTCAAAATCGGTTCCCTTGTCGAAATCCAGTGTTCCCTGTTTGTCCGACGGCATCAGGTCGCCGACGGTTTCGATCCCGTTTTCCTTGATATATCCGAACGCCGCATCGGTAGCCTTGTGATACGTATTGTCGGCCAGCACACCCTTGCGGTACATCTTGTTGATGATTCTCATCGGCACCATCCCCGGACGGAAGCCCGGCACATTCGCCTTGCGTTTATAATCTTTGAGCTGCTTGTCGACCTGTTCCTTGTAATCGGCCTCGCCCACGGTGACCCGAAGCAGGGCGGTCTGGTTCTCGAGGTTTTCTCTGACTACGTTCATTGAAAGTATCTGGTTAGTTTTATTTGCTTTAAGAGGATGCAAAGGTAACGGAATTTTGCGAAAATCCGCTATTTTTGATGCCGATGGTCTGGATTTGCGACAAGGTATTGCACAAAATCTGCGGAAGGGGGAGCCTGCCGGGAACGGAGTTCGAGATGTGCGTGTTCCGGGAGTGTGATTTCACGGAAGCCGACTTTTCGGAGTTCGATTTCGCGGACTGTGTTTTCGACCGGTGCCGGATAGTGATGACCCGGTTGGAGAAAACGGGCATGCGGAATGTGGCGTTCGAGGGATGCGAGGTGCGGGGTGTCGATTTCGGTCTCTGCCGCAAGTTCGGTTTTTCGGTGACGTTCCGGGAGTGCCACTTGAGTTTTTGTTCGTTCCACGAGCTGAAGATGCCGAAAATCCCGTTCTCGGGGAGTGCGTTGATCGAGTGTTTCTTTTCGGAGTGCGACCTGACGCGGGCGGATTTTTCGGGATGCGACTTGGAACGGACGCTGTTCGATCGTTGCAGTTTGGAGCGGTCGGATTTCCGCACGGCGGTCGGCTATACGATCGACCCGGCGTCCAATCGGATGCGGGGGGCCTGTTTCGCGCGGGACGGGCTCGAAGGGCTGCTGACGCAGTATGGCTTGGAAATCAAGGGGTAAATGGTGGTGTTAGGTCCGGCTAAATCTTCTTGGTTGACCTGACTCCATATAGGCTATGCAAGTTCTGACCAAAGTCTTGTCGGGGCTGCCACGAGGGATGGGCGACAGACCGAGCTGGCTGAAAATGTCGTCTCTCCTCTCCGGCATGGCGCGCGGATAACTATCCTCTTTAATCGTAGGTTTTATTGTACGTGTGCTTGGGAGGGAACTGTTCTCTTTAACTGCGCTACGCTCGTTTTCCTCGCGCTATCTCGGCATAGTCCGCAAGCGGCCTCTGCTCTCGAAACGCTGCTCGGTTGTGAACAAAAGGAACCTATTGAGATG
>NZ_CANQYJ010000158.1 GCF_947628055.1 uncultured Rikenella sp.
GCTGGCCTCTCAGGTGGCGTTCATAGACTCGGCGCTGACGGAATATGCGTATGTGGGGGTGGGGCGCGATGACGGCCGGCAGGCGGGGGAATATGCGGCGGTGTTCTACCTCGATTCGCTGTATGCGCCGGTGGAGGAGGGTCATTTCTGGCTGAGCGAAACGCCGGACAGCGCTTCGCTGGGGTGGGATGCGGCGTGCATCCGCATCGCGACGTGGGTGAGGCTGCGCGAGCGGGCTACCGGACGCGAGTTCCTGGTGTTCAACACGCATTTCGACCACGTCGGGGTGGAGGCGCGGCGGCAGAGCGCCCGGCTACTGGTGAACCGGGTGCATGAGTTCGGGGATTCGATTCCGGCGGTGATTATGGGGGATTTCAATTTCCCGGTGACGGATCCGTCGCTCGCGCCGCTGGTGAATGCGCCGACGTTCACGGAGGTGCGCGGCTCGGAGGCGTCCAAGCCGCAGGGGGATTCGCTGCCGCAGGTGACGTACCGGGGCTTCGGCCACGGGGAGCCGGGCGAACTGATCGACCATATTTTCTGCCGGAAGTTCGTGCCGGTGACGTATGAGGTGATCACGTCGGGATACGGGGTGCCGTACCTGTCGGATCATTTCCCGGTACTGGCGGTGCTGAGATATTAGCTTGTGTACGGCTGTCTGCCCATGCCGGCGGCTGACAAGCCGTGCGGCATGGGCATTTCATTTCCCGTCCCGGCGGTGTTTCGGCCTGCGCCGGCCGGAATCCGCATCGCCGATCACCGAACCCTAAGAGAGCATCAGTCCATCTTGAGCACGGCCAAAAACGCCTCCTGCGGCACTTCGACCCGCCCCACCTGACGCATCCGCTTCTTTCCCGCTTTCTGTTTCTCCAGCAGCTTGCGCTTGCGCGAGATGTCCCCCCCGTAGCACTTCGCCGTCACATCCTTGCGCACCGCCTTGACGGTCTCCCGCGCGATGATCTTCGCCCCGATCGCCGCCTGGATCGCGATGTCGAACTGCTGCCGCGGGATCAACTCCTTGAGTTTCTCGCACATCTTGCGGCCGAAGTCGTAGGCGTGGTCGACGTAGATCAATGACGAGAGCGCATCCACCGGCTCTCCGTTCAGCAGAATATCCAATTTCGACAGGCGCGACGGCTTGTAATCCGTCATGTGGTAGTCGAACGACGCATAGCCTCTCGACACACTCTTGAGCTTGTCGTAAAAGTCGAAGACGATCTCGGCCAGCGGCATGTCGAAATTGACTTCCACCCGGTCTGTCGTGATGAATGTCTGGTTCCGCAGCACCCCCCGCTTGTCGATGCACAGTTTCATGATCGCTCCCAGGTATTCCGTCTTGGTAATGACCTGCGCCAGGATGTACGGTTCCTCGATCCGGTGGATATAGTTCGGCTCCGGCAGCCCCGACGGATTGTGGACCATAAATTCTTCGCCTTTGGTCGTAAACACTTTGTACGAGACGTTCGGCACGGTCGTGATCACATCCATGTTGAATTCCCGGAACAGCCGCTCCTGGATGATCTCCATGTGCAGGAGGCCCAGGAAGCCGCAGCGGAAGCCGAATCCCAAGGCCAGCGACGATTCCGGTTCGTAGGTCAGCGACGCATCGTTCAGCTGCAGTTTTTCCAGCGAGGCCCGCAGGTCTTCGTACTGGTCGGTTTCGACCGGGTAAACTCCGGCGAAGACCATCGGTTTCACCTCCTCGAATCCGGCGATGGCCTCCTGGCAGGGATTCGCCACCGAGGTGATCGTATCTCCGACTTTGACGTCCACCGAGTTTTTGATCCCTGAAATAATGTACCCTACATCCCCGGCCCGAATCTCGTCCCGCGGCGACATCTTGAGTTTCAGCACGCCGATCTCGTCGGCGTCGTATTCGCTCCCTGCGTTGAAGAATTTGACTCGTTCTCCTGTCCGGATCGTGCCGTTCATCACGCGGAAATAGGCGATGATCCCCCGGAAGGGGTTGAATACGGAGTCGAAAATCAAGGCTTGCAGCGGCGCGTTGTCGTCTCCTTTCGGTGCCGGCACCCGTTCCACAATGGCGCGCAATATGTCTTCGACTCCTTCGCCGGTCTTCCCCGATGCGGCCAGTATCTCTTCCCGCCGGCAGCCTAACATGTCGACGATCTGGTCTTTGACTTCTTCGATCATGGCCGAGGCCATGTCGATTTTGTTGAGTACCGGAATGATTTCCAGGTCGTTCCCCAAGGCCAGATAGAGGTTGGAGATGGTCTGCGCCTGAATCCCCTGCGTGGCGTCCACCACGAGCAGCGCCCCTTCGCACGAGGCGATCGCCCGCGAGACTTCGTACGAGAAGTCTACGTGGCCCGGGGTGTCGATCAGGTTCAGTATGTATTTCTCTCCGTCTTGAATGTATTCCATCTGGATCGCATGGCTTTTGATGGTGATCCCTTTTTCTTTCTCCAACTCCATGTCGTCCAGCACTTGTGCTTGCAGTTCCCGTTCGCTGACGGTCTTGGTCACTTCCAGCAGCCGGTCGGCCAGGGTCGATTTCCCGTGGTCGATATGTGCGATAATGCAAAAGTTGCGTATGTTTTTCATAGCATGAAACGTATTCGGTATAAGGGGACTGGCGATACTGGGTGTCGCTTGTCTCTAATCGTGGGGTTGTTCAGTTGCTGCGGGCCTTTACGGGGTGGCAGGCCTTTGCGGAGGGAGGCCCGCCTGCTTTGCGGAATGACCGTTTTCTTTGCCGCTCATGCCGCGAAGCACTTTTTCTTATCCGCCTCGAGCCGGATGCCGCTCGGCACGCGATCCGCAGCCGTTGGCTGTCTCATTGGCCGCCTCTACCCCAAAGCCCCTGCTGGCTCCAGTCATTCCCCTGTCGGAAGCTCAGTAAACCGCGACCTTCGGTCGCGCGAGTCGCCGCCACCCCGCGCGGCGCGAGCCACTTCGGCGGAGCTCGTTGCTCTTTCCGCTGGCGGCGACCCGGTACTACTCAATTATTCTTTGGCCGCAAGCCGGGATGCACATTTTTTGTCCGCGCGCTGGCGGGAAAATCCGGTTCACAGAACCGGGCGGTCTTCGCTCGTGCCGCGGAGGCTTTTTTCCTTTGGTAATCGCCTCGAGCCGGCGGGGCTTCTACTTTCTTTGCCACCAAAGAAAGTAGACAAAGAAAGTGCCTCCAGCCGGTTTCACCTTGTCGAAAACCGGTCGTTCTGCCCGGCTTTCTCAAGGCAAAACACGACGCTTCCGGAAGGGCTTTCGCGTGCGCAACAAGCGGGGTAGACACAGCAGACCCGGGAATGTCGCGTTTTGACTTGAGAAGCCCGTGCGGGTGCGCGGGCTTCGACAAGGCGAAACCGATTCCCGGCGACTTCTTTGCTTTCTTTCTTGGTCGCACAAGAAAGAAAGTGCCTCCGCG
>NZ_CANQYJ010000159.1 GCF_947628055.1 uncultured Rikenella sp.
GCAATCGCAGACCTCCACAGCAAAGCGATGCAAACCTGCCAAGCCCCGCACCCGGAATGCACACGATCGGTTTCGACCTTTGCGATTCTGCAATCGCAGACCTCCACAGCAAAGCGATGCAAACCTGCCAAGCCCCGCACCCGGAATGCACACGATCGGTTTCGACCTTTGCGATTCTGCAATCGCAGACCTCCACAGCAAAGCGATGCAAACTGCCCAGCCCCGCATCCGGAATGCACACGATTGGTTACGGCTCCTGAATTCTGCAACCGCAGACCTCCACAGCAAAGCGATGCAAACTGCCTGCCCCGCACCCGGAATACACACGATCAGTCACTGCCCCTGCGATCTGCCAACGCAGGGAACTCCTCGCCGCCCAGCCCCCTTTTTACCCCATCGTATTGAACCGCACACTCGCCTTGACGATCGCCAGCGCCCGGATAGCCGACAGCGGCACCTCGATCGGCGCATGATGCGCATTATAGCTCACCAGCCGGGCACAATCCGGCCGCTCATCGATCCGGTTTAGATACTTGACCGTCGTGTACTCCTCATCATCATAGCAGAACGACACCAAATACATCTCGCCCCAGATAATATTCGTACAATCCCTGACCTGCTTGAAAATCACAATGTCGCCCGCTTTGAGCAGCGGATACATCGAATCCCCCCTCATCTTCACCGCCCCGTCGCAGCGCGGCATCTCCGGGATCGACAAATAGCCCGTCGGCGTCGAGCTTCCATCGAACACCGGCGCCAGACCCATCGCCGCCTCGAAATCATACAACGGAATACGGCGTCCCCCCTCCGCCGAACCAGGAGCCGACGGAGAATAAATCCGCGTCGGCACATAATAAGGGCTTTCCGGTTCCGCCAGATGCGAGACATTCGGCTTCAGATCATACGCAACCCCCTCCGCCCGCGGTACGACAATCATTTCGCCCTGATCCATAATCAGCCAGTCTAAGCTCAAATCCGGGAACTTTTGGATGACCGTCCGCACCTTATCCGCCCCCAGGCTCCGCCCGCTGTCCAGAAAGCCGACAGAAAATCCCGTTTCCGTGTAAAAACGGTTTTTGCTAATGCCTTTATATCGAAGGTACGCTTTGAGTTTTTCTTTCTCAGTCATAAAATTTGTGATTTTTATCTTGTATTAAACGATTATTATCTTTAACTTTGTATCATCTTTCACTCTGAAAGAGAGATAAAGGTACAGATATTTGAAATAAAAACAATACATGACCTGTAACAAAAAAATAATCATGCCTTTAGGCGAACGCCAGAAGCTCGCCCGGGACTTCGGCGTCAGCCTTCCGACCGTGCGTTCCGCACTCAACGGGATCACCCGCAGCGCATTGGCCGATGAGATACGCCAGGAAGCCTTGCGCCGTGGCGGCGAGATCTACCAGAAAGTGGAGCCGGCCTCTGAACAGAACGACCCACTCCATTCCGCCTTGCCCGACGAAAAATAAAATTCTTCGATTCGATTACCCCGCCGGACTTCGTACATTTGCACCGGGCGCCTTCGCACACCACCGGGAAGCCCCGAACCGCAGATGTTCACCTGGAACCCCTGGCACGGATGCCGCAAAATCAGCGCCGGATGCCAGCATTGCTACGTGTACCGCATCGACGGCAGGCACGGCCGCGACGCGTCCGAAGTGACGCGCACGGCCTCTTTCGACATGCCGGTGCGCCGCAACCGGAAAGGCGGCTACAAAATCCCTTCCGGACAGACCGTCTTCACCTGTTTCAGCTCCGATTTCTTCCTTCCCGAGGCCGACAGGTGGCGGCCTGAGGCATGGAAGATGATGCGCACCCGCCGCGACCTGCAATTCCTGTTCATTACCAAGCGCATCGACCGGCTGGCGGAATGTACGCCTCCCGACTGGGGTGCAGGTTATCCGAACGTCACCATCTGCTGCACCGTCGAGAACCAGGAGCGCGCCGACTACCGGCTGCCGATCTACCGGGATGTCCCCGTGCGGCACAAGATCATCGTCTGCGAGCCGCTGCTGGGTCCCGTCGACCTGACACGCTGGTTGGCCGGCGGTTGGGTGGAAGAAGTCATCGTCGGCGGCGAATCGGGGCCGGAGGCCCGTGTCTGCGACTTCGCGTGGGTTCTGTCGCTGCGCGATCAGTGTCGCGCGGCAGGCGTGAGATTCACATTCCGCCAGACCGGGGCCGTACTGCTCAAAGACGGCAGACTCTACCGCATACCCCGGCCATTCCAGCACTCCCAAGCACGAAAGGCAGGCATCGACCTGCGCTGATGATCACTCCGAGTTTTCTTCCCGGGTTTATCCGCCGCCTTTATCCCCCTATCTCGGAAAAAAAAACTATTTTTGTAGATTGAATGAATCGTTCCTTTACAAGTCGAGCTGTATGCCGACAGCATTGGGGAATAAACGCACCGCGCGTGCCCTAAGGTTAAGCAAACTCCCGATCGGAGTGCCCGGCGGCACCGCAGAGGCCGGCGATCCAAAGGATCGCAACAACTATAAATAACTGTACGGTTAACCGGGTAGGTATTCTGTGACTACAGATCGCACGGGCCACAACCCTGCCCGGAGCCAGCGAGGGCGGAACCGAACGCAGAGAGGTCGCAGCCCTTCGCCGGGGGTGGCTCCGGGCTGACATTGGGAGATCTTTGTGATAAACCGTACGGTTTTTTATCGCCTCGGGCAGGCGGTGCCGCTCGGGACTCGAACCGCAGCCGTTGGCTGTTTTATTGGCCGCCTCTACCCCCAAAGCCCTGCCGGCTCCGGGCTGCCCGGTTCACGAAATGACATTTTTCTTTGCCGCCATGCCGGGCGGGACATTTGTTTTTAGCCGCCTCGAGCCTGCGGGGCTTCTACTTTCTTTGTCAGCAAAGAAAGTAGACAAAGAACCGACGCAGCAGGCGAGAGCCATCGAGCTTGCTCGAATGGCCGAGGCGCCAGGAGGAAGGCGAAGCCAAAGTGCCTCCAGCCGGTTTCGCCTTGTCGGGCGTCCGCGCGTCCTGCGTGGCTCCCTCAAGGCAAAACACGACGCTTCCGGGGAATTTTTGTGCTCACCGAAATACCTGTTGTCAGCCGGAGCCAGCGGGGCCGTTTAGGGTAGTTCCAGCCCGGATCGAGTGCCGAGCGGCACCGCCCCTCCGCCCGGGGGTGGTTCCGGGGCGTCATCGGGAGATCACGGCCGAGCCCTCTTTCGCCGCACGCGAAAGCATTCCCAAGAACGGGTAGACACGGCAGACCCGGGAATGCCGCGTTTTGACTTGAGAAGCCCGTGCGGGTGCGCGGGCTTCGACAAGGCGAAACCGATTCCCGGC
>NZ_CANQYJ010000160.1 GCF_947628055.1 uncultured Rikenella sp.
ATCTCAAAAAGTTTTTCTGGTTCTCTTTGTTCACAAAGAGAACAGTACCCTCCCGAACACGTACAATAAAACCTACGATTTCTACAAACGATTTGCATTCGACAGGAGGGTTTTTACTTTCCATGCACCGCAAAACCGACAATGCACACCGTACTTTTTAAAAAGAGTTTCACCTCCCAGCCTTTCGGTGCCAGGTAGCCCACAGGATCCGTTGACACGGCTTCAACAAAAAGCCGTTCCCCACGTCATTAAACGGAGAACGGCTTTTTCGGTCGATCCAAAGACGATTATAGAGCGCGATCATAAATAATACGGAGAGAGAAGCAAAAGATACCGAACCGTACCGTGCCTCCGCGAATGACCGAGCTCAAAAACCGTTATCTCAGTTTCAGTTTCTTGCCCAGCGGCAGCGTCGCCTCCCGGTCGAGGTGGTTCAGCGTGCACAGTTTCGACACCGTTGTTCCGTAGCGCCGGGCGATCCCCCACAGCGTATCCCCCGATTTGACCGTATAGACCGCCGGCGAAGACGTGCCTTTCTGAGACGAGGAAGCCAGCCGCGTTTGCCCGCCGCCCGCCGCCACGGTCGACGGGGAACCGGCATCTTCGACGTCCGTCGCTTCCGACGGCGCTAAGCCGCTGGCCCGGTTCACCGCCAGAATCCGCCCGTTCGACTGCCGGGTGACGGAAAGCACCCCGTTGCGCAACTTATGGTTCTGGTAATTCAGGATCAGAGCCGGATTGATATGCTGGCCCTGCACCCGGACTTCAAAATGACAGTGTTCGGTGGTCGCCCGTCCCGTGCGTCCGATCAGCGCGATCGGATCGCCCGCACGAACCGCATCCCCGACCTGTACCAAATTCCGGCTATTGTGTCCGTACAGCGTTTCCAGCCCGTTCTTGTGCCGGATCACCACACAATTGCCGTAGCCGCTGTACGGCTTCGACAGGCGTACCGTCCCCGCAAAAGCGGCACGCACCGTGTCGTTTTTGATCCCTTTGATATCCACCCCCGTGTGCATGCTCCGGCCCCGCCGTCCGTACCCCGACAGGAATTTGCCCGGATACGGATAGCAGAACCGCTGTTCGTTCAGCACCACGATAAAACGGTTATTGCCCGTTCCGAACGGGTCGTAATAAGAGAATTTGACATGCTCCGTTTCGTTCGGTTTGAAATGATGAGTCGGCGGAGTTATCGCCTCCGGTCCCGAACCGGTATCGACCATCGTCTTTTCGTCCGCCGGGGTGCGGATGAATTCCGGGACGGGTTTGCCCGTTACTCCCGGATCGGGCATCGTCACCGCCTGCGCCAGCACGGATGAAGTTTTCGGCAGGAAATCCTCGACCGCCGGTTCACGCTCCTCGGCAGCGTCCGCTGCCGGTTGCTGCACAGTCGTGGCCGGCCGATCGGTCGAACCGCCGGTGCGGGCAGCCGCTTCGCGCTCGGCCAGCAGCCGTTTGGCCTCCGCTTTGCGTTTTTTCTCCATCGCTCTCCGCTCCCGCCTGCTCATCAAAGGCGTCACCTCCGAAATCCGGGTCGTCGCCGCCGTCCGGCTTTCGGGAAGCGGAGCCGGGGAGTTTTGCACCTCCGACACCTGGGACTGTACCTGTCGCGGGGAGACGAATGTCACGTTTTTCAATCCATTGATCGACTCGTCTGTCACTTTCGGAATACCTGCCGAGCGTACCGGTGTTTCTGCTTCGGCAGAAGTTGTCTGCCGATTGCGCCCGGAAGTCAGTCCGGCCACCGCCGCAGGCGTATTGTAGCTGTCCGGTTCGATCACTTGCGACTGACTTCTCACCGCATAGGCTTCGCCGTCGCTATGGTATCCCCGGGTCGACTCTTTTTTGGGTACCGGGGTCTTAGGGCCTTCGACGGGTTTTGCGGAACTCATCAGCGCTTCGCTGCGCACGACCGTCGATTGCGAATAGTTCGCGAAAGAGCGGGTCAGTAGCCCTCCCGTGCCGACCGGTGCCAATCGGGGCGAGCATCCTGTGGCCAGAAAGCATACCGCTCCCAGCACAAAAGAAAGTATGCCGCCGGCAAGCCTGTGATTCATGGGTAATAGTCTTTTACATGACAAAGATAATGAAAGAAAAAATAACGCGGATGTTTCGGCCGGGAACCGCTTTTGCTTGCGAATTGTCGGGGTCTTGCGTCTTGTCTTCGTGCAAAATGATTAACTTTGCACCATTTGAACAAAGAGTGATTCCGACATAAAAATTCAGACTTATGACCGAAAGAATCAAGTGCCTGATCGTGGGCAGCGGGCCGGCGGGTTACACGGCGGCCATCTATGCGGCGCGGGCCAACCTGAAGCCGGTGGTGTACGAGGGAATAGAACCGGGGGGGCAGTTGACTACCACTACGGACATCGAGAATTTTCCGGGGTATCCCGACGGGATTTCCGGGACGGCCATGATGGAAGACCTCAAGAAGCAGGCGCAGCGGTTCGGTGCCGATGTGCGGTTCGGGATCGTTTCGCGGCTCGACCTGAGCGTGCGGCCGTTCGTGGTGGAACTCGACGGTGCGAGCCAGACGGTGACGGCGGATTCCATTATTATCGCTACGGGGGCGACGGCCAAATACCTGGGGCTGCCTTCGGAACAAAAGTACCGGGGGATGGGGGTGTCGGCGTGCGCCACGTGCGACGGCTTTTTTTACCGCAAGAAGGATGTGGCGGTGGTCGGCGGCGGCGACACGGCGTGCGAGGAGGCTACCTATCTGGCTTCGATCTGCCGGCAGGTGTACTTAGTGGTGCGCAAGAATTACCTGCGGGCGTCGAAAGCGATGCAGCAGCGGGTGTTCTCTACGCCGAATATCGAGGTGATTTTCGAGCATAACACCAAGGAGGTGCTGGGCGATGACAACGGGGTGACGGGCATGCTCTTGGTTTCCAATGACGGGGTGGAACGCCGGATCGATGTGGACGGCATGTTCCTGGCTATCGGCCATCATCCGAATACGGAGCTGGTCAAGGGACAGCTTGATCTGGATGAGCAGGGGTATATCATTACGCATCACGGGCATACTCATGTGCCGGGGGTGTTTGCGGCGGGGGATGTGCAGGATCCTCACTATCGGCAGGCGATCACGGCGGCGGGATCGGGCTGTATCGCGGCTCTGGAGTGCGAACGTTTCCTGACTGAAAATAATTTGTAATTCAACTGTACGGTTTATTTGCACGGTGCTGTGAGTGACTGTTCTTTCTTTGAAAAGAAAGGCCCCATGGGGGCTTTCCGGGCTGTAATTACCCTAATCCTTAGGCTCCGCAGTCCTCTTTCTTTGAACCCTGTTTTTTGTCGGG
>NZ_CANQYJ010000161.1 GCF_947628055.1 uncultured Rikenella sp.
GGTGTTTTATTGGCCTGCCGGCAGCAAGATAAACTACCCCAAAGAGGGTACCGCCCTCAGGCCGGGCAGGCCCCGTTTAAATTAAGTCCTCTCAAACTCCGACAAAAGCCCCCACGGGACCCCGCGCCGGGCTAAGGGCTGTAACTACCTTAAACAAGCAATGCAAACCCCAATAAAATTCCAACAAGCCCCCGCCGAGACAGGCGACACTTCGCGTTTCGCTTGGGCCGGAATTACCTCAAAAACAAAAACCGCGCGCCGGAAACCAAAATCCCCGCTATTTCCGATCCAACGCATGGAGCGCGAAAGCATACGCCCCAATGCTGATCGCCTTGCTCGTCCCGATGCGTGAGAAACCGATCCCCACGCGCGGCATCGAATCATACGTCACCCGTTCGTTGGTGTGCGGCACCTGAATCTGCTTCACCTCGCCCTGCAGGAAACCCGCCATCTGCGCCTCGTCCTCCAGGTAGAAAGCCCGCTGCGCCAACCGCGGAAATTCCGTCCCCGTCGCCCCCGTAAATTGTCCGCGGATCTCCTCCATCATCGCCGGCACAAAGAGCGATTTCGCCCCCGCAACCCCGCCGCCGATCACCGCAATCCCGTCCACCACGGTCAGCACATTGCACAGCGCATCCCCCAGCGCCCGCCCCATCCGCCGGAACGCTTCGAGCGCCGCCGCCTTATCTCCCGGCTGCTGGCCGATCCCGATCTCGTAAATATCCTTCGGATTCGGCAATCTGTCCGCCGGCGTGTCCGTCAGTTCGCCGTACACCCTGCGCACCGCCCGGATGCTGATCGACTCCTCGATATTGCATTTTTCGCTGTACCGCTGGCTCAGCAGCCAGACCTCCGCCGCCGCCGAGTTATCGCCTAAGAACAGCTCCCCGTTCCGCACGATTCCGCCGCCGAAACCCGTCCCCAGCGTCAGCCCCACCAGGTTGCGGTACCGTTTCGGACTTCCCGCCCGTTCGAGCTGCGCGTTGACCCACGGCAGGTAGCCGCTGATCGCCTCCCCGTAGGCATACAGGTCGCCGTCGTTGTTGATGAACACCGGGATGCCGAATTCCGCGGCCAGCATCGGCCCCACGGCCACCCCTCCCTTATAAGCCGGCAGGTTGCCGATGTTCCAGATAATGCCGTTCGGGTAGTCCGCCGGCCCGGGGAACGCGAAACTGATCGCCACCGGCGCCTCCTTGAGCCGCGACCGCACGGCATGGAAACCGTTGATCAGGTTGGCCAGACTCAGTTCGAGGTTATTGGCCGCCGAAGGCAGGTGGATCGGCTCGACCACCTCTTCGCATCCGCGGATGGCGCCGAAAACGAAATTCGTACCGCCCGCATCCAGCGTCATCACGGTGCGGGGATCGTTATTGAAGTCCATAGGGTATCTGTTTTTGTGAATGTTCGGGTTATACTGCAAAGATAACGAAAGCCGGATGCAATCCAAACGGCTTCGTCCCGCATCTTGTCAGTTCAAATATACAAAAAAGGGATATGCCGGAAGCACATCCCACGGAATCCGGGCGGAAAAGCCGCCGTTATTCGGTCTCCGCCGTTCTCGGCACGGCTGTCAGCAGCGCCACCAGATCGCCCTCGGCGTTCAGCATCAGCAGCCGTCCGCCTTCGATTTTGAGCCGTTTGATGTTTGTCAGCTCCCGGGTGAATCCGTCCTCGATTTCCGTGTCCGGACAGAATTTGCGCGTGGCCCCCGCATTGGCGATCTCGATATTGTGCTCCGCGTCCTTGAACAGGCTGTAGCCCGCGAAGAAGTTGTTGCACGGAGCCTGTCCGTAGATCATCTTCTTCTCCGGGTCGAATGTGAGGGTCACCGCCTTGTCCGAAGGCACCGCTTCGCCCCGGAACTCGATGAGTTTCCAGTCGTCTGTCTCCAGATTGGCGATCTTCGGGCTGCCCTTGCGGCAGGCGCAGCAGGAGCCCATGACGACGGCGGTGAGCGCCAAGGCCGCGAGTGTAAACGTTTTTTTCATGATGTGGTTCGGTTATTGTTGTTTCTGCGTGGTGCTGGCCGGGATGAGCCGCAGCGTGACGGAGCCTGTGCTGTCCATCAGCAGGAGCCGGTTGTGGCGCACGGCATAGCTGCGCACCTGTTTGAGCTTTTCGATATAGGCGTGTTCCGCGTCGCTGTGCGGACACAGGGCCAGGGTCATGCCTTCTATCGTCATGTCGATCCGGCAGACTGAATCGCTGTCGCGGGTCCGGTAGCTCCCCCAGAAGCTGTTGCAGCAGGTGAATCCCTGCAATTGTCCGTCGCTGAGGAATTCGATGGAGGGAATGCCTTCCCGCAAGGTTTCCTGTTGCGATAGGGCGACCGTATCCTGTCCGCTGTCGACAACCCATAAGTCGCCCTCCAGCACTAAAGGCGACTCGCAGGTTCCCTGGCAGGCCGCGAAGGAAACAGCCGCCAAAATTGCAGTTGCGATTCTTGTCATATTTCCGTTATTTTGCACACAAAGGTAATTCTTCGCCTGAATTCAGTTCAAAATTAATACCAAAACGCCAAAAGATGAAAAAAATTATCGCAACTTCGGAGGCTCCTGCCGCTGTCGGCCCTTACAGCCAGGCTGTCGAGGCCGGAGGGACGCTCTATATCTCGGGGCAGCTACCCATCGACCCTTCGACCCAGGCTATGCCGGACGGTATCCGGGCGCAGACGGAGCAGAGCCTGAAGAATATCGCGGCTATTCTCGAAGCCGCGGGCTATACGAAGAACGATGTGGTCAAATCGACTGTGCTGCTGAAAGACATCGCTGATTTCGGGGCCATGAACGAAGTGTATGCCGGGTTTTACACCGAAAATCCGCCGGCCCGGGTGGCTTATGAGGTGGCGGCGCTGCCGATGGGGGCTCTGGTCGAGATCGAGACGGTGGCTGTCAAGTAGATAGCGTGGTTTTTCTGTGTACCGGTCGGCACTCGAACCGGGTTTACCGGTTGCGGAGTTTGTCGGGTAGAGGCTGCCCGAGCGAAACGCAGTTTCGCAAGCCCGGCGGGGGCCCTGTTGGGGTGTTTATTGAAGTTTGCATTGCTTGTTTAAGGTAGTTACGGCCCTGTTCGTGTGCCGAGCGGCACCGGGGCTCCCGCGGGGGAGGCGTCCGGCCCGCCCGGTTCTGCGAACCGGATTTTCCCGACGCATAGGCAAATACTGTTTTTGACCTGCAAAGGGCCACAGCCTGCGGAATTGGGGTAGTTCCAGCCCGGTTCGGGTGCCCAGTGGCACCAGGCCTCCGCCC
>NZ_CANQYJ010000162.1 GCF_947628055.1 uncultured Rikenella sp.
GCAGGCTGCGACCTGAAACTATATTTGTCCCGCGCGCTGGCGGAAATCCTGTTCAAAAGCAATTCATGCTTTTGAACAATTTCCTGCTCCAGCCGTCGCGCGCGGGTGCCGCTGGGCACTCCAATCGGGCTGTAATTACCCTAAAGTACAGAACTGCCCTTACGCCGGGCAGGCGGTGCCGCTCGGCACCCGAGCCGGGATAGAACTACCCTAACCCCGCAGGCTGCACGAAATGATAAAGATACCCATATCCCTCAGGCCGACAAGGATGGCAAAGGAAAGGATACTCCCCCGTGATGCGTTTTTGGCTTCCTGCGCCGTATTGGAGGCCTTCTTGCGAACATCAAACAATACTTCTCCATCTCATAGATGATGCGATGGAGAAATACCCCGATCCCTATCCTTACATCAAGCCACCTGCATGGCCTCCACCCGGCTGCGGGCATAGTCTAATTTCACACGGAACGTCTTCCGCTTGCTCGCCGGCACCTCGAACATCGCATCCATCATGATCGCCTCGCAGATCGAACGCAGCCCCCGCGCCCCCAATTTGTACTCGATCGCCTTGTCCACAATGTAATCCAGCACCTCCGGATCGAACGTCAACTTCACCCCGTCCAGCTCGAACAGCCGCACATACTGCTTCACGATCGCATTCTTCGGCTCCGTCAGGATCCGCCTCAACGCTTCGCGCCCCAGCGGCTCCAAGTACGTCAGCACCGGCAGCCGCCCGATCAGTTCCGGGATCAGCCCGAAGCTGCGCAAATCTTTCGGCGTGATGTACTGCAACAGATTGTCCCGATCCACCTCGGCGATCTTCTGCTGCTGGCCATACCCCACCACCCGCGTATTGAGCCGCTGGGCGATCTTTTTCTGCACCCCGTCGAACGCTCCGCCCGCCACGAACAGAATATTCTTGGTATTCACCTGAATATACTTTTGATCCGGGTGTTTCCGCCCCCCTTGCGGCGGCACGTTCACCACCGTCCCTTCCAATATCTTCAGCAGCGCCTGCTGCACCCCCTCGCCCGACACGTCGCGCGTAATGGAAGGGTTGTCGCTCTTGCGCGCGATCTTGTCGATTTCGTCGATGAAAACGATTCCGCGTTCCGCCGCCGCCACATCGTAGTCCGCCGCCTGCAACAGCCGCGACAGGATGCTTTCGACATCTTCCCCCACATATCCCGCCTCGGTCAGCGCCGTGGCATCCACGATGGCGAACGGCACGTTGAGAAGCCGCGCAATCGTCCGCGCAATCAGCGTCTTCCCCGTCCCCGTCTCCCCCACTAACAGGATATTGGATTTGTCCAGCTCGATTTCCGCGTCTTCTTTGTCGGAAGGATTCGCGAATGTGTGCATCAGCCGTTTGTAATGGTTGTAAACCGCCACGGCGATATATCTCTTCGCCCGATCCTGCCCGATGACATATTGATCGAGAAATTCTTTGATCGACTGCGGCGTATAGAGTGCCATAGCCTCCCCGATCGTGGAAGCCGCCTCGTTCTTGGCCCGGCTCTCCATCTCTTCGCGCACGATCTCCCACGCCCGTTCCGCACAGTTGTTGCAGATCATGGCCTCCTGCCCGTGAATCATCATCCCCACCTGCGTTGCCGGCGCCCCGCAGAACGAACACCGTTCCTGATCTCTTCCTTTGTTGTGATTGTCTGCCATAAAACGTAATCGTTCGCTTAAATTCCCGCAATTATGTATTTTTTCTTTTTTCAAATCCGGCTCTGCGCCGGGGGCTTGTCGTGAAAAAATGGCCCGGTTCGTGTGCCGAGCGGCACCGGCGCGAGCCGGAAATGGTTGATAAATGCGGGTGCAATAAAGTATATAACCGCTTAAATTCCTTCCCGTTTGGTCAGCACGCCGTCGATCAAGCCGTAATCGGCTGCTTCCTGCGAGGTCATCCAGAAGTCGCGGTCGGCGTCCTGTTCGATTTGCTTGACGTCCACGCCGCTGTGTGCGGCCAAGATCGTGTAGAGTTCCTCTTTGGTCTTGAGTATTTGCCTGGCGGTGATCTCGATGTCGCTGGCCTGCCCTTCGACGCCTCCTAACGGCTGGTGGATCATGATGCGGGAGTGCTGCAAGGCCGACCGTTTCCCTTTGGTTCCTGCGGTCAGCAGCACGGCGCCCATCGAAGCGGCCATCCCGGTGCAGATGGTCGCCACGTCCGGCGCGATGAGCTGCATGGTGTCGTAAATGCCGAGGCCTGCCGACACGGATCCTCCCGGCGTATTGAGGTATATCTGGATGTCGCTTTTCGGGTCGTTGGATTCGAGAAAGAGCATCTGGGCCTGGATGATGTTGGCGGCGTCGTCGTAGATCGGCACGCCGAGAAAGATAATCCGGTCCATCATCAACCGTGAGAAAACGTCCATCGTGGCGATGTTGAGCTGCCGTTCTTCGATGATGGTGGGCGAGATGTATTCGGCTGTGATCTGTCCGTAGCGGTGCATGGCGAGCGACGAAATCCCTCGTCCGAGCCGTGCGTAGTGTTCAAATTCTTTTTTATAGTCCATGTGTCGTTTGCAATATCGGGTAATCTATGTTTTTCGGGTCTCCCATTGGGGAGTGCCTGTTGTTTTTGGGTTTCAAGGGTTGTACGGCGGGGTGCCGCGCGGCGCGCGAGCCGCAGCCGTTGGCTGTTTTATTAGCCACCTCTACCCCAAGCCCGCTGGCTCCGGCCGTTTTCCTGTCGGAAGCCAAGTAAACCGCGACCTTTGGTCGCGCGAGTCGCCGCCACCCCGCGCGGCGCGAGCAACTTCGGCGGTGCTCGTTGCTCTTTCCGCTGGCGGCGACCCGGTACTATTCAGAATCATTCTTCGCCGCGCGCCGGAATGAACATTCTTTGTCCGTGCGCTGGCGGAAATCTTGTTCAAAAGCAGCTGCGCTTTTGAACGATTTCCTATTCCAGCCGTCGCGCGCGGATGCCGGTGCCGCTCGGCACGCGAACCGGGCTAGAACTACCCGAATTCTCCCGGGCGTCCGACCCTTAAATAGCACTTCGCAAAAGTGCACAGCCGGCGGTACCGCTGGGTTCCGAGCGGGACGAAGCTCCGGTTGTTACCTGTGGGTGTTCGGTCAACCGCAGCCCGACGGGGCGCGCGAGTCGCCGCCACCCCGCGCGGCGCGAGCAACTTCGGCGGTGCTCGTTGCTCTTTCCGCTGGCGGCGACCCG
>NZ_CANQYJ010000163.1 GCF_947628055.1 uncultured Rikenella sp.
GGACGATGGATTTTTCGTTGGATTTGGCGGGGGCTTATCCGGCGGAGGCGGCATGCCGCAGCTGGGTGCGGGATTATCGGTTCGACCGGCGCAAAAATACCGTCACGCTGACCGATCGGTACGACCTCGCAGAGGTCGAAGGGGCGGTGGAGTTGAATTTTCTGACCTGCGGCGCGGTGCGGATCGGCCGGACGATCGAGATAGCCGCCGGCGGTCGCATGCTGCACCTCTTGCCGGACGATGCGGCGAAGTATGAGGTCTCGGCGGCTCCTGTAGAGCTGACCGACCCGCGGCTGTCGAAAATCTGGGGCGAACGGCTGACCCGCATCACGCTAAAGGTAAAGAATCCCAAACCGAAAGATACGCTGCGCGTGACTTTCGTGCAACAATAGCGACTACTAACACCTAAACTCACACAATGATTCGGAAAATCCTGTTCTTCTCGTTTCTCTGCCTGTTCAGTGCCACTGTCAGGGCTGCCGGAAAAGCGACAACATCGAGCGACCGGGGGATGATCAAGGCGGCGCGCGAGCTGATCGGCCGCGTAACGCCGGGCTATGAAAAACAGTACGTGCTGGAGATCATTCCGGCCGATCCGCAGAGCGGCGAAGATGTTTTCGAGGTCGATTCCCGAAAAGGGAAAGTGGTGCTGCGGGGGAACAATCCCGTGGCACTGGCCTCGGCGTTCCACTGGTACCTGAAATACACCTGCGGGGCGCAGTTGTCGTGGTTCGGCGACCAGTTGAAGCTGCCGAAGCGATTGCCGCTGCCGACAGTCAAGGAACGGCGCAATATCAACGGGAAATACCGGGCCTATTTCAACTACTGCACCTTGTCGTACACGGCTCCGTGGTGGGACTGGGAGCGGTGGCAGCGCGAGATCGACTTCATGGCGATGAACGGGATCAATATGCCGCTGCAACCCATCGGGCTGGACGCGGTGTGGTACGAGACGCTGCTGCGGATGGGGTTCACCGACCTCGAGGCGCGGTCGTTCCTCGTGGCGCCGGCTCATCAGGCGTGGCAGTGGATGCCCAACATCGAGAGCTTCGGCGGGCCGCTGCCCAAGAGCTGGATCGACAGCCATGCGAAGCTGGCCCGCCGGATTTTCGCCCGCGAGTTGGAGCTGGGGATGTACCCGATCCAGCAGGGTTTTACGGGCTATGTGCCGAAACGGCTGGCGGCGAAGTATCCGGAGGCCCATATCCAGCAGCAGCCGGAGTGGTATGGGTTCGAGGGGGTGTCGCAGCTCGATCCGCTCGACCCCCTGTTCGACCGCATGGGGCATGTCTTTATGCGGATGCAGGATTCGCTGTTCGGCTCGTACGGCATCTATGCCGCCGATCCGTTCCACGAAAGTGCGCCGCCGGTGAACACACCGGAATACCTCGGGGCTGTAGGGCGCAAAATCAGCGGACTTATCCATGATTTCGACCCGGCGGGGATCGTGGCGATGCAGGCGTGGAGCATCCGCGAGCCGATCGTCCGGCAGTTCCCGAAAGAGCGGTTGGTGGTGCTGGACTTGAACGGTTCGACCTATCCGGGCAAAAAGAACTTCTGGGACTATCCGTTCGTGGCGGGCAATCTGCACAACTTCGGCGGACGGATCAACCTGCACGGCGACCTGGCTTTGCTGGCTTCCAATCAATACCGGACGGCCCGGCGGACGGCGCCGAATGCGGTCGGGTCGGGTCTTTTCATGGAGTCGATCGTCCAGAATCCGGTCTACTATGCGATGGCGTTCGAGATGCCGATGCACCGGGATTCGATTCGGCCGGAGGAGTGGATCGATGCTTATACCGAGCGGGCTTACGGGGACAACTCGGAGGCGGCGAAGCAGGCGTGGGCCATTCTGTTGAAAGGGCCTTACGGACGGGGTACGAACGGAGTGGAGAGCAGCTCGATCATCGCGGCGCGGCCGGCGATCGAGGTCAAGAAGTCGGGGCCGAATGCGGGATTCCATATTCCGTATGATCCGCTGTCGCTCTACGAGGCGGAGCGGCTCCTGTTGCAAGATTCCGCGGTGCTGGGTGGCTCGAAACTCTACCGGTTCGACGTGGTGGACGTGCAGCGGCAAATCCTGTCGAATCTGGGGCAGGAGATCCACAAAGCGGCTGCGGTGGCTTACAAGGCGGGCGACCGCGAGGGTTTCAAACGGCATAGCAAGCGGTTCCTCGATTTATTATTGGATGCGGATACGCTGCTGGCGACCCGCACGGAGTGGAATTTCGACCGTTGGGTGGCGGATGCCCGGCGCTGGGGGACGACCCCGGAGGAAAAGGATCTGTTGGAGCGCGACGCGACGGCATTGGTGACCTACTGGGGCTTCACGCCGGGCTACATGTGCCAGCAGTTCGACTACTCGTGGCGCGAATGGGCGGGGCTGATCCGGCGGTACTATTACGGTCGGTGGAAGATGTTCTACGACATGCTCGACGCGTCGCTGGCTGCCGGGGAGCCTTACTCCGAGGCGGGGGCGAAAATGAGCAACGGTCGCGAGGCCTTCCGGGGCAATGCGTTCTACGACCGGCTGGCGGATTGGGAGATCGCCTTTGTGGCGACCCCGAAAACGGACATCGACCCGACGCCGCGCGGAGACGAGATCGAAACGGCCCGAAAAATGTTTGACAAGTACAGCGAATTGGCTAAAGAATATTACCGATGAAAAAAACGATGATCGTCGCGTTGATCGCGACCTTGCTTGTGCTGGGCGGTTTTGCGCCCCAAGTGGCTTCGGCGGCCCGGAAAAAACTGTCCGTCGAGCCGAAGACGGATCGCGAGGTATGGGCCGAGACGGCTTACCGGATCGCCCATCCGGTGCTGTCGAATTTAGCGGCGGGGACGCTGCACCGGAATATGCCGGTCGAGCAGCGCGGGCCGTCGCATCCGGAGTACGGGGCGTATGGCGACCGGACGAAGTATGCCTATTTGGAGGCGCTGGGGCGGACGATTTGCGGCATCGCGCCGTGGTTGGAACTGCCCGTGGACACCGCGACCCGCGAAGGGCGGATGCGCAAGGAGTTGCTCGACCTCTCCATTAAAGGGCTGCGCAACGCGATGGATACCGCTTCGGCGGACTACATCAGTTTTGCGGTGGGCTATCAGGCGCTGGTCGATGCGGCGCATCTGGCGCAGGGGTTGATGCGGGCGCCGAAAAACCTGTGGGGCGGATTGGACCGTG
>NZ_CANQYJ010000164.1 GCF_947628055.1 uncultured Rikenella sp.
TTTGTGACATTATTAGTAATTAATCGAACGGTTAATTGAAAGGGTACTTCTTACCAACAAAAATCCCCGATTATAGCAATAGTTTCTATATACAAATTTTCACGTCTGTCTCTACTCGCTTATATCTCATAATCATTCATTATTACCTGTCTGTTGAATTATAATACTGCTCATTTTATCTGCCCGATCGGACGTTGATTCGTAAAATTGACATATTGTACGAAAGTCATTGCTGCTGAAAAGGCTGCAGGATTCTTTGCGTAGTTGGAATCATCATGAGATTATCGTTGAGTGGGAAAAAACGGTCTCGATTCGTTTTAGGAAGTGCTTGTAGGCCTATGTTGGCGGTCTGCAATTCTTTTGATTGAGCCGATCTGGAACTTCAAGGGTTAAAGGTTCTGTTGGACTTGCGCACTGAGGAGCCCTTTGTCTCCAAGCATTTGCAATCGAGATACCCCCAACGAATATCTTTGAGATAGAGGAATATGTGACGGTTGTAGACTGGCACAAAGATGCGCAGCCTAAACAAAAGGTAATGGACATCATTCAGATTTCCCTGAGTAACGCCCTGCCGGAATCATACTCAGTAAAACAAACCTGCTGATGAATTACTTTATTGATAGGGTAATTCAGGGTTATGGCTGGCTTGCGGCATAGAAAGGTGTTTATAAACATTTAAAATTCAATAACTATGACACAGTTAAAACATTCAATTCTCTATCTGATTGTATCCTGTATCCTTTTTCTTGGAATGTCATATTTTGTATCCGTCAACAAAGAACTTGTATTTTGTTCTGCCAATTCAGCATGGATCTCTAATGACTTTCTACTGAGTTGCTTTACAGGTATATTTGCAAGTTTTATGGTATTGATAGCCACTGAGGTATATAAATTTTTTCAAATGAAAAGATCGATGGAACAATGGCTTTTTATACAGATGACAACCATCTTTGGCCAATTGCATATAGCAGAGACAAGCATACAGAATCTGTTATCATCAAGAGAGAGTGTACCAACCAATCTATTGTATTATTTATCAAATACAATCAAACAATTGACGCCCGGAATGCGCGCGTTCGATTATAATCCCCTGTTTAAAACAAAAAATGCAAAAGCAATGATCAAAATTATTCAACGGCTACATTCTGCTCAACTCAGTAATTGGGAGTCATTAGCCAATGATTGTATTTATTTGGAGATAGCGATAGGCACAGATAAGATTAATGAACATCTGAAAGGGGTATTGACCCCGGTTATTACTTTCGCCTCTCCTAATACAAACAGGACATTGGTTACATTACAGAAAGAAATTCAACATATTAAATCGCAGGTAACAATCAACATAACAGAACTTAATGCTGCATGCAATGATCGTTTCCATTGGAGTGAAGTTGAATCTCAAATATCATCCCTGTCTACGATTGACACATCGTTGGAAGGTTTCTGGACGAGATGGGATAAAACTAAATCCGCCCAAGTTATACAGTAGTAACTTGTTGGTTGAATTCTGTTAATTTATACTATCAGATAACGGCCAGAAGGTGCTGTATGTGTCGATGGACAATATGTGGTTCAACATGCACAGTCTGGAAGAGTTGGTCGAATTCCTCTATACGCACGGTGTTGTGCATATCTATTTCGACGAAGTCCACAAGTATAAGAATTGGACACAGCTGCTTAAAAACTTCTATGACAGTTATCCCGATTTGAATATCGTGTACACAGGGTCGGCGATGCTGGCTATAGACAATTCCAAAACCGACCTGTCGCGCCGCCAGTCGCTTTATACGCTCAACGGGCTGTCGTTCCGTGAGTATCTCGAATATGAAGGTATCGTATCTGTTCCCGCTATTTCGTTGGAAGATTTGTTCACCGGTCATACAAAGTATGCGATGGAGGTTACGTCGAAAATAAAGGTGTTAAAACACTTCGACGCTTACCTGCGCAGCGGCTATTATCCCTATTTATAAAGAATCGGGCGAGGATTATCTGATGCGTGTTGCCGAGGTTGCACAACTTGTCATCGACAGCGACATTCCGTCAGTGGAAGACATCACCTATACGACCATATTGAAGATTAAGAAGTTGTTGATGGTCATCGCCGAGAATGTGCCGCTTGAACCCAATATTAATAAACTCTCTGCGGAACTGGAATCGACCCGCGACCAGACGCTGAAAATGCTCTATCTGCTCGACCGTGCGGCACTGCTCTGCTTGCTGACGGACAAAGTCAAGGACTATAAACATCTGACCGGTCCGAAGAAGGTATATCTGAACAACGCCAATTTGATGTACGCCCTGTCGGGCAGAATATCGGAAGGTACGCTTCGTGAAACATTCTTTGCCAATCAAGTGGGGGCGGTATCGACCTTGACAATGCCCAAGCAGGGCGATTTTATGGCCGACGGGAAGTATCTGTTCGAGGTGGGCGGCAGCCGCAAGACATTCGGCCAAATAGCAGACCTGCCGAACAGTTACCTCGCATTGGACGACATCGAGACCGGCAGCGGCAGCAGGATTCTCGGAATGAGAACCAGAATTTCGGATAACCATGACAAAGAGTGAGTAGGTACGACCTACTACAAGAGGGTGAACCAGCCGCAGCTGTGCGGCGGGTCTGTTTGTTAAAGAATGCGCAATAAGAAACACTATGCAAAAACGCACATATTGTGCTTAAAATCGGAGCAAAGGATTCAAATCAAGTCGAATATCTCATAATCGTCCGTCGAAACTAATTCGACAGACGATTTTTTGTGATTTCAAGACCAATTTTCTTTTTGATTCAACTGATTTTATTAGGTCTAATATGCAAGTAAGATGAACATCTCATAATAGATTGAGTGTCATTGCCTTTGATGCGTTTTAAATAAAATGTTAAATCTTTGTTCTTTCTGCTTCTCTCTGCCGATGATGGGGCGCGATTGCCGATAATTTTGGGTATCTTTGCGCTTTATTAAATTTTATCGATCTTTTATTTAGCACTGTGCCGCCTGGAACCGTTCTTTCTTTGAAAAGAAAGAACCAAAGAAACTTTCAGATAGCTGCGCTACTCCTTAGGCTCCGCAGTCCTCTTGC
>NZ_CANQYJ010000165.1 GCF_947628055.1 uncultured Rikenella sp.
TTCCCGCGAAGCGGCCAGCCCGGAGCCACCCCCGAAGGGAGAATTAGGCAAAACAAACTCCCCGGTTCGAGTGCCGAGCAGCACCGCTGGCTCAGGGGCGACAAAAAAGTAAGTGTCCCCCAGCATGAACGGTAAAGCGAAAACAAAAAGCCGCCCGGCATAAGGGCTGCAAAAAAATATAAAGAACAAACGTCCACAGAGCCTTCCGCCGGAGAAAGAGCCCAGCCGGTCGAGGCCATAATAAACCTACAGCCAACAGGTATTCCGCGGAGCAGCCAGGCCAACAGGACAAACCAATAGGACAGACCAACAGGATAGACCAACAGGACAAGCCAAGAGGACAGGCCAAGAGGACAGGCCAAGAGGACAGCCGACGGCAGCGCCCGCTCCCGAGCCCGAAAATTATAAATCAGCAACCAACAAACCCATGAGCGCCAACCGCAACAGCGCCGGAAACGAATACTACTACATCGACCAAAGCCGCCCCGTGAACCTGTGGCGCATTCTGCTCGACCTCCTGCTCGTGCTGTTGACCCTCGGGCTGGGCGGCAGCTTAGTCATGGCCTACCTCTCCACCGGCATCAGCCCCGAGCGCAACTGGATCTTCGCCTTTTTCGGCCTCGGCGCCCCCTTCCTGTACCTCGGCAACATCGTGATGCTCTTAGTGTGGATCATCCGCTGGCGATGGTGGGCACTCGTTCCCGCCGTCACCCTGCTTCTCGGCATCGGTCACCTGGGGACACTCGTGCAGATCGACCTCCTCAAAGAACACCGCGACAGCGGGAACACCACCGCACGACACAACACCCCGGAACA
This sequence comes from uncultured Rikenella sp., assembly GCF_947628055.1. GTDB lineage: Bacteria > Bacteroidota > Bacteroidia > Bacteroidales > Rikenellaceae > Rikenella. The sequence goes on from NZ_CANQYJ010000165.1 coordinate 817, forward strand.
GTTAGCCATACTGACCTACAACGTCCACGGATTCAGTCACGGGCAGCACGAACACAAAGGCTACCTGCGCAACGTCGACAGCATCGCCGCCTACATCCGGCACCTGCAGCCCGACGTGATCTGCTTCCAGGAATACGAGACCATGCAGCCCGGCGACGTGCGGCGCATCGACAGCCTCTACCGCGACTGGCCTTACCGCTCGTACAACTTCATCTACGGCGGAAAAGACGACATCGGATACGGCACCGCCGTGTTCAGCCGCCTGCCGATCCTCGGAGCCGAACGCACCCTGTTCGAATACTCGTCCAACTCCATGCTGCGGGCCGACCTGCAGACCCTCGGCGGCGATACCGTGCGGGTGTTCAACAACCACCTGCAGTCCACCCAGATCGACGAAATGAGCAGAGAACGTGTCGAACGGCTCGAGATGCGGGGCGATCCAAGCGCCGAACAATTCGTCCGCAGCCTGGGATCGCGGCTGAAAGCCAACTACCGGCGCCGCGCTGTGCAGGTCGACACCGTCTCCCGGATGATCGCCGCGTCACCCTACTCCGCGATCGTGGTCGGAGACTTCAACGACACCCCCGTCTCCTACACCTACAAAAAGATGCGGGGTGAGCTGGAAGACCCTTTCATCAATGCAGGCACGGGGTTTGCGTATACCTACAACCGGCTTTTCTCGATGCTGCGCATCGACTACATATTCCACTCCCCGCTGTTCGAGACACTCGAATACCGCTCCGACGACCTGCCGTGGTCGGATCATAATCCGGTATTCGTGCGGCTTCAGCGGCAGAAGTCCGATACCGGCGGCTCGAAATGACACATGCCGTACGTATGCGGTCTGCGCGGACTGCTTTCCCGCGCAGGCGGAAAGGAGATTTTTCGATACCTCAAAACGATAAAAACGATATGGAACTCACTGCGTATCAAAAGATAATCGAAACGGTCTGGGACGACCGCAGCCTGCTCGACCGGCCCGAGAGCCGCGAAGCCGTCCGCGGGGTCATCGACCTGCTCGACAAGGGCAGGCTCCGCACCGCCGAACCGCGGGACGATGGCACCTGGCAGGTCAACGAATGGGTCAAGAAAGCTGTGATCCTCTATTTCCCGATCCAGAAGATGCGGAAGATGAGCAGCGGCGACATCGAATTTTTCGACAAGATGGAGACCAAGCAGGATTTCGAGGCTTTAGGCGTGCGGGTGGTGCCGAACGGCGTGGCCCGCTATGGATCGTATCTGGCGCCGGGGGTCATTCTGATGCCGTCGTATGTGAACATCGGGGCATACGTGGATGCGGGAACGATGGTCGATACGTGGGCCACGGTCGGATCGTGCGCGCAGATCGGGAAAGGGGTTCACCTGGCCGGCGGGGTAGGGATCGGCGGCGTGCTGGAACCGGTGCAGGCGGCGCCGGTGATTGTTGAGGATCATTGTTTCATCGGCTCGCGGTGCATCATCGTCGAGGGGGCTCATGTCGGTGCGGAGGCGGTGCTGGGGGCCAATGTGGTGATTACCGGCTCGACGAAGATCATCGACGTGACGGGCTCGGAACCGGTGCACTACAAAGGGTATGTGCCGCCGCGGTCGGTGGTGATCCCGGGCTCGTACACCCGGCATTATCCGGCGGGGGAATATCAGGTGCCTTGCGCTCTGATTATCGGGCGGCGCAAGGAGTCCACTGATCGCAAGACTACGCTGAACGATGCGTTGCGCGATTTCGGCGTGTCGGCGTGATAGGATGGTTTCTGCTGTGGGGTTGTGTGTTGTATGGCGGGTGTTTATGGTGTGTGCAGCCGTTCGGGGGCGGGGGTGCCGAGCGGCACAGGATCCGGAGCATCTCTGCCCAGGATAGGGTGAGCGGCGAGGAGGAACCGAGCAGCACCGGCACCGCGCGGGACAGCTGGAGTAGGAAATCGTTCAAAAGTATGAATTGCTTTTGAACAAGATTTCCGCCAGTGCGCGGGACAAAGACTGTTTTCGATTTGCAAAGGGCCGCAGCCAGCGGAGCTCGGGTTAGTTACGGCTCGACACTGGACTTCTGGCGGGGCTTTTGTTCTTTATAAAAAAACTTTTTTGCAGCCCTCCTGCCGGGCGGGCTTTTTGTTTTCGCTTCACCGCTCATGTCGCGGAGGCACTTTCTTTCTTGTGCGACCAAGAAAGAAAGCAAAGAAGTCGCCGGGAATCGGTTTCGCCTTGTCGAA
>NZ_CANQYJ010000166.1 GCF_947628055.1 uncultured Rikenella sp.
TTTATCGGGGTGCGGGGAATCGGGCCGATTAAGGGCTGAGCCTCATCATATCGGCCCGATTCCAGCGCCCCGAACCAAACACAATGCAAGAGGACTGCGGAGCCTAAGGATTCGGGTAATTACAGCCCGGAAAGCCCCTATGGGGCCTTTCTTTCAAGAAAGCGACAGTCCCATACGGCACAGTGCAAAAGAACTACAGTACCCTTCCACACAAAGAACGGGTAGGCAATTATAAGCAGGAATATGATGAGACATTATTTGTTTTCCGTTTTGGGCAGTTTGGCAGCCACCGTGTTGTCCGCTTCGGCCCAGCAGGTCGCATGGCACGACCCATTGGACTCCGCGGCGATGGCAGCGGCCGGAGCATCCGGCTATATTCACGGACGAGGATTCGTCCGAAACGACTACGGACGGTTGCCGGAATCGGCCCGAGGCACCGTGCGGGACGCAGTGTGGAACCTGTCCCGGAACAGCGCGGGGCTTTACCTGCAATTTACGACCAACTCACCGGATATTACAGTAGAATATATGGTGAGCGGGGCACATGCCATGCCGCACATGCCGGCGACGGGGGTGAGCGGGGTCGATCTTTACAATGAACGCGGGGAGCGGTGCTGGGGCGGCTATTCGTTCGGAAAGCCGATCACCTATACCTACCGCGACCTGCCGGACACCTCGGCTGCGGCGACCTATACCCTCTACCTGCCGCTCTACAACACGGTCGAACGGCTGCGGATCGGGGTGCGCGCGGGGGCGGAGTTCGATTTTATTCCGGCGGATACGACCTTTGCGGACGGGCTGCCGGTGGTGGTCTACGGGACGTCGATCGCTCAGGGTGCTTGCGCGTCGCGGCCGGGGATGGCCTGGACGAATATCCTGCACCGGCTGACGGGCCGGGAGGTGGTGAACCTCGGCTTTTCGGGCAACGGACGGTTGGAACCGGAGGTGATCGACTATGTGGCTGCGATTCCAGCGGCGCTCTACGTGGTGGACTGCATGCCGAACATGTATGTGCCGGAGGACAGCGTTTACACGTTGGTGTTGAATGCGGTGCGACAGTTCCGGCGGCTGAGGCCGGAGACGCCGATCCTGCTCGCGGAGCATCCGGGGTACTCCAACCGGCGGACGAATGCGACCAAACGCGATGAGGACGAACGGGCGGACGGCGGATTGCGACGGGCGTATGCAGATTTGCGGCGCGAGGGGACAAAAGGTTTGTATTACCTTTCGCGCGAAGAGATCGGTATGCCGGCGGAGGGGATGGTGGACTATATCCATCCGTCGGACTACGGTATGGAGGCTTATGCGCGGGCGTATGGGGGGGCGATCCGAAAGATTCTGAAACGGGAATAACCGGCGAGCGAATATAGTCATTCCGCGGAGCGGGCGGGCCGAAGCCGGAGCTGGTGTGGCCGTTTAGGGTTGTTCCGGCCCGGTTCGCGTGCCGAGCGGCACCGGGCCGGACGCTCGGGAGAGAACGCAACGAGCTCCGCCGAGTTGCGGGCCTCCCGACGGGGAAGCGTCCGGCCCGCCCGGTTCTGCGAACCGGATTTTCACAGGTGGGCGGGATTTGTTCGGGGTAGTTTCGGCTCCAGTAAAACGGAGTTTTGCAAGCCCGGCGGGGGCACGCGGAGCCTGTCCGGCCCGAGGGCAGTTTCCTCCGGTTAAGGTGGAACAAACTCCCGACTCGCGTGCCGGGCGGCACCACCTTGACAAAGGGAGATCATAACTGAGAGGTTCCGTGTAAGTACCGAACGGCACCGCCGCTGAGATACCCCCATAACCCCGCCTTTGAATATTCAGTGTCATGCAAAAAACGAAGATCATATCCGGAATTATCGGTCTGACAGCCGCGTTGGTAAGTGCGGGATGCGGACCGGCGGCCACATCCGACACCTCCTACACGACAGTGGACGGTTTCGCGCAAGGCAGCACGTACCATATCGTCTATTATGATCCGCAGGGACGCGACTTGGGCACGAATATCGAAGAATTGCTGGAGGATTTCGACAATTCTCTGTCGGTCTACAACCCGAGTTCGCTGCTGACACGGCTCAACGAAAACGATACGGCGGCCGTGCCGGACAAATGGGTTACGGAGTGCCTCGACATAGCGCGCCGAATCGGCGACGACACGAAAGGGGCGTTCGATGTGACGCTGCGTCCGCTGATCGCGGCTTACCGCATCGGGACGGAAGATATGCCGCACCTGCTGTCGCAACGCGAGATCGACTCGATTCGGGTGTTCACGGGATATAAAAAAGTACGCATCGAAAACGGACGCTTAGTGAAGGATGACCCGCGGCTGGCACTGGATTTCAACGCGATCGCGCAGGGCTATTCGTCGGACCTGATGGGGGCGATGTTCGACTCGCTGGGAATCAAGGACTATATGGTCGAAATCGGAGGTGAAATCCTCTGCAAAGGAAATAATCCTTCCGGGGGGGAGTGGCGAGTGGGAATCGACCGGCCGGTGGAGGGCAATATGGTGCCGGGCGAAAACTTGCAGACGATCCTGAAACTGACGGACAGGGGGCTGGTGACTTCGGGCAATTACCGCAAGTTCGCTTTCGATGAGAATGGGAATAAGGTGACGCACACGATCGATCCGCACACGCTGCGGCCGGCGGTGCACAACCTGCTGTCGGCGACGATCATCGCTCCGACTTCGGCTGTCGCGGACGGTTATGCGACGGCTTGCATGGTGATCGGACTGGAAAAAAGCAAGCTATTGCTGGCTCGCCATCCGGAACTGGAGGCTTACTTGGTGTTCAGTCGACCGGACGGATCGATGGGGGTCTATACGACGCCTAATATTCGCAAACGAATCGTGAAGTAATGGTAGGTTTATTGTACGTGTTTGGGAGGGTACCGTTCTCTTTGTGAACAAAGAGAACCAGAAAACCGACGCAGCAGGCGAGAGCCATCGAGCTTGCTCGAATGGCCGAGG
>NZ_CANQYJ010000167.1 GCF_947628055.1 uncultured Rikenella sp.
GTGCCGCTCGGCACTCGAACCGCAGCCGTTGGCTGTTTTATTGGCCGCCTCTACCCCAAAGCCCCGCTGACTCCGGCTGACAACGGGTATTTCGGTGAAAGCACAAAAATTCCCCGGAAGCGTCGCGTTTTGCCTTGAGGGGGCCGCGCAGGACGCGCGGACACCCGACAAGGCGAAACCGGCTGGAGGCAGTTTTCTTTGCTTCGTTTCTTTTGCTGACAAAAGAAATGAAGAACCCTGCCGGTTTGAGACGGCTAAGAAAAAGTGCCCGCCCGCCAGGAGGGCATCAAAAAAAAGTTTTATACAAAGAACAAAAGCCCCGCCGGCTCAAGGCGGCTAAGAAAAAAGCTCCCGCGGCAGGAGCGGTGAAGCGAAAGCAAAAAGCCCGCCCGCCAGGAGGGCATCAAAAAAAGTTTTATATAAAGAACAAACACCCCGCCGGTCGAGGCGATAAAAACCTACAGTTCATCATCATCCGAGCACGACGACCCGGTCTTCGCGGACGATCTCGATCCCCCGGGCAGCCAGCAGCTGCCGCACCATTTTGTCCCGACAGCCATATAATTCAGCGAAATCGCACGAAGCACGCACATAAGCCGCCGGCAGCTGCGACGCCAGCTCGATACGCGCCGCCGTATTCAGCGGCCGGCCACCCCTGACCGGTTTGGCAGCGCCCGCCTTGACAGCCAGCGTCCCGCTGTCAAGCTCCAGACGCCCGTCCACAAACTCAGCAAGATGTCCGCGGCCGAAAGACTCGATAATACGCTCCGCTTCGGCCATTTGGGCCTCATACTCCGCCTTGGCACACTTGGCCGTGCGATAAATGGCGATGGCCTGTTCGGCCTCCTGACGGGTTACAGTGGTTTCCATGATCTCTTTTGTTTTAAACGGTTCAGGAGTGACGCAGCGCTCGATCCACGTGCAGTCGTCCACACGCTCGAAGCGGACTTTCCTGTTTTTCCGGGCCTTTTTCACCCGGTCGAGCACCGCCTGCGCCTGGTCGCGGTACTCGTAAGTGTCCTCGAACAGCCAGCTCATCAGTCACGGGAATCGGAAAGAGTGACAAGCCGGCGAATCGGACTGCGCCGACAGCAAAGCTCCTCGGCGCGATACAGACCGCCCGTCCGGGCAGCTCTGGCGAAAATAAATCTCCACACTTTTTTCATAGCTTAAAAGATTAAGGCATTCGTCATACAGTTTGTAATGATTTCACACCGCAAATATAATACATTTTGTATATATAAAACACTTTTATCGGAAAAAATGGCAAGGTATGGCATTATTTCTTTCTTCAATCTGACAATCAGTTAATTATACAATTTATTGATTTACAAAATTTTAACATCATTCAAAATACAACCCTCCCGAACTAAACCTTGACGGTCAGTAAAATACATTTTGTCATATACGCAACGCAAAAAAATATCGGCTTGCGTCGGAAGGACGCAAGCCGGGCAAGAGGAACCGACCCGGAAAGCCGAATAAGGGGCCGGCACGCTTTGCCGGGCCCATTCCATACCGGAGTTTGCAGCAACCGCTACAGGTATTCCCTGAGTATCCGGGTAATCTCGGGGGTCTCGATCAGGAATCCGTCGTGGCCGTAATCGGAATGGATGACATGGTAGTCGGCCCCTAACAGGGCCGCCATTCCGCGCACTTCCGGTTCGGTGAACATGATGTCGCTGTCGACGGCCGTCACGATGGTGCGGGCCGTGATCCGCCGCAATGCCGCGGCGACGCCTCCCCTGCCGCGCCCCACGTCGTGGGAGTCGAGGGATTGCAGCAATCGGTAGTAACAGTGGGCATTGAACCGCCTGCGGAGTTTCTCGCCCTGGTAGCGCTGGTAGCTGGCGGCGCGGTAGCCTTCCAACTTTTCGCTGTCCGGATCGTGCTGGGTGCGGTTGAAGGCGACGGAGTTCCGGTAGATCAGCATGGACATGGCCCGTGCGGCGGCAAGCCCCTGTCCCCCGCCGTCCATGCGGCGTTCAAAAAAGGTGGGGTCGGCTTCGATGGCCATCCGCTGGGCTTCGCTGTCGGCGACGATCCACGGGGTGATCTTGGGCAGTGTGACGGTGAGCGACACGTTTTCAAACAGTTCGGGCTCCATAATGGCCCATTCCATGGCCTGGCACCCGCCGGTGGAGCCGCCGATTATCATTTTAATCCGTGTGATCCCCAATGCCGTGCGGAGTTCCTGGTAAGCGCGGACCATATCTCGGATCGTAACCTGGGGAAAGTCGAGGTACCAGGATTCGCCGGTGGCGGGGTTTACGGTGATCGGCGAGGTGGAGCCGTAGGGTGACCCGAGTTTGTTGACGCAGATGACGAAGTATTTCGAGGGGTCGAGCAATCCGCCCTCGACGACGGTTCCGGGCCACCAGTCGGCGACGTCGGAGCTGGCGGTCAGGGCGTGGCACACCCAGAGTACGTTGTCGCCGGCTTCGTTCAGCGTACCGTAGGTGTGGTACGCGAGGATGACGGAGGGCAATTCGGCTCCTCCTTCGAGGGGAAAGGGGTGGCCGATGGTGAAAAACTGCGGCGCGCGGCCGGCGTATTGGGCATAGTGCATTTCTCGAGTGTCCGGGGTTTGGCCCGGGGTGCCCAAAGATAGGGATTTTTATGCAATGACAGGTGTGGGGGGCAATGTGCGGCTCGCTCCTCCGGGCGACCCGAGGCGAGATTTAACTGTAGGCTTTATTGCACGTGTTGTGTTCGGGAGGGTACTGTTCCTTTTAACTGTGTTCCGCTCGTTTTTCTCGCGCTACCTCGGCAGAGGCCGCTGGCGGGCTATGCCGAGGTAGCGCGAGGAAGCCGGAGGCAAAACAAGCGCAGCGCAGTTAGCGAGAACCAGAAAACCGA
>NZ_CANQYJ010000168.1 GCF_947628055.1 uncultured Rikenella sp.
TGCGGAGCCTAAGGAGTAGCGCAGCTATCTGAAAGTTTCTTTGGTTCTTTCTTTTCAAAGAAAGAACAGTCACTCACTGTAGGGTAAAGATTAAACGAACGATTAAAACTTTAAGAATAAGGATGACCAGACAGCGACTATTGAATCATTTTAAGACCGAAGACTGGCTTGCAGTAGCAGCCGGGCTGTTAATCATGCTCCTCGCCATTGCGATGCCCGATTGGATGCCCGTTTTACCCAAGACACTCGACACCATCAGCAGCTGGCAGAACATCATAATACTTTTAGCCGGCCTATTCGTCATCGTGTACAGCGCATGCAAGACACTCGGACGGCCGACGCGAGGGATACTGCCCTCGCTGCTCGTGATATTCGCCGTAGCTTTGGGAGCGCAATACGTCGCCACATCGCCCGTCATAAAAGAAACCACCGGCCTCGAAAGCGTATTCTTCGCCGTAGCCTTCGGCTTGCTCATCAGCAACACCATCGGCGTGCCCAAATGGATGCGGCCCGCCTTGCAGAGCGAATTTTACGTAAAGATCGGCCTCGTGCTGCTCGGGACAACCGTGATATTCGGAGAAATTATGCAAGCCGGAGCCCTGGGATTGATACAGGCATTGGTCGTGGTTTTCTGCGTATGGAACTTCGGCTACTGGATCGCCCGGAAACTCGGCGTAGACAGGGAGATGTCCACGATGCTGGCCAGCGCAGTCTCTATTTGCGGCGTTTCTGCTGCTATTGCTACCTGCGGCGCGATCAAAGGCGACAGCAAGAAACTCTCATACGTGATCTCGTTAGTGTTAGTCGTGGCGATACCCATGATGTACTTCATGCCATATTTAGCCCAGTGGATGGGGCTGTCGCCCGAAGTGGGGGGAGCCTGGATGGGCGGCACCATCGACACCACGGGAGCAGTGGTGGCATCCGGCTCCGTGCTGGGCGAGACCGCGGCGAAATACAGCGTGATCGTCAAATTCTCGCAGAACGTGCTGCTGGGATTGGCGGCCTTCGCCATCTCGATCTACTGGTCGTACAAAGGGAAAGATCACCGCGAAAAGCCGACGGTGGGCGTGCTGTGGGAACGCTTTCCGAAATTCGTGCTGGGCTTTGTGCTCGCCTCGCTGATTTTCAGTTTCGCCATGCCACTCGAAACGGCCAAAAGCGTGGGCGGCGTGACTAAAAATCTGCAAAATGCGTTTTTCGCGATCGCGTTCGTATGTATCGGCCTGGAAACCCGATTCAAAGATATTTTCAATAAAAATTTCAAAAAGCCGCTGTGGGGCTTTTTGATCGCTCAGGCATTCAATATCGTGCTGACCTTGATTGTAGCCTACCTGTTATTCGCCCATGTGAGCGATTAGCTTGGTTGCGGCACGACTTGGGCAAAGCGGCGAACCTCTCCACCGAGGTTCGCCGCTTGCTGTTATCGCCGAGGAAACGCTGAGGCAACGCCGAACAAGAGGCTACCGATCTTTCGTATCCTGCGGCACGATGATCGGGAGGCTGCCCGGCAGACATTCGATATCCAGCGGGAAATCCGGCCCTTTTTCCCCGTCGATGTCGCTCGTAGGCTGGTCGTTTTCGATGTGCAGTTTCCGTGTCTGGAAATAGACGATGTCGCTGGGATAGACCGAGTTTTTCTTCTTTACCAGGAAATGGAACACGTTTTTGATGCTTTCCACGATATTTTCGCCCCGGATAATCAAAACGTCCAACAGTCCGTCTTCCGCGCTGGAATGTTTGGCCAGTTTCAGGTTCCCCGCTGTACGTCCGTTGAAGACCAGCAGCAGCAGACAGCTTCCCCGGAACGACGTTTCGTCGGCCGTTATCTCGATATTCATTTTGCGGAACGACGGCAATTCGCCGATGCTGCTGAAATAATAGGCCAGTTTGCCGAAAGTGTTTTTGAGCGCTGTCGGGGTTTTTTGCGACACTTCCGTGAACAGGCCGCAGCTCAGGACGTTGATAAAATAGCGGTCATTGACGCGGCCCATATCTAAGTACTGCACTTTGCCGTTCAGAATGGCGCGGCAGGCGTCGTTCAGGTTGTTGGGCATCCCGATCAGATGGGCGAAGTCGTTTGCGGTTCCCATCGGCAGGATGGCGATCGGTACGGTGACGTTCCGGTGTTTGAGGTAGTTGACCAGCCGGTTGATGGTGCCGTCTCCTCCGGCAGCCAGCAGGTGATCCGGTCGGAGCTGTGCGATCAATTCGGCCAGGTGCGACAATCCTCGTTCGCGGGTGATACGGAACAGCGTCAGCACATATCCGGCCCGTTGGTAGTGCATGGAGATCCGGTCGAGTTGGGCGACGGTCTGCGCCTCGCCCGATACGGGATTATATAGGAATATAACGTTCTTCATACCGTTTTACGTTACATGTCAATCGGTACAATCCATTACCGTAGGTTTTATTGTACGACCCTGTTTGAGGGAACTGTTCTCTTTAACTTCGTTATGCTCGTTTTCCTCGCGCTATCTCGGCATAGTCCGCAAGCCCGTTTTGCTCTTGCTGGCAGCGTCGATTCTGAAGAAAAGGTACCCAAAAGACTTTCAGATAGCTGCGCTACTCCTTAGGCTCCTCAGCCCTCTTGCATTGAGTTTTCTTTGGGATGTGGCAATAGCGGGCATAAAGCGTTATTTACCTAAGTGCCCGCTATTGCTCACACCCCAAACGAATCGGAAACAAGGGTACCCGGCAGGCTCAAGAGATGCGAAGCATCTCAAAAAGTTTGGCTTCGCCTTCCTCCTGGCGCCTCGGCCATTCGAGCA
>NZ_CANQYJ010000169.1 GCF_947628055.1 uncultured Rikenella sp.
GGGTAAAGAATGATTCTGAATAGTACCGGGTCGCCGCCAGCGGAAAGAGCAACGAGCTCTGCCGAAGTTGCTCGCGCCGCGCGGGGTGGCGGCGACTCGCGCGACCCGTCGGGCCGCGGTTTACTTGGCTTCCGACAGAGAAACGGCCGGCGCCAGCGGAGATGATTGGGAACGAGGCTGACCGGCACAGGGAGATTGCCGCAGAAAAGTCCTTTCGCATCCCGGCGGCACCGGGCCTCCCGAGGGGGAGGCGTCCGGCCCGCCCGGTTCTGCGAACCGGAGACTGTGAAACCCGTCGTACGGAACAAAATACAGTTCCTTTTTACAGAGAATGGCCGGAGCCAGCGGAGACTTCGGGGTAAAGGCGGCCAATAAACAGCCCACCGCTGCGCGGCACGCCAAACAAACCCATTGCAACTCTCAGACAAACACCCTACGCTTTCATTCCGACCCGTCCCCGCCACGCCGATCGCACATACCACGCCATCACCCCGACAACCGCAGCCGTAATCGCAGCACCGATCGCCAGCCCTGTATAGTACGGCAGGCAAAGCCCCTCCTTCGCGATAAAGATGTAGAACGACACGATGAACGTCATGAAAGCCGCCGGCAGAAACGCAATGATCCACCGCTGCCGCCGCACCGCCAAATAAACCGTCACCGTCCACAGACAAATTGCCGCCAGCACCTGATTGGCCCAGGCGAAATATTTCCAGATCACGTCGAACGGCATCAGCGTGATCGCCACTCCCATCAAAAATATCGGAATCGAGATGTAAAGCCGCTTGCGCAGCCGTTTCTGTTCCACGTGCAGAAAATCCGCCGCGATCAGCCGCGCACACCGAAATGCCGTGTCACCGCTCGTGATCGGCGCCACCACTACGCCCAACAGCGCGAGGAAAGCTCCTATCTTGCCTAAAGTCGTATGGGTGATGATGTCCACCGCCCACGCCGCATTGTTCCCGTGTTCGGCCAGCGCACTGCTCAACCCCTCCGTACCGCCCCAGAACGCCATCCCGATCGCCGCCCAGATCAGCGCAATGACCCCTTCCGAGATCATCGCCCCGAAAAAGACCGGCCGTCCCTGCCGTTCATTGGTCACGCACCGCGCCATCATCGGCGACTGCGTAGCGTGGAAACCCGACACCGCTCCGCAGGCAATCGTAATGAAAAGCGTCGGCACGATCGGCAGCCCCGCCGGATTCGCAGTGAAGTTGCCGAACGAAGCGGCGGAAAGGTTCGGAATCTCGTACGGCCCGAAAAGCAGCACCCCCAGTATCCCGAAAGCCATGATGAAAAGCGCGGCCCCGAAGATCGGATAAAACCGCCCGATGATCTTGTCGATCGGCAGCAAAGTGGCCAAGATATAATAGGCCAGGATAATCCATACCCACACCGACTGCGTCAGTCCCGTAAATCCTTCGAGAATGCCCGCCGGCCCGACCATGAAGACCGCCCCGACGAGGATCATCAGGAACAGGGTGAAAGCCCGCATCACCTGCCGAACGGTCATCCCCATGTATTTCCCGACGATCTCCGGAAAGCTCACCCCGCCTTCCTTGAGGGAAATCATGCCGCTGGCGTAGTCCTGCAAGGCGCCGATGAAAATGGAACCGAACGTAATCCACAGAAAAGCGACCGGGCCGTACATGGCGCCCAGCAACGCCCCGAAGATCGGCCCGAGGCCGGCTATATTGAGCAGCTGGATCAGGAATGTTTTCCAGGCCGGAAGCGGCAGGTAATCCACGCCGTCCCGCAAAGTCTCGGACGGCACGGGTGCGTCCGGATTCATGCCGAACTGACGTTCCAAATAACGTGCGTAAGTAAAATAGGAGGCGACAAGCAGGCCCAGGCAAATCAAAAAAGTAAGCATGGTTGAATGTTTCCGTTAAAGTCATGCAAAGATACTCATTCGCTGACCGATTCGTTACGGAAAATCGGTTTTCTGCAATTCACTGCCGGGTGGCACGGTATTTGAATTATAATTTGCCCGAGGTATGAACCTATAGAAGAAACTATCTTATAAGGTATTTATGGGGTGCGGCGCTCCGCGTGTACGACCGGGTTCCTGTTTCTGCGGGACGGCATACTGCGCGGGGCGTCGTTTTTTTGCACCCTATTCCGGTTGCGCCGCTCCTGCCGCGAAGCGTTGTCCCGAAGGAACGAGCACGAGGCCGGGCACGACCAATCGAATCATTTTTGACGGGCTGTTTCTCCCGTGCGGTTCGGTTATACTTATAGTTCATTTTCGGCGATTAGTGAACCGCGAAGGGAATCTGTACGGCGAAGGTGCGGTTATACTTATAGATCATTTTCGGCTCGCGCCGGTGTCGACTTCGATAGGAGCGGCCTCTGTCCTAAACGTTCTGCATTACCTTCATGTCCGGACGCGCCCTCAGACAGCGTCAGGCAAAAACAGGCCAAAAGCCCGATAAGCCCCGCGCCGCCCGAAAGTCAACCGAAGGCCGCCCAACATCCACGCCATAAATATAGATAAAAACCTACAAACCTCGACCGTGAAAAAAACTCCCCGCCATGTTGCGGCTGCTTCTGACGGCTGTCAGAAGTAGCCGCAACACGCAGAGAACGTATGGAACAACAAGCAATCGCAGACCTCCACAGCAAAGCGATGCAAACCTGCCAAGCCCCGCACCCGGAATGCACACGATCGGTTTCGAC
>NZ_CANQYJ010000170.1 GCF_947628055.1 uncultured Rikenella sp.
GAATTGAAATTCAAAATCACGCTCATAAACTCGAGTATTCAAACAAGCTCCTAATCGTACAATAGTTGAATTGAAATCGATTTTATACAGACTATTGTCGATTCTGGAGGCCCTCCTAATCGTACAATAGTTGAATTGAAATCCATAAGAGGCGAGCAGACGGTCGGTCAGGGAAACTCCTAATCGTACAATAGTTGAATTGAAATCCCGATGCCATCGGCAGCAGTCAATCTTGCCAATTCGACTCCTAATCGTACAATAGTTGAATTGAAATGTGTAATCCGTTTCGCTGGCAGCGATTGTGAAGCTGCTCCTAATCGTACAATAGTTGAATTGAAATGGCCTCGGAAAGACTGGTCAAGCTATTGCGGCCATCTCCTAATCGTACAATAGTTGAATTGAAATATCAACCCGGACAACAGTTATATGACCGGCCCGGCCTCCTAATCGTACAATAGTTGAATTGAAATGCATATTCGTGACACCCGGCCCGAGCCCGCCTTGCTCCTAATCGTACAATAGTTGAATTGAAATCCACTCGGACGGCGGTAGCTCCATGACTGAGGCAGGCTCCTAATCGTACAATAGTTAAATTGAAATTATTATCCCGACCGCATCGTTCATCACGTCATTACCTCTAATCGTACAATAGTTGAATAAAAAAGAGAAGGCTGTAAGACCTTCTCTTGTGTGCGTACCGACAGCGAGCAGGAATCAGAAATTGAACTGTACCCTCATCTGAGCCCGGTTGGCATGGCCTTTCTCCCCATTTACGTTTTTACGCGTACCGTACAGGTATTCCACCCCCACATTGAACGCCGGCGAGATGTTGTAAAACAAGTTTCCGACGATATACTGCGACAAACGGTAAGTATCCGGAGCCTGAGCGAAATAATTGTTCTTGTCCCACACACTCACCTGACTGTAAGCCGCATTCATCTGCCAATTTTCCGAGAAATTCATTTGTACTCCCGCCAGCCAGCCCATAGCAGGCAAAGTTTGCAGACGGCCCAGGCGATTCGGGTCAGTCACCAGATCGTAGCCATTTCCGTTCAGATCCTGGATATAATTCTCGACACCTTCCCCGTAAACGATCTGGCCGAAGAAATTGGCAGCTTTGCACAGAGCGATATTGCCGCTCAGCATCGCCCCCCAGCCCAATTGGGTTTGTGTGTGCTGGCCGATGTTATCGTAATAGTTCATTGTGCGCAGCAAACCCGAAGCCCGCAGATGGCTGCGTCCCTGATTCCAGTTATACTGGAAATAGAGCGGAATGTCCGGCACCCGCTGCGGGATCACATACGCCGCCTGCGTCGGAGTGGTGGCACTGACGCCCGGCATCTCGGCCGCAATGGCAAATTCCCAGCTGGGACTGATATGCAAATGATACCGGATCATCAGATTCCGGTTGTAAGTATAGGCATTCGGCCCCTGGAAATCGATCGTATTCGGCGCAGCCTGCAAGTCGGCGAACGTCGTAGCCGTTTGACCGAAAGTCAGCCCCTTGAACGAGACATACGCTTCGCGCAGACGCAATACATTGTCTCCGCCGCGGAAATCGGTCTCGATATACGTCTCGATCTGTCCCAGGGCTTTGGTGTTGACGATCGTCTTGAAGAACAGGCGCGAAGTGCCGGCATCCATCAGCAGGCGCTGCTTGTTGGTGGGCGTTTTCACCATCGGGATGTCGTAAGTCACGAAATCCTTGTTCTGAATCACATTGCTCCAGTCATAAGCCGTGCGGAAGCTGACGAATCCGCCGATCCCGAAAACCGCTTTGTTGGCCCGATCCGAGATAATGAAATTGGGTACGCCCGACTGTTGGAACCCCTCCTTAACGGTGTTCGCATAAATGTCGATGGCCTTTCCCTTGAGTATCCACACATCGTCGGTTCGCGGATCGGAACCGATGATCCACACCGTGTTCCGCTTGTCGTGCGGCCTCCGCTGCGGGTTGTCGGCCGACGCGGAAACCGGATTGTCGGCCCAGGCACCCAAAGACGAAAGCCCGACGGCAGCGGTCATCAATAAAGCGTTGAAAGTTTTCATAATACATTCAAGTTTTAGTGAATAAAATAAGTTCTCGGATATAATCGATTGTTCCGCCAAGTGAACAAGTTTCATGCCATGGGATTTCGTATCTTTGCGCGTATGAAAAAGCAAAATGCCGAAGCCGAAAGCCTTGTGATCCGTGAATCGGGAACCTTACTCCCGTTTCTGTTCGCTTATTTTTCCGATCGCAGCCGGACGACGGTCAAATCGTATTTGGCTCACCGGCAGGTTTCGGTTAACGGATGTATTACCACTCAGTTCGATACGCCGCTGGCTCCGGGCGACCGGGTGGAGATCGCTTTCGGTCGGGCGAGAGAGGCGGTGTCGCATCCGATGCTGCGCATCGTTTATGAGGATGACGACCTGATCGTGATCGAGAAGCGGAACGGGCTGCTCTCCGTGGCGACCGACAAACAGATCATGCGCACGGCATACAGCATTCTGAGCGAGCATGTGAAACAGGAAGATCCGCGTAATAAGATTCGGAACTATCTACTTTAATCTTGCACAAATATGGTTGGCATACGGAAAAAAGAGCGGCGGGGAATTGGTCTCCCCAC